>JBEVJD010000166.1:0-7062 GCA_040510435.1 Pyrinomonadaceae bacterium | reverse complement strand
CCGCACGCGCGAGCGCGCTCTACGAGACGCCGCTGCCCGTCGCCTACGCCGCCTTCGCCTGCGACCTCCACAGCGACTTGCAGAACAACAAGACGCTCCAGGACAACGCCCTCACGCTCCTCGTCAACGAGCTGACGAATTAGAAAGCAGTAGACAGTAGTCAGTAGACAGTAGTCAGTAGGAAGACAAAGCGGCGCGCCCGGCCCGAAGGCTGAAGCGCGCCGCCTCTTTTTTTCTACTGACTACTGACTACTGACTACTGTCTACTGCTCTTCATTCCGCGAGTCTTTGCCGTGCTTCGACGAGGGCGCGGCGGAAGGTTGCGACGCCGCGGTCGAGTTGTTCGTCTGTGTGCGAGGCCATGACCTGGAAGCGGAAGCGCGCCTTGCCGCGCGCGACGGCCGGGTACTCGACGAGGTTGGCGATGAGCCCGTTCTCTTCGAGCGAGCGCCCCATCCACTTCGCCAGCCGCTCGTCGCCCACGCCGACGGGGACGATGTTCGACGGCTCGCCGTAGCACTCAAGCCCCTCGGCCTCGAACGCCGAGCGCAGGCGCAGGATGTTCGCCGCGGACTTCGCGCGCAGCCGGTCGCCCTCCTCCGAGCGCACGATGCGTAGCGATTCGAGGACGACGCCGGCCTGTATCGGCGAGAGCGCGTTCGAGAAGGCGTGCGAGCCGCCGTAGATGCTGACGTAGTGCCTGACCGACTCGCTGTTCGTCGCGAGGAAGCCGCCGTTGCTCGCGAACGCCTTCGAGAAGGCGCCCATCACGAGGTCAACCTTGCCGAGCGCGCCCTGAAGCCCCAAGCGCCCCGTCCCCTGCGGCCCCGACGCGCCGAGGTCATGCGCCACGTCAACCATCAGCACGGCGCCGAACTCGCGGCAGACCTCCTGAAGCGCGAGGATGTCGGGGCTGTCCGAGTCCATCGAAAACAGTCCCTCGGTGACGACGAGGATGGCGTTCTCCGTGTCCTTCGCGCGAATCCTTGCGAGCTTGCGGCGCGCGTCCTCCGTGTCGCGGTGGCGGAAGAAGGTGTGCTTGTCCGTCGCGGCGCGCGCGCCCTGCATGAGACACGCGTGCGAGTTCTGGTCGAGCACGACGTGGTCATTCGGCCTGACGAGCCCGACGATGGTGCCGAACCCCGCGGCCCAGCCCGTCGGGAAGAGCAGCACGTGCTCGGCCGCGACGTGCTCGGCGATGGCGCGCTCGAGGCGGCGCGAGAGACCGGTGTTACCCTGGAGGATGGCCGAGGCGGCGCTGTGCGGGCCGTAGTCGGCGAGAGCGCGGATGGCCGCGTCGTGCACGGACGGGTGCGAGGCTAGCCCGAGGTAGTCCTGCGAGCCGAAGTTGACGCCCTCGACCGCCAGCCCGTTCGAGCTGCGCACGCGCGCCGTCGTGTCGGGCGAGGTTTCGAGCGAGCGGCTGTAGGGCCACGTCCCCAGCTCGATGCGCCGGTCGAGCCACTCGCCCAGCGGCCGCGTGCGCTCGATCAGGTGCGAGCCCTTCGGGTGAGTGAACATGCCGAGGTGTTTGGTGAAAGCGTCCGACTCGTTGACGGACGAAGGGTTGGCGATGGGCGTCATGGGAAATTCTCTCTCCGAAATATTAGAGCGTTAAAAGTGCTGTGCGCCACGTGGCGGGCCGGGGGCTGCGCGGCCACGCGGCGGCGCACTTCAACCCCTCCTCGTGACCCGCCGTGCCGGGACGCCGTCGAATCAATCTATGTTGTCACTTGGGGGAAGGGCGGAAGGAGCTTTGTGCTCAATCTTTCCTGGGACGAAGGAAGAATAGCTTTGTCACGTAATTGTGTCAAGCGTTGACAAAATCATTGCAAGTTAGTTTGGGTTTTCGGCAGAAGTTCAGGCAAAAAAATTAGCTTGGTGTTGTAAATGTAAGTGTTTAAATATCTAAGGGGAGGCGGACGGAAGGAGTCACGCGCCCGACAAAAGCGGCGTTTCCATCCTCGGACGGGATTGGAAACGCCGCTTTCGGGTAGTCTTCGGTCAGCCCTGTCGTTCAGAGCCCGGCGAGGGCGCGCGACTGAACCTGTGTGACCACGTCGTCGAGGCTCACGTCCTCGGACTGTTTCGTGGCGCGGTCGAAGAGTTCGACCTTGCCGTCTGAAATCTTCTTGCCGACGGTGATGCGGAAGGGGACGCCGATCAGGTCGGCGTCTTTGAACTTGACGCCGGCTCGCTCGTCGCGGTCGTCGAGGAGGACTTCGAGGCCGGCGCCGCGCAGTTCCGCGTAGAGCCGCTCGCCCGCGTCGGTGATCTCCTGCTGCTTGACGTTGGTGACGGTGACGACCACGTCGAAGGGGGCAATCGCGCGGGGCCAGACGATGCCGTCGGCGTCGTGGCTCTGCTCGACGGCCGCGGACATGATGCGCTCGACGCCGATGCCGTAGCTGCCCATCACGATGGGCGCCTCCTTGCCCTCCTGCGTGAGCACCGTCGCGCCCATCGACTCGGAGTACTTCGTACCCAATTTGAAGATGTGGCCGATCTCCATCGCCTTGAAGATGTCGAGCGTGCCCGCCTCGCAGTTCGGGCACGCCTCGCCCTTCTGCACGGTGCGGAGGTCGGCCCAGAGGTCGGGCCTGATGTCGCGCTCGATGTCCACGCCGCGCAGGTGATGGTCGTCCTTGTTCGCGCCGGTCGTCATGGCGCGGCGCCCCCTGAGGGAAGAGTCGGCGATGACGCGGGGCTTCTGTTTCGACGCGGCGGCCTTGTCGCGCGCGCCGACGCCGCCGAGGCTGCCGGCCGAAGCGCCGAGCAGTTCGCGTATCTCTTCGGGGTGCGCGGCGCGCACGGCCGAGGCGCCGAGCGAGTCGCCGAGCTTGACCTCGTGCAACTGGTGGTCGCCGCGCAGCAGCGCGAGCACGGGGTACTGCTCCTGCGTCGCGCCGTCCGTGGCGACGTAAACGAGCGTCTTGATCTGGCGGGAGGCTTCGGCGCCGCCGGGGAAGGTCACGAGGTCTTCGATGGTGCGCACGCCGGGGGTGGGGAACTCTTCGGGCGCGTCGAGCCCCGCCTCGTCTTCGATTGGAGGAATCCGCGAAGTCGCCTTCTCAAGGTTGCCGGCGTAGCCGCACGACTCGCAGACGGCGATGAAGTCCTCGCCCGCGGAAGTCCGTGCCATGAACTCGTTCGACTCAGACCCGCCCATCGCGCCGGACGAGGCTTCGACGATGTGGTACTTGAGGCCGCAGCGGTCGAAGATTTTTTTGTAAGCCCCGCGCTGGTCTTCAAAGGACTTGTCGAGGCCGGCCCTGTCCACGTCGAAGGAGTATGCGTCCTTCATGATGAACTGGCGCAGGCGCATGAGGCCGGACTTGGGGCGCTCCTCGTCGCGGAACTTGGTCTGTATCTGGTACCAGACCTGCGGGAGCTGTTTGTACGAGCGTAGCTCGTGGCGCGCGATGGAGGTGAAGACCTCTTCGTGCGTCATGCCGAGGCACATGTCGGCGCCCTTGCGGTCGCGCAGGCGGAACATCGTGTCGCCCATCACCTCCCAGCGGCCGGACTCCTTCCAGACCTCCGCGGGGTGGATGGCGGGCAGGAAGAACTCCTGCGCGCCGACGGCGTCCATCTCCTCGCGGACGACCCTCATCGCGCGCTGCGCGACGCGCCAGCCCAGCGGGAGGAACGAGTAAATCCCCGCGCCGAGCTGGCGGATGAAGCCCGCGCGCAGGAGCAGACGGTGTGAGACGACCTCCGCGTCGGCGGGGTCTTCGCGGAGCGTGGGGATGAAATACTGTGACCAGCGCATAAGACTTTAGTTCGACTCTCCTTGTGAACGGCGGGCGACCGAAAATGAACCGCCATTCTCGCGCACCGCCCGCGCGGAAAGCAAACACGCGTGCGTGTGGCCGGGAAAGATTAACCACCGCAGAGACAGAGACACGGCTTGAAGCAATAAAACTTCAAGCCGTGTCTCTGCGGTGGTCAACTCTTACGAGAGTTTCACCTGGCCGCCGTCAGAAGACGATCTGGCCGAGGTGCGCCAGCTCGTCAACTGTGTCGGACTCCTGGTTGTTCTTCGGGTCGAAGGTCTTCAGGGTGCCGAAGTTGAGGCCGGTCAGCCCTTCGATCTTCTTGACGGAGACCTGATAAGTCTTGTAAGCGCCGAAGACGAACGCCTCTTCGAGGTTCTTGATGAGCGACGCCTGGCTGAGCAGGTAGGCCGTCGCCGAGAGCTTGCCGCCGGGTCTGACCATGACGACCACCTTCCAGAACTGGCGCGGGAGCCGGTAGCCGCGGTACTCGGGGTCGTTGCCCGCGAAGACGGGGCCGGTGAAGACCGAGACCTTGAAGTCCTCGGCGTCGGCGTTGTCGAGGACGTAGTCTTCGAGCCCGGCCCACGTCTGCTGGTTCTGGTTGAAGTCCTTGTGCTGCGGCGAGCAGTTGGTGAAGTGGAACGTGTCGTCGTTGGCGACCTTCGCCACCGGCTCGGACGCGCCCCAGGCCGGGTCGAGCCGGCGCACGAGGTGGCCGCGGTCGAGGTCGTTGCCGGCGTAGAGGTCTTCGCCGTTCTGCTCGGAGGCTTCGATGCGCGGGTCGCGGAACCACTTGTCCTTCTCGCGCTTGACGCGGCGGCTGAGGCGGCCGTCGATGTTGACGGCCGTGTAGAAGGCCATCCGCCGCTCGCGGTTCATCACGGCGCTGTAGTGGTGGTAGGGCAGGACGTTTCTGTCCGCGCCCGGCGCGGCCTTCTTGTTGACCGCGGCCTTCGCCTTCAAGGCGTCCGAGAGTCGCGGAAGCCCGACGGCGCGCGGCCCCGTGCCGAGAAAGTTCTGGTCGTAGCCCTTGCGGTTCGAGTAGTTCGGGTCAATGCTGACCGCCTCGTCGAGCGAGGGCGGCGGCACCGAGACGCCCGCGCCGCCGTCGGCGCCGGTGTCCCCGTTGACGGACGCATGCCCGTTCGTGACCGCGCCCGCGCCGCCGAGGCTGATGGTGATGGTCAGGGGCACGTCGATGCTCACGGAGCCGCCCTGTGCCGCGCGGACGCTTGTCTGTGTCGCCGCCGCGGGCGTCTCAGACGAAGTCTGGATGCCTGCGCCCGGCTGGTTCGCGTTGGTCATTACGTCGCTCATCGGTCTGTCCTTTCCGTTGGAGCCCGCGCCGCCGTTCCCCGCGAGCGCGTGGGCCGCGGCGGGCGAGTGGACGAGCGAGGGGGTTGACGAGGGGATGGTCGAGAGGATGGTCGCCGGGACTGCCGAAGTCGCCGCCGTCTCGCCCTGCGCGCGCTGGATGCTGTCGAGGAACTCGCGCGCGAGCCGGTTCTGGTAGCAATTCTTCTCCACGTCCTGGACGATGCAGCTCACGCGGACGCCCTCGTTGGCGATCCACCTGACGCGGCTCTCGTCCATCGTCGTCGAGTCCCAGATGTGGCCGTCCACCGTCAGCCAGTTGCCCGCGTCGTCTCTGGCGGGCACGCCCGAGTGGTGGAGCGCGACGATCTGCCACTGGTCGTTGAAGACGGGCGAGCCCGAAGAGCCGGGAGCCGTGTCGGTCATGTACCAGAGGAAGAACTCGTCGATCTTGAGCAACTGGTTCTCGCGCACGGCGATCTGCTTGGGGTTGCCGCCCGGGTGCTGGATGATCGTCAGGCTCTCGCCGGGCGAGACCTTCCCGACCTCGCGGTTGAGCCGCAGCGCGCCATACTGCGAGAGCGAGGCGCGCCCCGACTGCGACGCCTCGGCCACGGCGACGACCGTGAAGTCCAGTTCGCGGTTCGTGTAGAAGAACTCGTCGGGGCGCAGGTCGAAGTCCTCGGTCGGCAGCAGCCGGCCGCGCGTGTCGAACTGGTAGTTGAACTGAAACTGGCTGTTGCGCGCGACCTCCGCGTCGCGGAGCACGTGGTTGTTCGTCAGCATCAGCCGCGGCGAAATGAGCGAGCCGGTGCCGAAGCCGAGCGGCTCGCCGTCCGAGCCGATGACGACGACGCGCCCGACGGCCGCCGCCGCGAGCAGCCCCTTGTCGAGGTAGTTGATGTTGAGCAGGTCGTTGCCGTTGATGATGCGTTCGAGGTCGAGGCGCGCCGACTCGCCGCCGGCGGAGGCCACGACCTGCGCGACGCGCTTCTGCTGGCGCTCGGGCGTGTCGTTCTGGATGGGGGGCGCCTGGTCGAGGCTCTCGCGCACCTGCTCCGGCTCGAAGTTCAGACGGCTCTCGGTCTCCCTGAGGCGTCTCTCGTCTAAAAGCATGGGGTCGAAACTCCTTTCTCTGCGTGGGGCGTTTGACGGGGAAGACTGTTGGCGGCGGGCGCGGGCGCGCCCGGACGAAATCCCTCTCATCAACATACGACCCGAATCGCCCGCGAAACACACACGCGGCGGCGCGAAATTATTTCGGGCGGCCGGAGGGGCCGCCGCTGTGCGAGAATCCGCGCATGAGGGTCTTGATCGTCGGGGGCGGCATCGGTGGCCTGGCGGCGGCGTTGGCTTTGAGGCGGGAGGGGTTCGAGCCCGCCGTGTACGAGCGCGCGCCGGAGTTGCTCGAAGTCGGGGCGGCGATTGCCGTGTGGCCGAACGCGTTCAGGGTGCTTGAGAGGCTGGGCCTGGGCGAGGCGGTGCTCGCGCGCGCGGGTCGCATCCAACGCGCGCGTTGGCTCGGGCGCGGGGGGCGCGAGTACAACCGCTTCACCTTCCCCGAGACGGGGTGGCCTGCCGTCGCGCTCCATCGCGCGGACTTGCAGGGCGCGCTGCTGCGCGCGCTCCCGCAGGGGTCGGTTCATCTGGGGAAGACCTTCGTCGGTTTTGAGGTTGAAAGGGAAGAAGTGCGCGCGCGTTTCGAGGACGGGACTGAGGTCGTGTGCGACGTGCTCGTCGGTGCCGACGGGCTGCACTCGCGCGTGCGCGCGCAGTTGCTCGGCGACGGCGAGCCCGTCTACCGCGGCTACACGGTCTGGCGCGGCGTGGCGCGGCTCGAACACGCGGCGCTCTCGGCGGGGACGGCGTCGGAGATTTACGGCGAGGGCCGGCGCTTCGGCGTCGGGCCCGTGGGGCTCGGCCGCACGGGGTGGTGGGCGACCGCGAACGAGCCGGAGGCCGTGGCCGA
>JBEVJD010000165.1:0-7428 GCA_040510435.1 Pyrinomonadaceae bacterium | reverse complement strand
GTCGGAGACGTTGGAGCGCGTGGTCGGGATGGAGATGGTGGCGGACGTGCCGCTCGGCGCGTTCCTCTCGGGCGGCGTGGACTCGTCGGTCATCGCGGCCCTGATGAAGCGGCACGGGGGCGGCCGTCGCGTCTCGACCTACACCGTCGGCATCGAGGACGAAGACCTGCGCTTCGACATCATCCCCAGCGACGTGCCGTGGGCGCGTAAGGTCGGCAAGTTGCTCGACGCCGACTACCACGAGACGATGCTGCGGCCCGACGTGGCGAAGCTCCTGCCGATGCTCGTCCGTCACATGGAGATGCCGCTCATCGACATGGCCATCCCGAGTTATCTCGTCTCGCGCGAGGCGCGGGAGACTTTGACGGTGATGCTGTCGGGGATGGGCGGCGACGAGGTCTTCGCGGGCTACCCGCGACAGTTGGCGATGAGTCTGGCGGGCGCGCTCGACCCCGTCCCGACGGCTCTGCGGCGGCCGGCGATGCGCGCGGTCGCGTCGGCGCTCCCCGGCGGGCGACCCGGCCGCCTGACCGCGCCGCTCCGCAACGCAAAGAAGTTCGCGCAGAGCGCCGCGCTCGACTTCGAGTCGCGCTACATGGGCTTTGGCACCTACTTCACCGACGAGGCGAAGCAGAGACTTTACACCGACGAGACGCGCGAGGGTGTGGGCGAGGCGGACGCGTACTACATGCACCGTCGCTACTTCGGGCGGTGCGCGAAGTCCGCGCCGCTCAACCGACTACTTTATGTTGACCTGAAGACTTTCCTGCCTTGCCTGAACCTCGACTACACCGACAGGACTTCGATGGCGGCGACGCTCGAAGTGCGCGTGCCGTTTCTGAATCACGAGCTGGTGGAGCTGGCGGCGCGGATGCCGCCGCGCCTGAAGCTGCGCGGCCTGAAGCGCAAGTACATCCTGAAGCGCGCGGCCGAAAGCCTGCTGCCGCGCGAGGTGGTGTGGCGCAAGAAGGCGGGCTTCGGCGCGCCGATACGCGCGTGGCTGCGCGGGCCCTTGCGCCCGCTGGTGGACGAGCTTCTGTCGGAGGAGGTCGTCCGTGCGCGCGGGCTCTTCCGACCCGAAGAGGTGCGGCGCGTGGTCGAGTCGAACCTCTCGGGGCGCGAGGACTTCGGCCTGCAAGTCCTCCAACTGTTGACGCTTGAGATGTGGCAGCGCGAGTTCCTTGACGTGTAGATGAAGAAGAAGGTCGTCAAACATAAAGAGCACGCGGCGCGGCTCCCGGCGTGGCTTGACGCGCGGGTGGTGGGGCTGGTGCTGGCGTCGAAGGCGCTGCTGTTGGTGTATGGCGTGCAGGCGTTCGTCCTCTGGAAGAACGAGCGGCTCGGCTCCTTCTACGACTGGCTCGCCATCTGGAACCGTTGGGACGCGCCGCACTACCTCGACATCGCGCGGATGGGCTACGTCGCACAGGGCGTCGAGGCGCGCTGGATAGTCTTCTACCCGCTCTACCCGTGGCTGGTGCGCGCGGCGGCGTTCGTGCTGCGCGACGAACTGCTCGGGGCCTTCTTCGTCTCAGCCCTCGCCTCGGTCGCCGCCGGGCTGCTGCTCTACAGGCTCGCACTCATCGACGAGCCGGAGGAGGTGGCGCGCGCCTCGGTCTTCTTCATGCTCGTCTTCCCGACCGCCTACTTCCTGCACATAGGCTACACCGAGAGTCTCTTCCTCGCGCTCGCGCTGGGCGCCTTCGCGGCGGGGCGCGCGCGTTGCTGGTGGGCGGCGGGGCTGCTGGGGGGCTTGGCGGCGTTGACGCGCATCAACGGCGTGCTGCTGCTGCCGGCGCTCGCGTTCGAGGCGTGGGAGGAGTACAGGGGCGCGGGGCGACGTGCGCGCGCCGGGTGGCTTTGGCTGCTGCTGGTGGGCGCGGGCTTCGGTGCCTACCTCCTCATCAACTGGTGGGTCTTCGGCAACCCGCGCGAGTTCCTGAAGATGCAGGGCGACCACTGGGCCAAGTCTCTGACGTGGCCGTGGGTCGGCATCGCGGAGACGTGGCGCGCGGGGTGGGGGCGCGCGCCTTCGGACGCGCAGATAGTCGGATGGCAGGAGTTCTTCTTCGTGCTGCTGGGGCTGGGGATGACGGTGTGGGCGTGGCTGCGCCTGCGCGCGTCGTACGCGGTGTGGATGACGTGCAACTGGCTCTTGTGGACGAGCACGAAGTTCGTCCTGAGCGTGCCGCGTTACACGCTCGTGCTCTTCCCGGCCTTCATCCTGCTGGCGCGTCTGCGCGCGTCGCGGCCCGCGTGGGGCGCGGCCGTCGTGGTCTGGTCGCTGCTGCTGCTCGCGCTCTTCGCCGCGCGCTTCTCGCAGGGCTTCTGGTCGTTCTACCCGTACCGCGAGCGGTAGCGAGCGGGTCGGGGTGCCGCGTGTGGGGGCGCGCAGAGTAAGACGCACCCGCTCGCGGTTCTGTTCTTCTTTGCAGGCGGGACGTTAAAGATGAGACGAATGTTGACGCTCTTGACCATCGCGGGGCTGCTCGCGTCCGCGCAGACGCCGAACGTCGAGGCGCAGGGTGGCGGCGTTAATTCCACGCCGCGGCCGCTGCGCCCCGTGCACACTTATTCCATCGTGGCGCGCGACCCCGCGACGGGCGAGATGGGGGTCGCCGTGCAGTCGCACTGGTTCTCGGTCGGCTCGTCGGTGGCGTGGGCCGAGGCGGGCGTGGGCGCCGTCGCGACGCAGTCGTTCATAGACCCTTCGTACGGGCGCGACGGGCTCGACCTGATGCGCGGCGGCGCGGCGGCGGGCGAGGCGCTGAAGACTTTAATCGCGAAGGACGAGGGGCGCGACGTGCGGCAGGTGGCGATGATCGACGCGCGCGGCCGCGTCGCCGCGCACACGGGCGCGAAGTGCATCGAGGCCGCGGGCGACCAGGTGGGCGCGAACTACTCGGTGCAGGCCAACCTGATGTCGGACGCTTCGGTCTGGCCCGCGATGGCGCGCGCCTTCGAGTCGGCGCGGGGCGACCTGGCCTCGCGGATGCTGGCGGCGCTCGACGCGGCCCAGCGGGCGGGCGGCGACATACGCGGCCGGCAGTCGGCCGCCCTCGTCGTCGTCCGGGGCAAGTCCACGGGCAAGCCCTGGGCCGACCGCCTCTTCGACCTGAGGGTTGACGACCACCCCGAGCCTTTGCAGGAGTTGCGCCGGCTCGTCAGACTCCAGCGCGCGTACAACCACATGAACGCGGGCGACGCGGCCGTCGAGCGCAAGGACAACGAGGCGGCCCTGCGCGAGTACGCGGCGGCCGAACAGCTTGTGCCCGACAACGTCGAGATGATTTACTGGCACGCGGTCGCGCTCGCCAACATGAACCGCGTCGAGGAGGCGCTGCCGCTCTTCCGCCGCGTCTTCGCCGCCGACCCGAACTGGCGCACGCTCACGCCGCGCCTCGTCAAATCCGGCATCCTGCCCGACGACAAGAGACTGTTAGACCGCATCATCAACGTCGGGGGGGCGGGCAAGAGAAGGCGTTGAGAGTTCGCCGAGGCGGGGAACAAAACACCCCGGCCGGCGTTCTAAGAATCGGAATGATCAGCACTTCGGGACTGACGAAGTTTTACGACACGCACCCGGCGGTGCACGGGGTGAGCCTGTTCGTGCCCGCGGGCGAGACGTGCGCGCTGGTGGGGCCGAACGGGGCGGGGAAGACGACGCTGCTGAAGATGCTGGCGGGGCTGTTGCGCCCGACGAGCGGCCGGATCGAGGTCGCGGGTGTCGAGGTTGGGGCCGAGCCGAAGCGCCTGCACCGCATCGTCGGCTACGTGCCCGACACCTACGGCCTCTACGACGACCTGAGCGTCCGGCACTTCCTCGAATACTTCGCGCGCGCGCACGAGGTCGCGCCCGAGGGGCTGGGCAAGAAGATCGACGGCGTGCTGAACTTAACGAACCTCGCGGGGAAGCGCGACGCGCAGGTGGGCACGCTCTCGCGCGGGATGCGGCAGCGGCTCGTCATCGCGAAGACGCTGCTGCACGCGCCGAAGGTGCTGCTCCTCGACGAACCCGCGTCGGGGCTCGACCCGCACGCGCGCATCGAGCTGCGCGACCTCATCCGGCAGCTCGCGGCGTTGGGGACGACCCTCTTCGTCAGCTCGCACATCCTGACGGAGCTGGCCGACTTCAGCACCTCGGTCGTCATCATGGAGCGCGGGCGCGTGGCGCGCGCAGGGCGCATCGACGCGCTGGTCGAAGAGCTGGCGGGCGGCACGCCCGTCCGGGTAGAATTGCTCGACGCGGAGACGGCCGCGCGGCTCGCGCAAGACCTGGGCGCGCGCGCGGGCGTGAAGAAGATTAAGGTGGAGGGCGCGACCGTGGACTTCACCTTCAACGGCGAGCGCGCGGAGCTGGCCGCGCTCCACCGCGAGGTCGCGGCGGCGCACGCCGGCCTGGTCTCCTTCTACGAGCGCCGCCTGACGGTCGAGGACGTTTTCCTCGCCTCGGGACGCCGCGACGTATCGTGAAGGAAGTAGACAGTAGTCAGTAGGTTTCACTTGAGAATGTTGAGGATGACAAACGTAGGGTTCGAGCGCCGACGGCTTTTCTACTGACTATTGACTACTGTCTACTCGTCTTTTTCAGAAGTAGAGGTACTTAAACATGGCCTGGAATCCTTCGTTGAGTCTGAACCCGGAGTTCATGCGGGCGATGCGGACGACGCTGCCGCGGCGGCGTGCGCTCTTCGTCGCGGGGCTGACCGTCGCGCTGCTGGCGGCGGGCGCGTGGCTCGTGTGGAACAACGCGGCGCCTTCGCCTTACAACGTTCCAGTGGACGTGCGCGACAGCGGTTACGAGGCCGCGCGCGCCGCCCGGCATGTGGAGAGGTTCGGCGCCACAGCCTACGGCGTGCTGACGGTGCTGCTCTTCGCGCTGCTCTTCGTGCTCGGGCCGGCGACGGCCGGGCTCTCGTTCGTGCAGGAGCGTTTGCGCGGGACGGCCATCTTCCAGCAGATGAGTCTGCTCTCGCCCTTCCGGCTCGCGGCCGGCAAGTTCTGGGGGGCGGGGGCGCTCGCCTACTTCGTCGCGCTGATGCTTTTGCCGTGCGCGCTCGTTGCGGCGTGGCTCGGCGGCGTCGCGCCGGAGGGGGTGGCGCGGCTCTACCTCTTCCTGCTGGTCGGCGGGTTCGCGTGGCAGGCGCTCGGGCTCTACGCGTCGGCGGCGCTGAGCGGTTCGTCGGGGCGCGGGGCGCGCGGCGGGCTGCTCGTGGGCCCGCTCGTCGCGGTCGGCGGGGCCGTGACGGCGCTCGCGCTCAACCAGTTCTTCACGGCCGACTACGAGATGATGGCGCGCCATCTCGCCGACTTCGGCGCGGGCGAGGTCGGCGAAGCGACTTACCGCTACCAGTATTACCGCTCCTTCTGGTGGCACTTCTACGGCGCGCGCGTGCCGGCGTACGCGGTCGTGCTCGGGCTGGTCGGGTTCGCGGGGGTGTGGGGGTTCGCGGGCGCGGTCAGGCGCGTGAAAGCCTGGCAGTTGATCCCGCTCGGCGCGGGCCCCGCGTGGCTCTTCTTCGGGAGCGCGTGCGCGCTCGTGACGGGGCTGCTCTGGGGGCGACACCTCGACGACACGTCGCCTGCGGGGCGCTTACAGTTCTACATGGCTCTGTGCTGGGGCGCGGTGGCGGCGCTCGCGGGCGGGTCGGCGCTGACGCGCGCGCGGCTGCGCGAGTGGTGGAGCGCCGAGCCGGGGCCGCTGGCGCTGCTCCAGCGCTCCGAGATCAAGGCTTCGGCGCAGACCATCCTCGTCGCCGCGGGCTTCTCGCTCGCGGGTCTCTTCGCGCTGTGGCTGAGCTATCACGTCAACCCGCTCGGCAACCGCGCGGAGTACAACCTCGGCACGCAGTTCCTGCCCATCGCGCTCTGCTTCGCGCTGACGCTGGCGGCGACCGTGGCCTTCGTGCAGTTCTGCGCGATGTTCCGCTTCCGGCTCGGGGGCTGGGCGGGCGTGGCGCTGCTGGCCTTCGTCTACGCCTTCGCCGGGGTGGCCGGCACGTTGATGGACGAGCCCGCCAACACGCCGCTGCTGCTCAACCCCATCGCCTACACAGAGGTCGTGACCAAGGGCGACTACTACCTCGACAGCAGTTACCGCTCCGGCGAGTGGGCGGTCGTGGGATACGACAACGGCGTGCCGCAGTACCGCTACGGCGTCTCGGCGCCCACGGACTACGAGCCGCACTCGCGGCCGCGCTACAGCCTCGCCTCCGCCACCGCCCGCGGCCTCGCCTTCGAAGGCGCCTTCGCCCTCCTCAGCCTCCTCCTCGCCACCCTCAAATGGCGCCAGACGCGCCGCGACATGCTCCGCGACTCCGGCGCGTGAGGGTATAAATTGAAGGCCACGCCCCTCTCAACATCCCCTACATCTTACCGGCACTCGTGACGCCTGTGTTTCTTTCAATCGCCGCGCCGATTAAGCGCACGGGCTCGTCCTCGGCTTTTAACTGCCCCTCCTGCGAGAGCAGGTACAGCCTGAGTGCCGCGGCGTGGGCGCGCGAGTGCGTGAAGGTCAACTCGACGGCCGCCGCCAGCGTCTCGCGCGTCCGGTTGATTCCCTCCAACCCACCCGCGATGGCCTCCCGCAAAATGATGAACAGATGCGCCAACGCCTCGGCCGAATACGCGTCGCCCTTCAGAATCGAAGCGATGTCGGAGGCCAACTCCTCGCGGGCGAAGAGCAGATTTTCCTCAGCGCATCGGCTGTTATCTGCTAAACTCACCCTCGAATTTGCCTTTCGTTGGGACGTAAGGAGGCGGGCTGCGGCGCTGTAACGGGTGTGCAGCCCGCCTCGTCATAGTGCCCTCTACTATCTTCTTTGAGATACTATCTCAAAGAAGATAGTACGTCAAGTGAAAACTATCTTCATTGAGATAGGCCCCCGCCATGATTGAACTGAGAGTCAGAGAGGTAGCCGAAGGGAAGGGAATTAATAACCCTTTATCGCTGTCGAAAGAGAGCGGGATAGCCTACGCGAATTGTCACAAAATCTGGAATAACCAGCAGAAGATGATTGGCCTCGATACCCTCGACCGCCTGTGCAAAGCCCTCAACTGTGAGCCCGGCGATATCTTAGTTCGAGTAGACGATAGCCCCGCCAAAAGTACACGCAAAGTAAAAGGGAAGTGAGCTACTGCATTCACCCGGATGCTTTAGACGTGGGTGCGGGCATCATAGCCCGCACCCACGGTTAGAGGGGCGCACTCATCTCGGGGTCGTTTGGCGGGGGCGGGAGCGGCATGGTAATTTCCTGAGTTTCGTGTGGGCGGCGGGAAGTGCGCTGTGTGGGCCCGCGTGGTGCGGTGGTTGGTGTCCAGGTGTCGGCGAAGTATTTCATGGCGAACGTGCAGCAGAGTGTGGGGGCGGGGCAGGGCTTGAAGGAGCGGGTGCGTGCGTTCTGGCAGGAGCACCCGTGCGGGACGAAG
>JBEVJD010000164.1:0-3138 GCA_040510435.1 Pyrinomonadaceae bacterium | reverse complement strand
AAGTGAGAGGGTACCGGATCGAGTTGGGGGAGGTGGAGGCGGCGCTCGTGGAGCATGCAGCGGTGGGCGAGGCGGTGGTGGAGGCGCGGGAGGGGGTGGGAGGAGAGCGGCGGCTGGTGGCGTACGTGGTGGGGGTGGCGGGGCTGGCGGGGCTGAGGGAGGAGTTGCGGCGGCACGTGCGGGAGAGGCTGCCGGAGCACATGGTGCCGTCAGGATATGTGGTGCTGGAGGAGATGCCGCGGACGGCGAACGGGAAGGTGGAGAGGAGGAGGCTGCCGGAGCCGGAGTGGGGCGGGAGCGAGGGTGGAGCGGGAGCGGAGCGGAGGCGAGAGCCGGTGGAGGAGTTGCTGTGCGGCATCTGGGAGGAGGTGCTGGGCGTGGGTCGGGTAGGAGTGGAGGAGAACTTCTTCGAGTTGGGAGGACATTCGCTGCTCGCCACACGCATCGTCTCCCGCGTGCGCAGCCTGCTGGGAGTGGAAGTCGCCTTGCAGAGCTTGTTCACCCACCCGACGCCGGCACAGTTGGCGACGGAAGTCACGGAGAAGCAGCGCGCCGGTCAGCGGCGGCCGCCCGCGCCGCCTCTGGTGCCTGTCGAGCGCAGCCGCGAGTTGCCGCTCTCGTTCGCGCAAAGGCGCCTGTGGTTCATAGACCAGTTGGAGCCGGGCAACGCAGCTTACAACATCCCTTGTGCCGTGCGGCTGAGCGGCCGGCTCGATGCCGACGCCCTCGTGCGGAGCCTGAACGCCATCGTCGCACGGCACGAAGCCCTGCGCACGAGCTTCCCTGCGCGTGACGGAGAGCCTGTCCAACAGATACACGATTCGGCCGAGTTGACGCTCGGGCTGGTGAACCTCACCTCCCTGCACGCGCCTGAGCGGGAACGCCGCGCGCGCGAGCTGGCGCGCGCGGAGGCCGCGCTGGGCTTCGATCTCGCGCGCGGGCCGCTCGTCCGCGGGCAGCTTCTGCGTCTGCGCGACGACGAGCACGTGCTGCTCTTGACGATGCATCACATCGTCAGCGACGGGTGGTCGCTACAGGTGATCGTGCGCGAGTTGACGCGGCTCTACGAGTCGTACCGTGCAGGAGCGACGACGCCCCTGCCGGAGCTGTCGATACAGTATGCGGACTACGCCGCCTGGCAGCGCGAGTGGCTTCAAGGCTCCGTCCTGGAGGAGCAGGTCGAGTACTGGCGGCAGCGGCTGGCCGACGCGCCCGTGCTGGAGTTGCCGACCGACAGGACGCGCCCACCCGCGTCCAGCTACAGGGGGGCGAGCGAACCGTTCGTCCTATCCGAGGAGCTGACGCAGAGGCTCAAAGAACTGAGCCGGCGTGAGGGCGTCACGCTCTTTATGACGCTGCTGGCCGGACTGCAAATGCTGCTGGCGCGCTACTCGGGGCAGGAGGACGTAATCATCGGCTCGCCCATCGCCAACCGCAACCGCGTGGAAGTCGAAGGTCTCATCGGCTTCTTCGTTAACACGCTTGCGCTGCGCACGAACCTCTCCGGGAACCCGAGCGTGCGGGAACTGCTGCGGCGTGTGCGCGAGACGACGCTGGGCGCCTACGCGCATCAGGACGTGCCGTTCGAGAAACTGGTCGAAGAGTTGCAGCCGCGGCGCAGCCTCAGCCACCAGCCTTTCTTCCAGGTGATGCTGGCTTTTCAGAACGTCCCGCGCGAGACGTTCGCTGTCGAGGGGCTGGAGATGGACGGCGCGCTGACGCCGCCCAAGACGGCTAAGTTCGACCTCTCGCTCTCGGTTGCCGAGGAGGAAGGGCGGCTGCAAGGTACGCTCGAATACGCCGCAGACCTCTACGACGCCGACCGCGTCAGGCGTCTCATCGGGCACCTCCGACTGCTGTTGGAGGGCATGGCCGCCGAGGTCGAAGGCCGCGTCCTTGACCTCCCCTTACTGAGCGCCGACGAGTCACGACAACTGCTCGTCGAGTTCAACGACACGACCGCCCCCCGCCCCGCGGACGCGACCCTCCACCGGCCCTTTGAGCGGCAGGCGGCATTGACCCCCGAACGCATCGCACTCACCTGCGGGTATCACTCGCTGACCTACCGCGAACTGAACGAGCGCAGCTCGCGGCTCGCACACTACCTGCGCGAGCGCGGCGTCGGCCCCGAGACTTTAGTCGGCGTCTGCTGCCGCCGCCGCCCCGAACTGGTCGTCGCGCTGCTCGGCGTGCTCAAGGCAGGGGCGGCCTACCTGCCGCTCGATCCTGCCTACCCGCAGGAGCGGCTGCGCTTCATGCTCGAAGACGCGGCGGCGCTGTTCCTGCTGACGGAGGAGGCGCTGCTACCGGCCGTCGAGTTCGCGCGCGTCCCGACGCTGTGCCTCGACCGGGACTGGCACGAAGTGGCGGCGCACCCCGTGCTCGCGCGACCGACGGAGGTCGCGGCCGGCAACGTCGCCTACCTGATCTACACCTCGGGTTCGACCGGCAAGCCCAAAGGCGTCTCCATTGAGCACGGCAGCGCGGCGGAGTTGCTGGCGTGGGCCGGTCGTACCTACACGGCCGCGGAGTTGGCGGGCGTGCTGGCTTCGACCTCAGTCTGCTTCGACCTCTCGGTCTTCGAGCTGTTCGCGCCGCTGAGCAGTGGGGGCACGGTCATGCTCGCGGACTCGGCGCTCGCACTGGCCGGTTTGCCGCAGGGCGGGGCCGTGACGCTCGTTAACACGGTGCCGTCGGCGATGGCCGAGCTTGTCCGGCAGGGCAGCGTGCCGCGGAGCGTGTGCACTGTGAACCTCGCGGGCGAGACCCTGACGCGGCAACTGGTCGATGCCGTCTACGGGCGGACGGAGGCAGGCCGCGTCGTCAACCTCTACGGGCCGTCAGAGGACACGACCTACTCGACCGTCGCGGAGGTCGGGGCATACGACCAGGGGGCGCCGACCATCGGGCGGCCCGTCAGCAACGCGCGGCTCTACGTGCTCGGGCAGAGGATGGAGCCAATGCCTCTCGGAGTCGCGGGCGAAATCTGCCTCGCGGGTGCGGGGCTCGCGCGCGGCTACCTCAAACGGCCTGAGCTGACAGCGGAGCGGTTCGTGCCTGACCCGCACGCCCGCACGGCCGGGGCGCGGATGTATCGGACGGGTGACCTCGGAAGGTGGCGCGGCGATGGCGAAGTCG
>JBEVJD010000163.1:0-21753 GCA_040510435.1 Pyrinomonadaceae bacterium | reverse complement strand
TCGACGGCGCGATGTCTTACGCGGCCGTGTGGCTCAACGGCCGCTTCGTCGGCGGCTGGCCTTACGGCTACGCCTCTTTCCGCTTAGACCTCACGCCCTTCGTCGAGCACGGCGCGGAGAACGTCGTCGTGATTCGTCTCGACAACCCGCCCGACTCCTCGCGCTGGTACCCGGGCGGGGGCATCTACCGCAACGTGTGGCTGGTGAAGACCGCGCCCGTCCACGTCGCGCACTGGGGCACCTACGTGACGACGCCCGCCCCGCGCAAAGAGTCGGCCGTCGTTGCCATCAGGACGACGCTCGACAACGACTCGCCTGCGGCGGCGGACGTGACGGTCAGAACGCAGGTCTACGAACTCGCGCCCGACGGCACGAAGTCCGGACGGCCGGTCGCGGCCACCGAGCCCGTGCGCGTGACGCTCGACGCGGGCGCGAGCGCGGCGACCGACGTTGCGCGCGCGCAGGTCACGAACCCGAAACTCTGGAGCCCCGACCGGCCGCGCCTCTACGCCGCCGTGACGACAATCGAGCAGGGCGGCCGGACGGTTGACGTGTACGAGACGGTCTTCGGCATCCGCTCCGTCCACTTCGACGTGGCGCGCGGCTTCGTCCTCAACGAGCAGTTGGTCGAGTTGAAGGGCGTCTGCAATCACCACGACCTCGGGGCGCTCGGCGCGGCCGTCAACCGGCGCGCGCTCGAACGTCAGCTCGAAATCATGAAGGAGATGGGCGTCAACGCCATCCGCACGAGTCACAACCCGCCCGCGCCCGAACTGCTCGACCTCGCCGACCGCATGGGCCTGCTCGTGATGGACGAGGCGTTCGACGCGTGGCGACGCTCGAAGAAGAAGAACGACTACCACCTGCTCTTCGACGACTGGCACGAGAAGGACTTGCGTGCGCTCGTCCGCCGCGACCGCAACCACCCTTCGGTCGTCATGTGGAGCACGGGCAACGAGATCGGCGAGCAGCGCAGCACCGAAGGCCACAAGCTCTCGGAGAGACTCTCGCGCATCGTGCGCGAGGAAGACCCGACGCGCGCCGTCACCGCGGGCGCCAACCACGTCGAG
This sequence comes from Pyrinomonadaceae bacterium, assembly GCA_040510435.1. Lineage (GTDB taxonomy): Bacteria > Acidobacteriota > Blastocatellia > Pyrinomonadales > Pyrinomonadaceae > QHXN01. The sequence goes on along the minus strand of JBEVJD010000163.1, from coordinate 20,683 downwards.
GCCGGCCACAACGGCTTCCAGAAGACCATCGACGTGTTCGGCTACAACTACAAGCCGCAGGAGTACGGCAAGTTCCGCGAGAAGAACCCCGCCGTCCCGCTCTACGGCAGCGAGACCTCTTCGACCGTCAGCTCACGCGGCGAATACTTCTTCCCCGTCGAGGAGGACAAGGACAAGGGCAAGGCCGATTTTCAGGTAAGCTCTTACGACCTCTACGCGCCGCGCTGGGCGACGACGCCCGACGCCGAGTTCAAGGGTCAGGACGAACACCCAACGGTTGGCGGCGAGTTCGTCTGGACGGGCTTCGACTACCTCGGCGAGCCGACGCCCTTCAACGCCGACGCGACGAACCTGCTCAACTTCTCCGACCCGGCCGCGCAGGCGCGCATGAGCGAGGAGCTGAAGGCGCTCGGTAAAATCCGCGTGCCCTCGCGCAGCTCCTACTTTGGCATTGTTGACCTCGCGGGCTTCAAAAAGGATCGCTTCTACATCTACCAGGCGCGCTGGCGCCCCGACTTGGCGATGGCGCACGTCCTGCCGCACTGGAACTGGCCCGGCCGCGAGGGGCAGTTGACGCCCGTCCACGTCTACACCTCGGGCGACGAGGCGGAGCTGTTCCTCAACGGCCGCTCGCTCGGCCGCAAGCGGCGCGGGAAGTTCGAATACCGCCTGCGCTGGGACGAGGTGAAGTACGAGCCGGGCGAGCTGCGCGTCGTCGCTTATAAGAACGGGGGGCGCTGGGCCGAGAACTTGGTGCGGACGACGGGGCCGGCCGCGCGCCTGACGTTGAAGGCCGACCGCGCGAACATTAAAGCCGACGGCTCCGACCTCTCATTCGTGACGGTGAGTGTGGTTGACCGCGCGGGGCTCACCGTCCCGCGCGCGAAGAACCGGATTCGTTTTGAAGTCTTCGGCCCCGGCGAGATTATCGCCGTGGACAACGGCGACGCGACGAGCCACGAGTCTTTCCAGTCGAAGGAGCGCGCGGCCTACAACGGCCTCTGCCTCGTCGTCGTCCGCTCGAAGGCCGGCGCGGCCGGCAACATCAAACTCCGAGCCTACTCGGAAGGTCTGAAGTCCGCGGACGTGACGATACGGAGCACGCGCGCGCGCTGAACGAGTTCTCGCTCAAGAGGGTCAGGGATGGAAAAGGTCAGGCACAGTCGGAAGACGAAGACCACGCGGTTCTTGTTCGTCGTCGTCGCGCTCGCGGCGTTAACGGGACTCTCCTTCTTACGGCGCGCGCCCCCGGCGGCGTCGGCCGCGTTCGAAGAGGCCGCGGTTCTGATTGACTTCTCGCACGCGGGTTACGGGGGCGGCGTCCTGCGCCGGCCGTTCGTGCCACACGCGCTGCGGCTGCGGCCGACGGGGCGCGACGACACGGCGCTGATACAGGCCGCGCTCGACCGCGTGGCTTCGATGCCTGCGGACGGCGAAGGTCTGCGCGGGGGCGTGCTGCTCGGGCGCGGCCGGTTCCGCGTCGAGGGGCGGCTCCGTGTGCGTGCGTCCGGCGTCGTCCTGCGCGGGCGCGGGGCGGGCGAGACAACCGTCGTCGCCACCGGCCGGGGCCGCCGCGCGCTCGTCGAGGTCGGCGGGGACGAGCCGCCGTCCGCCGGCGCGGGTCTTCGCGTGACGGATGAGAAAGTGCCTGCCGGCAGTCGCGTGCTCACGCTTGAGAGCGTCGAGGGGATTGCGGCCGGCGACCGCGTCGTCGTCCGACGGCCGAGCACGAAGGAGTGGATTGCGGCGCTCGGCATGAACAAAGCCGAGGGCTCCTTCGCCGACCAGCGTCTGCACTGGACGCCCGGCTCGCGCGACCTCGTCTGGGATAGGGTCGTTACAGCCGTCGATAAAAATGTGAAGCGTGTCACGCTGGACGCGCCCATCACGACGGCGCTCGAAAGTCGCTACGGCGGCGGGACGCTCTCGAAGGTTACCGCGAACGTGCCGGTGCGTAACGTCGGCGTCGAGGCGCTGACGTTGGAGAGCGAATTCGACGTGTCGAATAAGTTTGACGAGGAGCACGCGTGGATAGGCGTCGCGCTCGACAACGCGGAGGACGCCTGGGTGCGAGACGTGACGGCGCGACACTTCGCCGGTTCGGCCGTGCGCGTCGGCGCGCGCGCGCGGCGCGTGAGCGTGGAGGGCTGCCGGTACGAGTCTCCCGTGTCGGAGGTGGGCGGCTACCGGCGGCAGGGCTTCTACGTCGAGGGGCAGCAGGTCTTAGTCCGCGACTGCCGGAGCGAGGCGGGCACGAACGACTTTGCGGTGGGCTTTGCGGCGGCCGGCCCGAACGTCTTTCTCGACTGCGAGTCGAAGGGCTCGCTCGGGCCGAGCGGGTCGTTCGAGAGTTGAGCCTCGGGTGTCCTCTACGAGCGCGTGCGCGTCGGGGGCGCGGCGCTGCGGCTCACGAAAGACATGGGGCGCGCGCAGGGCGACGGGTGGACGGCGGCCAACTCGGTCGCCTGGAACTGTGAAGCGCAGCAGCTCGAAACGTGGGGCCCCGAGGACGCGCCCAACCTCGTGAAGCGTTCGCCGGAGCCGCTCTACGAGGCGCAACTGTCGAGGCGGCTCGGCACCCCGGTCGTTTGGAAAAAGCCCGACCGTGTAGGAACGCGTCTCGACTCGCGCCGCGCGGCGCTCTTCAAAGACGTGCGCCCTCCCGCCCGGTCGCGCTCCCGCCCGGAGCGCCATCCGCTGGAGGTCGTGAACGGGAGGTTTGTCATCGGCGGGCGCGCGGTGTGGGGCGGGATGCTGAACGGCGCGTGGTGGAAGGGGCAGGTCTCGCCCGCGGTCGCGCGCGCGGCGGGCGGCGCGAGCGTCACGCGTTTCGTGCCGGGGCGCGTGGGGCCGGGGCACACGGAAGACCTTGCGAAGCTCGCCGCGCGGATGGTCGAAGAGGGCACGCCCTTCTTCAACGGCGGGCACGGCCTCTGGTACGACCGTCGGCGCGACGCGCACACCATCACCGCGCAGCCGGACGCGAACGTCTGGGCGCCCTTCTACGAGATGCCCTGGGCGCGCTCGGGGAGGGGGAGGGCCTGGGACGGTTTGAGCAAGTTCGACCTGACGCGCTTCAACCCGTGGTACTTCGGGCGCACGCGCGAGTTCGCGGAGGAGTGCGAGCGGCGGGGGCTCGTCTACTACCACAACCTCTACAACACGCATAACCTTTTGGAGACGGCGGCGCATTGGGTTGACTTCCCTTGGCGGCCCGCGAACAACGTCAACGACACGGGGCTGCCCGAGCCGCCGCCGCTCGAAGCGCGCAACACCGTCCACGTCGCCAACCAGTTCTACGACGCGCGCGACCCGCGAAGGCGCGCGCTCCACCGCGCCTTCATCCTGCACACGCTCGACACGCTCGGCCGACGGCCCAACGTCGTCTTCACGCTCGGCTTCCAGTTCGCGGGCCCGCTCGCCTTCCAACAGTTCTTCCTCGACACCGTCGCCGAGTGGGAGCGTCGAAAGGGGAGGCGCGTGCGCGTCGCACTCATCACGAGCAAGGAGATTACCGACGCGATACTCGCAGACCCCGTCCGCTCCCGACACGTCTCCGTCATCGACACGCGCTACTGGCAGTACCGCCCCGACGGCAGGCTGTGGGCGCCGGAGGGGGGCCGCAACCTCGCCTTCCGCGAGATGATTACAGCCGAGTTCAAGCGCTCGGGCGACGCGCCGCCCGACACGACACCGGCGCAGGTCTACCGGCAGGTGCGCGAGTACCGCGACCGCTTCCCGGGCAAGGCCGTCGTCGCGTGGCACAGCGGCGCGGGGCCGATTCCCGTCCTGATGGCCGGCGGCGCGCAGGCGCTCATGCGTAATCCCGCGGCCGGCCAGTCGCAGGGCGAGCAGTCAGACCGCACGAAGCTCGACCCGTTCGTGCGCGAGCATCTTTCAGGGGTGCTGATGCAGATGTCGCCGCTCGACGGCCTGCTCGAAGACCCTTCGAACAACTGGTGTCTCGCGGACGCGGACGGGCGGGCGGTGCTCGTCTACACGCTCGCGGGCGCGTCCGTCACGCTCGCGCGTGCGCTGCCCCGGGCGGCCTACGCGGGTCTCTGGTTCGACCCGCGCACGGGCGACACGCGCCCGCTCGACGCGCCGCGCTCGTGGGACGAGGGGACGGTCATCAATAAGCCTTCGGGTGAAGATTGGCTTCTGCTGCTGACGACGAAATAGCGGTCAGTAGCACCCGCGGTAGCGGGCAGGTCTAGAGCGCATTTCATTCGAGAGCATACGGCGTGAGCTTTCAACACAGAGACACAGAGATACAGAGACACGGCTGGTTGAGTCATATCTCTTGAAGCTGTGCCTCTGTGTCTCTGTGTCTCTGTGTTGAATCTCTCGGTTACGCTCAACTGCTAATGACACGATATGACGGGGAGGGAATCATGTTCGGACGACTCATCTGTTCATTTATGCTGGCGGGGTTCGTCGTCGCAGTCTTCGGCTCATTCAACGGTGTGCGTGCGGCCGAGCCTTTCGCGTTGTGGCCGCAGGGGGCGCCGGGGGCTTTGGGGAAGGAGCCGGCGGACATGCCGACGCTGACGCCGTACCTCGCGCCGAAGGAGCGCGCGACGGGCGCGGCCGTCATCATCTGCCCCGGCGGCGGTTACGGCCGCCTCGCCGACCACGAGGGGCAGCCCGTCGCCGAGTGGCTGAACACCGTCGGCGTCACGGCCTTCGTGCTGAAGTACCGTCTCGGGCCGCGCTACAAACACCCTTCGATGTTGCAGGACGCGGCGCGCGCCATCCGCACGGTGCGCGCGCGCGCCGCGGAGTGGGGCTTAGACCCCGCGCGCGTCGGCATCCTCGGCTTCTCGGCCGGCGGTCACCTCGCCTCGACCGCGGGCACGCACTTCGACGCCGGCAAGTCGGACGCGACAGACACGGTCGAGCGCGTCAGCTCAAGGCCGTCCGTGATGCTTCTCATCTACCCGGTGATTACGATGAGGGAGAAGACGCACGCCGGCTCGAAGCGGAACCTGCTCGGCGAGAACCCCGCGCCGGAGATGGTCGCGCTGCTCTCGAACGAGGAACAGGTGACGAAGGAGACGCCGCCCGCCTTCGTCGTCCACACCGTCGAAGACGCGGGCGTCCCCGTCGAGAACAGCCTCATGTTCGTCTCAGCCCTGCGTAAGGCCGGCATCCCCTTCGAGCTGCATCTTTATGAGCGCGGCCCCCACGGCTTCGGCCTCGGCACCGCGCGCGGCGAACGCCCCGCCGACCCGATTCTTTCGACCTGGCCCGCACACGCCGCCGACTGGCTCAGGCTTCACAATTTCGCGGCAAAACGGTAGGCGATGGGCGGATAGCAGTCGTCAGATACGGCGACGTTTACACGAATGCGGCCGCGCACACGCTCCGGCGCCCCGCGCGTCCCTTCGTGTGTCGCGCGCGGCCGTTCCGACGCCGCGCCACGTCCTTCCGACCGGGCGCGCATGGGTTTCGACGCCGCGTGCGCAGTTTCCAACCCCGCGCGCAACATTTTCAACCTCGCGCGCAACATTTACGGGAGGGCGCGCAAAGGTTCCAGCGCCACGCGCAAAGTTTCCAACGTCACGCGCGCGCGTTCCGATGCCACGCGCGTGCGTTCCGATGCCACGCGCGCGCGTTCCGACGCCACGCGCGCGCGTTCCGACAGCGCGCGCAGACATTCCAACGCGGCGCGCAGACGTTCCGACAAGGCGCGCGCGTGTTCCGGTGAGACGCGCGGGTACTCTATCGGAGCGCGCCGCCGTCTCGCTTGAACGCCGCTCTAATGCGGCGTGGCCTTCTCGGCGCCGAGACCGGTGTTGGCGCGGACGACCAGCTCCGTGAACTTGGCTGCGGCCGAGGGCTCGCGGCCGGTGAGCGTGCCGAGGAAGGCGCCGAGGAAGCCGAGCGGGATGCTCAGTATCCCGGGGTTCTCAAGTGGAAAGATGGGGTTGGCCTGTATCAGGTGGCGCGCGGCGCCGGTGACGGTCGGCGGGTCTACGGTCATGATGCTCGGGCTGATGAGGATGAGCACGATGGAGGCGAGCAGACCCGTCCCTAAGCCCGCCACTGCGCCGCGCGTGTTGAAGCGCTTCCAGAAGAGCGAGAAGACGATGACCGGCAAATTGGCCGACGCCGCCACCGCGAAGGCCAGCGCGACGAGGAACGCCACGTTCGCCGTCGGCCCCAGCACGATGGCGATGACGATGGAGACCCCGCCGACGACGAAGGCCGTGATGCGCGCGACCTTCACCTCTTCACCCGGCGCGCGCTCGGTGCCGCGGTGGATGACGTTCGTCCAGAAGTCGTGCGCGAAGGAGGTCGAGGCCGAGATGGTCAGCCCCGCGACGACCGCGAGGATGGTGGCGAACGCGATGGCCGCGACGAAGCCGAAGAAGATGTCGCCGCCGAGCGTCTGGGCGAGTATCGGCGCGCTCATGTTCGTCCCGCCGTTTTTGGCGATTACGTCGCGGCCGACGATGGTCGCCGCGCCGAAGCCGAGGAAGGTCGTCAGGATGTAGAAGACGCCGATGATGCCCATCGCCCACACGACGCTCGCGCGCGCCGTCTTCGCGTCGGGCACGGTGTAGAAGCGCACGAGGATGTGCGGCAGCCCCGCCGTCCCGAAGACGAGCGCCGCCCCCAGAGACAGAAGGTCGAGCGCGCCGTAGGGCGGCTTGTAGCGCAGCCCCGGTTGCAGGAAGTCCTGCGTGACGGGCCGGCCGTCCGCGCCCGTGTAGGTGACGTGGCGCACGGCGTCGAAGAAGGCGGCGAAGCTGAAGTCGAAGTTCGCCAGCACCAGTATGCTCAGCAGAATCGTCCCCGCCATCAGCAGCACGGCCTTGACGATCTGCACCCACGTCGTCGCCAGCATTCCGCCAAAGACCACGTAGACGATCATCAACACGCCGACGCCGATGACCGCCGACCGGTACGTCACCCCCGAGTCCTTCAACAGCAAAGAGACGAGCGCGCCCGCCCCCACCATCTGCGCAATCATGTAGAAGGTCGAGACGGTGAGCGTGCTCAACGACGCCATCGCGCGCACCGGGCGCGGCTTCAAACGGTAGGCGAGCACGTCGGCCATCGTGTACTTGCCCGCGTTGCGCAGGGGCTCGGCGACGACGAGGAGCACCGTCAGGTACGCGACGAGGAAGCCGACCGAGTACATAAAGCCGTCGTAGCCCTGGAAGGCGATGATGCCGGCGATGCCGAGGAACGAGGCGGCGCTCATGTAGTCGCCCGCGACGGCGATGCCGTTCTGCCAGCCCTTGATCGAACGGCCGGCGGCGAAGTATGCCGAGGAGCCCGTCGAGCGCCGCGCCGCCCAGTAGGTGATGACGAGCGTGATGGCGACGAAGACGAGGAACATCAGGAGCGAAGTCGTCAAGTCCCTACCCTTCCTTCCTGCCCGAGTCCAAACGCTCGATCACGCGCCGCGCGGTCTTGTCCCAGCCGCCGGCCACGCGCACGTAAGCGGCGGCCACAATCCACGCCATGAAGAACTGCGAGAGCGCGAACAGGTACGCGACGTTGAGGCCGAGCACGCGCGTCTCCATCAGGCGCGGCGCGTAGCCGACCAAGACGGGGAGCGCGAAGTAGTAGACGACGAAGAAGATCGTCGCCGGCACGATGAAGCGGCGCTTCGAGGCGAGGAGTTCCTTGAACTCTTCCGTCGCGGCCACGCGATCCCAGTCGGCCACGTCCGCGTCCTCGTCGGCCGTCAGCTCGTGCGCGGGCTTCGACGCCCCGCGCCCCAGCGGCGCCACGTCCGTCGCCGACCCGACCTCCGGCGTCTGGTCTCCCGGCTCCGGCTCCATCTGAATCTTTGGCGGCATGAATCCTCCTAAGAAGTAAGCAGTAAGCCGTAAGCAGATGGCAGATGGCAGATGGCAGATGGCAGATGGCAGTGAGCCCCGTGAGGGGCGACATGTGTATAGCCCCGATGTTCTAAACACCCCGAGCCCCGTCAGGGGCGACATGTGACATGCCGCTCCTCCGGAGCTTGGGGAAATCATAATCGCCGGGGTCTATAAACATTCCGCCCCTCCGGGGCGCAGACTTTGCAAAAACGCTTTCAGTGCTCGCGCTTCGCGCCCGCGGGCAGTTCGCCCTGGTAGATTTCGGCGCCGGAGGAGACGAACTCGGCGGCCTTCTCTTTCATGCCCGCCGTGAGCGCAGAGCGCTCGTCGAGTCCGGACTCGGCGGCGTACTGGCGCACCTCCTGCGTGATCTTCATCGAGCAGAAGTGCGGGCCGCACATCGAGCAGAAGTGTGCGAGCTTGGCGCCCTCCTGCGGGAGCGTCTCGTCGTGGTATTCGCGCGCGACCTCGGGGTCGAGGGCGAGGTTGAACTGATCCTCCCAGCGGAACTCGAAGCGCGCCTTCGAGAGTGCGTTGTCGCGCAACTGCGCGCCGGGGTGCCCCTTGGCGAGGTCGGCCGCGTGCGCGGCCAGACGGTAGGCGATGACGCCGTCCTTCACGTCCTGCTTGTTCGGCAAGCCCAGGTGCTCTTTGGGCGTGACGTAGCAGAGCATGGCCGTGCCGAACCAGCCGATCATCGCCGCGCCGATGGCCGAGGTGATGTGGTCGTAGCCGGGCGCCACGTCCGTGACGAGCGGCCCGAGGGTGTAGAACGGCGCCTCGTGGCAGACCGCAAGCTGCCGGTCTACGTTCTCCTTGATGAGGTGGAGGGGCACGTGACCCGGCCCTTCTATCATCACCTGACAGTCAAGCTCCCACGCCATCTTCGTCAACTCGCCGAGCGTCTCCAACTCGGCGAACTGCGCCTCGTCGTTGGCGTCGGCGATGCTCCCGGGGCGCAGGCCGTCGCCCAGGGAGAACGACACGTCGTAGGCGCGCATGATCTCGCAGATGTCGCGGAAGCGCGTGTAGAGGAAGCTCTCCTCGTGGTGCGCGAGACACCACTTCGCCATGATGGAGCCGCCGCGCGAGACGATGCCCGTCGTGCGCCGCGCGGTCAGAGGGATGTAGGGCAGGCGCACGCCCGCGTGGATGGTGAAGTAGTCAACGCCCTGCTCGGCCTGCTCGACGAGCGTGTCGCGGAAGACCTCCCACGTCAGCTCTTCGGCCTTGCCCCCGACCTTCTCAAGCGCCTGGTAGATGGGCACGGTGCCGATGGGCACGGGCGAGTTGCGCAGAATCCACTCGCGCGTGGTGTGGATGTTCTTCCCCGTGGACAAGTCCATCACGGTGTCCGAGCCCCACTTGATCGACCAGCGCATCTTCTCGACCTCCTCCTCGATTGAGGAGGCGACGGCCGAGTTGCCGATGTTGGCGTTGACTTTGACGAGGAAGTTGCGGCCGATGATCATCGGCTCGGACTCGGGGTGGTTGACGTTGTTGGGGATGATGGCGCGGCCGCGCGCCACCTCGTCGCGGACGAACTCGGGCGTGACGAACTCGGGCAACGACGCGCCGAAGCTCTCGCCGCGGTGTTGATGAAAGAGAGAACTGCGGTCGTCCTTCGTGTGCTCTCGCATCGCGTGGAGCGCCTGCTCGCGCCCCATGTTCTCGCGCAGCGCGACGAACTCCATCTCGGGCGTCACGACGCCGCGGCGCGCGTAGTGCATCTGCGTCACGCACGCGCCCGACTTCGCGCGCAGCGGCGAGCGGCGCAGACCCGGGAAGTGTTCGAGACGGCCCTTGTCTTTGTGCTTCGCGAACTCGGCGGCGCCCTCGGTCAGGTAGCCGTCGTCCTGCGGCAAGACCTCGCGCCCCTCGTACTCTTCCACGTCGCCGCGCGCGAGTATCCACTCGCGGCGCAGGGCCGGCAGCCCCGCGCTCACGTCGCAGCGCGCGTCGGGGTCGCCCCAGGGGCCGGAGGTGTCGTAGACGCGCACCGGCTCGTTCTCCTCGACGCGCCCGTCGGGCAGGCGCGTCGGCTGCAAGCTCACCTCGCGGAAGGGCACGCGCACGCCCTCGCGCTCGACGTAGACCCTGCGCGAGTTCGGCAGGCGCACGTCGGCGCTCTGCCGCTCGCCCTGCGCGTCCTGCTGCCTCACCGAGTCCGCGGCCTGACGCACGCCGTTGCCGTTCTGCCCCGACGCGTTTCCGTTACCTTCGCTCATCGAACTCTTCTCGCTTTCGGCGCGCCAAGCTCACCCGGCCGGGCGCGCAAACGTGAAGAGCCGCCCCTCTCAAAAAAGGGACGGCCCCTCACAGGTCTCCCTTCGGCGGTACTAACCGCATCAGGTTCAAAGGGTCTCGCCCTCCCCGGGCGACTCTCAGCCGCTTCACGCGCGGCTCCCCCGTGCTCAACTCCACTGTAATGTTACGCGCGCCGCTTCCGCGCCGCGCCGTCACCGTGCGGGTCGAAGTTTACTCGCCGGTTCGCCGATTGACAAATTAATGAACGCGAGAGAACACTATTGCGACCTCGCACGGGTATAAACCGCCAGGTTCAAACACGCGAAAGGAGCAAACCCAGCATGAAGATTCGGTCAGCGGGCGGCGGTCTGTTTGCCGGCGCCTTGACACTCTCCCTCACGCTCGGCGCGGCGGCGTGCGGCGGCGGGAACGACAACGCGAACAACACGAACACGGCGCGCAACACCAACACGACGACGGCGACGCCGATAGCGACTCCGACTCCGACCCCGGTCTCGACCTCGGAGGACACGGCCATCAAGAACAAGACGGAGGCCGCTTTGACGAAGGCGGGCATCACGGGCGTGACCGTCGAGGTCAAGGAGGGCGTCGCCACGCTCAAGGGCGAGGTGCCCAAGGCGAAGTTGCAGGACGCGGTGAAGGCGGCCAACGAGGCCGGCGCCAAGCGCGTTATGAATCAACTCACTTCGAAGTAGAAGGGGAGGGACTATGGCCGTCAGGGACAAGTATCAATCGCTCATAGACCTCGCTAACCAGAGCGGCGCCACCAACCTTCAGGTGACGGAAGAGGGCGACGTTCTGCACGTCTCGGGCTACGCGCCGAACGAGGAGGCGAAGCAGAAAATCTGGGACGAGTACAACCGCATTGACCCCGAGATGCGCTCGGGCGACCTCGTCTTAAACCTCGAAGTCGGCGGCGGCGGCAGTTGGGGCGAGGGCGGCGACGAGGGGACGCACACCGTCAAGAGCGGCGACACGCTCTCGGAGATCGGTCAGCAGTACGGCGTCGCCTGGCGCGACATCTTCGAGGCCAACCGCGACCAGCTCGACGACCCGGACAAAATTCGCCCGGGCCAGAAGCTGCGCATCCCAAAATAGCAGTAGTCAGTAGTCAGTAGTCAGTAGGAAGAAAGCGGCGCGTCACAGCACTAAGCTGGACGCGCCGCATCTGTTTTTCTACTGACTACTGACTACTGACTACTGTCTACTTATTCCTCACCGCCTACTGCTCCCGCGGCCTTCTCATCATGGGGCGGCGCGCGAACGGCGCGCCCTTCACCACTTCATTGCGAGGTACTTCCTTTCAACTTCTCTGCGAGGTCTGGATTTTTGAGTTCGGCGGCGTGCTCAGACGAACAGGTCGTCCACGTGCATCGTCCAGCCGGGGAGCGCCGGCTCGGCCTCGGCCATTTCGCCGCGCCTGTAGAGTGTCGGTTTCTCGGGGCTGCCGGCGCGGAAGACGCGCACGGGCGTCTCGCTCAAAAGGTCAACGTCCCAGACGACCTGCGTGCCCGCGGCGAAGTAGTCGGCGCGCTTCCGCGCCATCGCCTCCTCGGCCTGCGGACCGTAGTCGCCTTCACTCCGCACCTCGGCGGCGAAGACGGGAGCGCCCTCGTAGAACTTCATGGTCATTTCGCCCACATAAAACGCGGCGTCGGGGCTGAATGACTTTCGACGGGGCAGATTAACCTTGAAAGCCGCGTTGTCGCCGATGGCGTAACCGTTTTTTGTACGGCGCTCGTAGTCTCGCAGCGAAAAAGTGATTTCTCGCGCCGCATAATTCGGCTTCCCGCCAGTGGGTGACATGTGGACTATCTCCCCGTCAACAAGCTCCGCCTTGCCGTCTACGTTGTAGAGGTCTTCGATGGTGGCTTCGGTCTTGGTGCTCATCGTTAAATCCTCGACGCCGAAGGGCATTAACCGCCGATGAGGCTCATCGTGCGGGCGGGCTGTTCGAAGGAGGTGTCGTTGATGTAGTGGCGCGGTTCCTTCTTCATGACGACCGAGCGGATGTAGTCGGCCGTCTCGGCGCGGGTGGCGCCGGAGCGGAGGCGGTCGCGCAGGGAGTGTTCGACCTTGGAGAAGAGGCACGTCCTGATCTGGCCGTCGGCGGTGAGGCGGATGCGCGAGCAGGCGCCGCAGAAGGGCTCGGTGACGGGGGCGATGATGCCGATTTCGCCGGGCGCGCCGTCGGCGAAGCGGTAGCGCGTGGCCGTCTCCGACCCGCGCTCGACGCGGCGGGCCACCATCGGGAAACGCTCGTTGATGGCCTGTCGAATCTCGGCGCCCGAGACGACGCGCTCGCGCGACCAGTCGTGGCCGGAGTCGAGGGGCATGTACTCGATGAAGCGCACGCCGACGCCGTGCTCGCGGGCGAAGGCGGCGAAGTCTGCGACCTCCGCCTCGTTGTGGCCGCGCACGATGACGGCGTTGAGCTTGACGGGGTTGAGCCCGACGCGCTGCGCGGCGCGGATACCTTCGAGCACGCGCGAGAGCATGTCCACGCCCGTGATCTCGGTGAAGGCCGCGCGGCGGAGGCTGTCGAGGCTGACGGTGACGCGGTCGAGGCCGGCGGCCCGGAGACCCGCGGCGCGCTCGGCGAGGTTAAAGCCGTTGGTGGTGAGCGCGAGGTCACGCACGCCTTCGACGCGCGCGAGTTTGGCGACCAGCGTCTCGATGTCGCGGCGCAGCATCGGCTCGCCGCCCGTGAGCCGAATCTTCTCGACGCCGAGCGAGGCGAAGACCTCGACCGCCGCTTCTATCTCTTCATAAGTGAGGAGCGCTTCCTTCGGCGCGGTCTCCTCGGGCGAGCCGTGCGGCAGGCAGTAGAAGCAGCGGAAGTTACACCTGTCGGTTACCGACACGCGCAGGTCGCGTATGGCACGCCCGTATGAGTCTTTGAGTAAGGCTTCCGACATTAGAGGCTTATTAGATGCTGAAACGACCCCGACTGTAAGCTGGTAATTCTAACAGGTCGCCGACCCCCGCGCGACACAGTCGGCAAGTCGATAGGTCTCGCCCGCGCCGCGTGACGCGGAAGACCGGCCGCGCGGGAGGGAGGTAGTTATGCCTCTTATGATGTTCTATGTCGGAAGTGATGTTCTATGTCGGAAGACGGAAGCCCTCCCTCACGGCCGGCCTTCCGCCAGTTGGCCGGTGGAGACGAAGAGGTCTATGCGCGAGAGCAGGGTCTTGAGCATGGCCGACCTCGTGCGGGTGGCGCGTTGGGTGGCGGCCTCGATGCGGGCCGCCTCGACCGCAGGGTCTTCGGGCGTCTCTTCGACCTCCTCGGCCTCCTCGGCCTCGGCCTCTCCTTCGTCGGCCGCGTCGCCCTCTTCGGCGGAGGCGTCCGTTTGGGTTTCGGCTTCGGGCGTCTCCTCCTCCTCCTCTTCAAAGTAGGGCGCTTCCTGCGTGTAGGTGTCGGCCAGTTCGATGAGCTGTTCGTTCTTGAGCGAGGCGGCCAGCGTGCGCAGCCAGAGTTCGGCCTCCAGCGGCGCCGCGTCCTCGACGCGGTGGAGGCGCGCGAGGATGAAGCCGGGGAGGCGCGGGTCATCGAAGTCCTTCACGAGCTGCATGAGTTCGTCGTCGCCATCCACGGGGTCGGGCGTGGCAAAGAAGGCGTCGGACAGACGCTGCTTCTGCACGGCGTTGAGCAGCGGCGCGAGCGCGGGGTCGTAGGGCATCTCCCTGGGGTTGGCAAGCGACCGGCGCGGCAGCACCTGTACTTCTTCCACCGAGGAATCGGGCGCGGGCGGGGCGGCGGCGGCCTGCTGCTCCGGCGCGGCCTGCGCATCTCCCAGGAAGGGAAGGCTGGAGAGTAGAAGGGCGCGAGGCTCTTCGGCGGCGGGCTGTTTCACGCTCGCCTCACCCTGCGGTTTCACACTCGCCTCGGCCGGCGATTCCGCGGCCGGCGCTACCTCTTTGTCATCGACGCGCGCGGCGGCCTCGGTGCTCCCGAGCAGTTCGTAGGCTCCCTCCCAGCGCGTCGCGGGCTGCTCGGCGCAGCGCACGAGCCATTCGACGACGGCGAGCTTATCCTCGGGCTCCCGGCGCATGATCTCGGCCAGCTCCTTTATGCGTTCGAGGTAGATTTTGAGGTCTTCGTCCGAGAGGCGCTTGATGGCGTAGCCCTCGTCGTCAACCTCGTAGCCGTCGCCCTTCTCGCGCGGGTCGAGGAAGAAGAGGTAGCGCTCGCCGCGCTTGAGCCGCGTGATGCGGCGGCCGGAGGAGAGGCTGACGACCTCCTCTTTTTCCTCTTCTTTCTCCTCCTCTTTCCTGGCCTCCTCCGCCTGATAGCCCACGAACTCCGTGTGGTAGAAGTGAAGCACCTCGGCCGGCGTCCCCTTCAAGTTCTCCGTCACGTGGAGCGTGATGCGGACGGAGGCCACCTCGTCGTTCGTGCTCAAGACCTCTTTGGCGCCGACGCGCGCGACGACGACGCGCTCGCTCAACTTGTAGAGCGTGCGTAGCGGCTGCGGCGGGATGTAGATGGGGCAGGCCAGGGATCGTTCGATGGCGACGGCAAAGGCCAGCGCCGCGGCGACGAGCAGGACGGGCGGGAGCGCGCGTCTGATTCCGGTCATGGTCTTCCTCCCTACGGAATAAAGGAGCACGGGGCCCCGGGGACAGCCGAACGGGGAAGGACGTTTCGCACTTAGACACCGACTTTGGCGGAAAGGTTTCCTTGGGTCTCTTTTATCGGGCGGGGGTCGCGGCGCGGCCGTCGGCGTCCGTGTCGAAGCGGAGGGGGTCGCCGAGCTGTTTGAGCGTGCGCAGGGCTGCCGAGCCGGGCGCGTGCAGGGCGTAGACACGCGCCTCGTGCGGCCCGGCGGCGAGCGGCGGGAGCGCGAAGCGGTAGCCGCAGTCGGGGTCTGTGGCGCGCCCCGCGGCCACCACGTCCGGGCGCGGAAGCGTGGCGAGGCCGTGCGCGACGAAGCGGCCGTCAACGTAAAGCTCGACCTCGACGCGCGCGCCCGGGCGGGAGGCGTCCACGGCCCAGCCCGCGACCTCGCCCTGGCGGGTCACCTCGCCGAAGCCGCGGAAGTGCGGCGGGAACGAACTGTACTCGACCCACACCACCCAGGCCCCCGCCGCCAGCGTCACGCAGACAAGCGCGGCCAGAATGATCTGCGTGGTGCGGAAGCGGGGCATCAGATGATTTCAGGTCTGAAGTTCAAATCTTCAGGAGGTCGAGCAGCGTGCGCGCGTTGCGTTGGAGGCCGGAGAGCTTGGCGCGCTTGACGGGGCTGCGGCGGAAGCGCTCGACGTATGCGTCGTGCGTGAGCGCGGCGATCTCTTCGAGCGGGGGCGAGACCGAGCCGGGGCGCGGCTCGAAGCGCGACTCCGCGGTCGGCTGCTCGAAGCGGTTCCAGGGGCACACGTCCTGGCACACGTCGCAGCCGTAGAGCCAGCCGTCCAGATTCTCGGCCACCGCGCCGGGCAGCTCCGCGTCGCGCAGCTCGATGGTCGCGTGCGAGATACAGAGGTTCGAGTCCACGACGTAGGGCTCGACGATGGCGCCCGTCGGGCACGACTCGATGCAGAGCGTGCAGGTGCCGCAGTGGTCTTCCTCCCGCGCCTCGTCGTATTCGAGCTCCGTGTCCAGCAGCAGTTCCCCGAGGAAGACCCACGAGCCGTGGTCGCGCGTGATGAGGTTCGTGTGCTTGCCGATCCACCCGAGCCCCGCGCGCACGGCCCAAGCCTTGTCCATCGCGGGCTGCGCGTCCACGCAGACCTTGCCCTGAGCCTCGGGCGCAACCTCTTTGACGAACGCGAGCAGCGCCTTCAGCTTCTCGCCCAGAACGTCGTGGTAGTTGTCGCCCCAGGCGTAACGCGAAATCTTTCCGCGGCCTTCGTCCTGCGCGTGCTCATGCGGCGTGAAGTAGTTGAGCGCGACGGCCACCACGGCGCGCGCGCCCGGCAGAAGCTCGCGTGGGTCTGTGCGCCGCGCCACGTCCCGCTCCATCCAACCCATCGAAGCGTGAGCCCCGCG
This sequence comes from Pyrinomonadaceae bacterium, assembly GCA_040510435.1. GTDB lineage: Bacteria > Acidobacteriota > Blastocatellia > Pyrinomonadales > Pyrinomonadaceae > QHXN01. The sequence continues at coordinate 4,582 of JBEVJD010000163.1, read as the reverse complement.
CGCCAGCCACTCTTCGAGCCGCGCGCGCTCCTCCGTCAAGCCTTCGGCGCGCACGACGCCGACCTTCTCGAATCCCAACTCCCGCGCGCGCCGCTTCACCTCCGCCGTCAATTCCGAGGGCGAGAGTCGGGGTCGCGCGGGCGCTTGCTGTAAGGTGGTGCTCATCTCGAATTCGCGTGAAATCGCGCGAAAATTATAACAGAGCACCGGCGCGCTATGCGTGCGGAGCGGAAGCCCGACACCTGTCTACGCCGCACGGGCGTGTTACAATCAACATCATCACGACATCCCGTCGGCGGAGAATGTGGGTCGGGTAGGTGGGCCGCAGCAGCAGGGAAGTCTCGTCGCGTGAGCAGGGAAGGGATTGAGTTCGATGGTGACGCAGGGGTTGAGGTGGGAGGGCACGGAGTCGCTTGAGCGCAGGGCCGGGCAGCTCCTTTTCGTCGGCCTGCCCGTCACCAAACTCGACCGCCACTGGCGCGAGTTCCTGCGCGAGATAAAGCCGGGGGGCGTCATCCTCTTCGGCCGCAACGTCGAGTCGGCCGAGCAGGTCGCGCTCCTCAACGCGCAGATACGCGACGCCGCCGGGCGCGAGGTTTTAATCGGCGTGGATCAGGAGGGCGGGCTCGTTGACCGCTTCCGCGACATCTGCGAGCCGATGCCCTCGGCCAAGTCCGTACGCAACGCGGGGCGCGCAGACCTCGCCGAGCAGTTCGGCAATCTGACGGCGCGCGCTCTGCGTCTGATGGGCTTCAACATCAACTTTGCGCCCGTGCTCGACCTCTCGGGCGACAACGAGGACAACGGGCTGCGCGCGCGCACCTTCGGCGTCAACCCCGAGACGGTCTCGATGCTCACGGGCGCGTACCTCGAAGGGTTGCAGCGCGGGCAGGTCATCGGGTGCGGCAAGCACTTCCCGGGACTCGGCGGGTCGGAGGTTGACTCGCACCGCAACCTCCCCGTCGTCACGCACACGTGGCAGGAGATTTTTCAGCGCGACCTCGTGCCCTTCATGGACTTGATGTTCCACCGCCCCGGCGAGCGCCTGCGCTCGGTGATGGTGAGCCACGCCGCCTTCCCCGACATCTCCGAGTTTTTGCAAGACCTCTTCCGGCAGGACGGCGACCCGCCGACCATCCAAGGGCTCCACCAGTTCCCGGCCACCATCAGCGGCAACGTCACCACGCGGCTCCTGCGACGCATCCTCAAGTTCGACGGCCTCGTCATCACCGACGACATGGAGATGGGCGCGGTCGTCCAGACCCTGACCGTGCCCGAGGCGTGCCTGCGCGCCGTCGAGGCGGGCTCCGACATGGTGCTCATCTGCGAGCGCGAGGAGAACGTCGTGGCCGCGCGCGACGAGCTGGCGCGCGCCGTGAGCGAGCAGCGCCTGAGCGCGCGGGCGCTGCTCGCCGCCGACCGCCGCATGGACTGGGCGCTCAAGCTCGTCGGCGAGCCCGAGTCGTTCGACGGCGAAGAGTTCGAGGCGGTCTCGCGCCAGTTCGCACAGCTCAAGCGCGACCTGAAGTCGGCCGAGGAGACCGGCGAGTACGCGCCCCTCTTCGGCACGTCCGGCGGCGGCACGCGCCGCTCGTCGAACTTCTGAGAGACAGCTTCGAAGGTTTCGCTCCGTCGGAGCGAGATGTTTATAGTTGCACCGAGCCACGGTTCCGTCCGAGCCCCGGAGGGGCGACATGAGATATGTCGCCCCTCCGGGGCTTTTACGGTGGAGAGGCACGGGTGCTATAAACATTTCGCCCCTCCGGGGCGATGACCCCTTTATCCGCTTGCACACCACAGGAGGCAACCGAAAAGCCTTGCGACGCACCTTCTCGCTCATTCTCATCAACGTGCTCGTCGTCATCCAGACGCCCGCGCAACAGCAGCCGGCCCCGCGGCAGGCGCAGTCCCAGCCCGCCGCCGCGCAGGAACAGCCGGCGGCACTGCCCGCGCCGCGCGTGAAGATCGCGGATTACCGCGAGCGCGCGTCGCGCATCATCGGCGCGGCGCTCACGAGCGACGTGGCCTACCGGCGGCTCGCGTGGCTGACCGACCGCATCGGCCACCGCCTGAGCGGGTCGGAGGCGCTCGGGCGGGGCATCGAGTGGGCGGTCGCGGAGATGAAGCGCGACGGGCTGGACAACGTGCGGACGGAGAAGGTTCTGGTGCCGCACTGGGTGCGCGGCGAGGAGAGCCTTGAGTTGTTGGAGCCCGCGGCCCGGGGGCTTTCGATGCTGGGCCTCGGCAACAGCGTCGGCACGCCGCCCGAGGGCGTGACGGCCGAGGCCGTCGTCGTCCGCAACTTCGAAGAGCTTGAGGCGCTCGGCGAGCGTGTGCGCGGCAAGGTCGTCGTCTACAACGTGCCCTTCACCAACTACGGCCAGACGGTCGCGTACCGCGGCAGCGGCGCCTCGCGCGCGTCGAAGTACGGCGCGGTCGCGGCGCTCGTGCGCTCGGTCACGCCGGTCAGTTTACAGACGCCGCACACGGGGGCTATGCGCTACACCGAAGGCATCCCGCAGATTCCGACGGCGGCCGTCACCATCGAGGGCGCGGAGCTTCTTCAGCGCATGTACGACCGCGGCGAGCGCCCGCGCGTGCGCCTGAAGATGGAGGCGCGCTTCCTGCCCGACGCCGAGTCGGCCAACGTCATCGCGGAGTTTAAGGGTTCTGAGAAGCCCGACGAGGTCGTGCTCGTCAGCGGCCACTTTGACTCGTGGGACGTGGGGCAGGGCGCGCACGACGACGGCGGCGGCTGCATCGCCGCGTGGGAGGTGGCGCGGCTGCTGAAGTCTTTGAAGCTGCGCCCCCGGCGCACCATCCGCGTCGTGCTCTTCACCAACGAGGAGAACGGCTTGCGCGGCGGCGCCGCCTACCGCGACGCGCACCGGGCGGAGGTGGCCAAGCACGTCCTCGCCATCGAGTCCGACAGCGGCGTCTACCGCGCCACGGGCTTCGGCCTCTCGGCGCAGGCAAGCCCGCAGGCGCGCGCCGACATGCAGGAGATCGCGCGGCTCCTCTCCGGCATCCGCGCCGACCGCATCGACCCCGACGGCGGCGGCGCCGACATCGGCCCCATCATGCGCGACGGCGTGACCGGCGCCTCGCTCAACGTTGACGGCACGCACTACTTCGACATACACCACACGCACGCCGACACCTTCGACAAGGTCAGCCCGCAGGAACTGGCCTCCTGCGTCGCCGCCCTGGCCGTCATGGCCTACGTCGTCGCCGACATGCCCGAAAGGCTTTGAGTCTCGGGCCTGATGTCCGCGCGTCTTGAATGTTGAGTGAGTTGAAATTCAACACGGAGACACAGAGACACGGAGACACGGCTTGTTGAGCTATTAGCCCCAAGCCGTGTCTCCGTGTCTCCGTGTCTCCGTGTTTCAATTGCCCTCAGCTTAATCACGAGTTTGAATGAGTGAGGAGCCCGTAAAATGCCGCCCCCAATATCACGTAGGGAACTTCTCAAAAGTGGTGCGAAGGCCGCGGCGGCGCTGTCGGTCTTGCCGGCGTTGACGGGTGAGGCGGAGGCGCGGCAGCGACCGAGGGGCGCGCGGCGCGGCGGCGTGGGCGCGCAGAAGGCGGGGGCGCTCGCGCGCCTGGACGAGTACATCGCGCGGCACATGCGCGAGACGGGCGCGCCGGGGATGACGCTGGCGCTCGCCGAACGCGGCGGCGCGGTGCGCGTCTCGACTTACGGTTTCGCCGACACGAAGGCGGGCGCGGCGGTTAAGCCGGAGACGCTGTTCGAGATCGGCTCCATCTCGAAGTCGTTCGCGGCCGTCGCGCTGTTGCAGATGGCGGACGAGGGGCGCGTTGACCTGCACCGCCCCGTCGTCGAATACCTGCCGTGGCTCAAGCTCGAACAACGTCACGGCGCGGTGACGGCGCACCATCTGCTCAGCCACACGTCGGGGCTGCCGGGCGCGGCGCTGCTGCCGGAGAGTCTGGCCGAAGGGCTCGAAACTTTTTTTAAGCCGGGCGAGAAGTTCGTCTACTCGAACATCGGCTACCTCGTCCTCGGGCTGTTGATCGAAGCGCTCGACCGCCGCCCCTTCGCCGACGCGCTCGACGCGCGCGTCCTCAAGCCCCTGGGGATGGCTGCGAGCTCGCCCGTCATCTCTCACACGCTTCGGCCGCGGATGGCCGTCGGCTACTCGCCGGAGTTCGAAGACCGCCCGTTCCCCGTGCGCGGGCGTCTGGCGGAGGCTTCGTGGATCGAGGTTGACACGGCGGCGGGCAGCGTCGCTGCGACGGCCCTTGATATGGTCGCCTACATGCGCATGTTGCTGAACCGCGGCTCGGCGGGCGCGCGCCGACTCATCTCCGAAAAGAGTTTCGAGCTTTTGACGAAGCCCGTCGTCAAGGCCCCCTTCCGCGGCGAGGAGGCGAGCTACACCTACGGTTTCTGGGTCAGCCGTGACAAGGCGGACGCCACGCGGCTGCGCCACACGGGCGGGATGGTCGCCTTCAGCTCGTCCCTCGACGCCGACCTGACGAACGGGCTCGCGGCCTTCGCCTCGGTGAACGCGTCGCTGAGCGGTTACCGTCCCGTCGCCGTGACGAAGTACGCGCT
>JBEVJD010000162.1:0-12297 GCA_040510435.1 Pyrinomonadaceae bacterium | reverse complement strand
CGCGAATACTCCGTCAGGCTTTTGAACGAGCGCGGGCCCGTCTACGTCTCCTCTGACGGCGAGCGCATCTACGTCGTCGCCGCGCTGGGCGGCGGCGCGGACGACGCGCGGCTGAGGCAGTTCGTCGAGTCCTTCGCCTTCAAGGGCGACCCTCCCAAAGAGACTGTGAGCGCCGGCACCGGCACGGGTGGCGGCATGAACACCGGCGCGGGCGGTGTCGCCTCTAACTCGGGGCGCGGCGCCCCCGTCAACTCGGGGAGCGGCGCCGCGCCCGTCGATTACGACCGGCCGTTCAAGCAGAACGAGGTGACGAAGAGGGCCGTGGTCACGTTCAAACCCGAGCCGGGCTTCACCGAGCAGGCGCGCAAGTTCAACGTGACGGGCGTCGTGCGGCTCCGCGCCGTCCTTCATTCCTCAGGCGAGATGCGGAACATCTCCGTCGTCAAGAGCCTGCCGCACGGGCTGACGGAGAAGGCGATGGCCGCGGCGCGCCAGATACGTTTCGGGCCCGCGCAGAAGGACGGCCGGGCCGTGTCGCAGTACGTCGTCCTCGAATACAACTTCAACATCTACTGAAGGGGGCGGCCGTCCGTGGGCATTAGACTGAGAGAGGGCCGGGGCATGGGTTCCGAAGAGAGCGAGTCTGTAACGGAGGCGCCGCTGGTGGCGGTCGTCATGGGCAGCACTTCCGACTGGGAGACGATGCGGCACGCGGCCGAGGTCTTGAAGCAGTTCGGCGTGCCGCACGAGTGCGCGGTCGTCTCGGCGCACCGCACGCCGCGCCGGATGGCCGAGTTCGCCGAAGGCGCCGAGGCGCGCGGGCTCGAAGTCATCATTGCGGGCGCGGGCGGGGCGGCGCATCTGCCCGGCATGGTCGCGGCGCAGACGACCGTGCCCGTCTTCGGCGTCCCCGTCAAGAGCAAGGCGCTCAAAGGTCTCGACTCGCTCCTCTCCATCGTACAGATGCCCGCCGGCATCCCCGTCGGCACGCTCGCCATCGGCCCGAGCGGCGCGACGAACGCCGCGCTGCTCGCCGTCGCCGTCCTCGCCAACACGCGCCCCGAGCTGAGGGAACGCTTGCGCCGCTTCCGCGAGGAGCAGACCTCGAAGGTGCGCGAATCAGTCCTGCCGTCATGAAAGCGATACTGCCCGGGGCCACCGTCGGCGTACTCGGCAGCGGCCAGCTCGGCCGCATGTTCGCCATCGCCGCGCGCCGGATGGGCTACCGCGTCCACACCTTCTCGCCCGACTCCGACACGCCGACGGGTCAGGTCGCAGACCGCGAGTACGAACACGCCTACGACGATCTGGACGCCGTGCGCGAGTTCGCGCGCGGGGTCGAAGTCGTCACCTTCGAGTTCGAGAACGTGCCGGCGGCGGCGGTCGAGGCCGCGGCCGCGCTCGCCCCCGTCCGCCCCTCGGGCTCTGTGCTCTACACGACGCAGCACCGCCTGCGCGAGAAGACCTTCCTCTCTTCCCGCGGCTTCCCAGTCGCCCCCTTCCGGCACGTCCGCAGCCCCGAAGACCTGAGTGCCGCGCTCGCGGAGGTGGGCTTCCCCGCCGTCCTGAAGACCGCCGGCTTCGGCTACGACGGCAAGGGGCAGACGCGCATCGACACAGCCGAAGACGTGTCGGGCGCGTTCGAGGCGCTCGGCGGGAGGGAGGGCGTCGTCGAAGCCTTCGTGGACTTCGAGCGCGAGGTCTCGGTCGTCGCCGCGCGCGGGCTCGAAGGCGAGTTCGCACACTACGGCGTCGTCGAGAACACGCACAGCCGCCACATCCTCGACCTCTCCATCGCGCCCGCGCGCGTAGAAGAGAACGTGGCGCGCAAGGCCGTGGAGATCGCGCGCGCCGTGCTCGAAGAGCTTGAGGTGGTCGGCGTCACCTGCGTCGAGTTCTTCCTGACGCGCGAAGGCCGCCTCCTCGTCAACGAGCTGGCGCCGCGCCCGCACAACTCGGGGCACTTCACCTTCGACGCCTGCGTGACCAGCCAGTTCGAGCAGCAATTGCGCGCCGTCTGCAACCTCCCGCTCGGCTCGACCGAACTGCTGCGCCCGGCAGCGATGGCGAACCTGCTCGGCGACCTCTGGCAAAAGGGCGAGCCCGACTGGCGCGCGGCCGCGGCCTTCCCCAACGTCAAGCTGCACCTCTACGGCAAGACCGACGCGCGCGTGGGGCGCAAGATGGGTCACCTCACCGCGCTCGCCCCGACGCCCGAAGAGGCCGCACGCTGCGCGCTCGCCGCCCGCGAAGCGTTGACGCGCTAAGGCGCACACGCCGCGCCCGGGTGCTATAATGGTGCCCGTCTCCCCTCTTACCCCGGCCGAAACGGAGCAGGACGATGAAGCGCAAACTATTCGTAACGTTATTGACGAGTGCGGTGCTGTTGGGGGCGCACGCACAGGCCGGAGGGACGCAGAACGACATGCCCCAGCAGGACGCGAAAACGCAGCAGCAGGAGCAGCACGTCGTCGCCTCGCCCAACCCGACCATAGACGACAGCAAGTCCACCGCCATCGACCCCGGCAAGGTCACCTCCGCCCCGGTTCAACCCGACGCGACCGCGACCGCCGCGCCGATGAAGCCCACGGCCAAACCCAAGCCGAAACGCAAACGCACTGGAAAGCAGTAGGCAGTTAGTCGTTAAAGAAAGTAGTCAAACGAAACGGAGGCGACGAGATTCATCACTCGTCGCCTCCGTTTGATTTATGCCGGTCGCTTTATAGCGACGTGGATTTGACTGGGACTATTTGTCACACCGTTAAGAGGCGGGCTCAGCCCGCCTCTTAACGGTGTGACACTCAACTGCCAACCGCTATAACTTCTATACATCTTAACTGCCTACCGCCTACTGCCTACTTCACCCGGCTCTTCTTGCGCCTCAGGAAGTCTATGAGGACGAACTGCGTGAGGTTGCCGGGCGTGGCGAAGTAGGCTTTGCCCGCGGTCATCGCCGACATCTGTTTGACGAACTCGACGAGGTAGTAGTCCGAGGCGAGCATGAAGGTGTTGACCTGGATGCCCGCCTTGCGGCATGCCTGCACCTCGCGGAAGGTCGCGTCCATCACCACGGGGTCGCCGCCCATCGAGTTCTTGTAGAGCCTCCGGCCGCCGTGTATCTCGCCGAAGGGCTGATGCGAGCGCCCGCGCCCGCCCGCGCCCGCCGGCTCCGCGTCGAGGAAGCAGGCCGTCGGCTTTCCGTCCGTCACCATCACGATCTGCTTCATCTCCTTGCGCTGCGCCTGAAGCAGCCGGCGCGCGAGCTTCAAACCCTCGGCCGTGTTCGTGTGGTAAGGCCCGACCTGCGTCGTGGCCAGCCGCGCCAGCGGCAGCTCCTCGGCGTCGTCGTGGAAGAGCACGATCTTCAAAGAGTCGCCTGGGTACTGCGTGCGGATCAGGTGCGCGAGCGCGAGCGCCACCTTCTTGGCCGGCGTGAAGCGGTCTTCGCCGTAGAGGATCATCGAGTGCGAGCAGTCGAGCATGACCACCGTCGCGCACGAAGACTGGTAGTCCTGCTGGTGCACGTGCAGGTCGGCGTATTCGAGGTTGAGCGGGACGCTCAAGCCCTCGCGCTTGATGGCCGAGAGCAGCGTCGTGTTCACGTCGAGGTTGATCGTGTCGCCAAACTCGTAAGGCTTCGGCGACTGCGAAGCCTCGACGCCCGTCGAGAGGTGCGGCGTGTCGTGCCGCCCGATGGAGGACTTGCCGAGACTCCCGAGGAGACTTCTCAAAGTCTTGTAGCCGAGGAAGTCGAGCCCCTTCTCCGTCACCTCGAACTTCACGTCGCGCGGCAGAGGCTCGCCCACCTCGCCCGGCCCCTGCCCCCGCCGCCGCCGCTCTTCGGCGGCCTGCTCCTCTGTGAGCTTCAGGTAGCCCTCTTCGACCAGCCGCTCGATGAGCTGGTTCAGCAGCTCCTCCAACTGCGAGCCCTTGAACTGCCCGTTGTTCTCGGCGAGCATCTCCTGCACGTCACGCTCCGACAGCTCGCCCATCTCAAGCAGCCCCTGCAACAGCGCCTGCCGCAGCGCGTCCAGAGACCTGTCCTGATCCTGCCGCTGCCGCGTCCAGTAATAGTCCTCGTCGTACCCCGACGACAGCAGAGAGTCCTGCAACAACTCCATCAGGTCGCCCAACGACAACCCCGACACGTCGAAGCCCTTGAATCTCGAATAGCGTATGAACTTCATTTACTTCTTCCCCGCCGGCTCGGACACTTGCAGGTCGCGGCAGATTTTGCGCGCGAGAAAGTCATTAATCTCTCTATGTCGCGGAACCGTCGAAGACCTCTGCGCCGCGCGGTTGACGTAGACCGTATGACTGCCGCCCTCGCGGAACAACTCGCAGCCGTGCCGCTCAAGATGTCGGATTAGGTCAATGCGTTTCATGCCGCGAGTCTAAGAACTTCTTCGGTGCGCGGGATGCAGAAATTATCCGGCGACAAGCTGTTCTCGAATCACGTCTTCGCCTTTCACCGTCTCCGCGGCTAAAGCGCGATTAGCCTCCAACACTATTTCGACAGCCTCTTTGAGATTTTGGCGTGCCTCTTCCAGAGTCTCGCCCTGGGTGTTCGCGCCGGGCAATTCTTCGACGAACCCGACGTAGCCTTCAGGCACTTTGAGGTAGACGGCGTTCAGAGTTAAGTCCATAACATCTCTCCTTAACTGAAGCGGCCGGACTCGGTCAGGTCGTCGTAGATCATGCCGCGGCGGTCTTTGCGCGCCTTGGTGGCGGCGGTGTAGCCGCCCTCTTCGTTGCGGCTGATCTTGTTCTGGGCGTAGAGACCTTCGAGGACGAACTCGCAGGCGGAGACGAGCATGGCGTCGTCGGCGCGCTCGAAGTCGAAGGGGACGACGGCGTTGTCGATGAGGTCGGGGACGGACTCCAGGAGGCGGACGCATTCGTCGGCGGGCGCGTCGTCGGAGAGCTTGAGGTTGTTGCCCGAGTCGAACCAGCGGACGGCCGCCCCGAAGTCGAAGCCGACGAAGTAGCCCTCGAAGACCTCGCCCGCGGCGCGCTTGATGAGGTCGCGCGCGATGCGGCCCGCGCCGACCTGCTCGCCCTCATACTCCAGCTCCATCTTCCCCGTCATCGAGGGCACCGCCGCGTACACGTCCGAGACGCGCGGCACCACGTCCTCCTCGCCCGTGATGAGCGCGCGGCGCTCGGCGTTCGAGACGACCGACTCGGTGACGGTGATGGGCATGCGCTGCGAGACGCCCGAGCGCTTGTCGATGCGCTGGTCGTCGCGCGCCTCGAAGGCGATCTGCTCGACCAGCTCGCGGATGAAGTCGGGGACGCGCAGGCGCCCGCCGACGCCCTCGCGCTCGACCCAAGCCTCCTGTTTCGTGATCTCGACGCCGAGCTGCAACTCCGCGGGGTAGTGCGTCGTGATCTCGGAGCCGATGCGGTCTTTGAGGGGCGTGATGATCTTGCCGCGCGCGGTGTAGTCCTCGGGGTTGGCCGAGAAGACGAGCATCACGTCGAGCGGGAGGCGGACGGGGTAGCCCTTAATCTGCACGTCGCCCTCCTGCATGATGTTGAAGAGGCCGACCTGAATCTTGCCCGCGAGGTCGGGCAGCTCATTGATGGCGAACAGGCCGCGGTTGGCGCGCGGCAGTAGCCCGTAGTGAATCGTCAGCTCGTCGCTTAAAAGGTGCCCGCCGCGCGCGGCCTTGATGGGGTCAACGTCGCCGATGATGTCGGCGACCGTCACGTCGGGCGTGGCGAGTTTTTCGACGAAGCGTGCGTCGCGCTCGACCCAACTGACGGGCGTGTCGTCGCCGTCGCGCTCGACCGTCTGGCGGCCGTAGGCCGAGATGGGTTTGAAGGGGTCGTCGTTAACCTCGGAGCCGGCGATGACGGGGATGCGTTCGTCCAAAAGGTTGACGAGCTGCCGGATGATGCGGCTCTTGGCCTGGCCGCGCAGGCCCAGAAGGATGATGTTGTGGCGCGCGAGCACGGCGTTGACGATCTGCGGGATGACCGTCTCGTCGTAGCCGACGATGCCGGGGAAGACGCGCTCGCCGCGGCGGAGCTTGTCGAGGAGGTTGGCGCGCATCTCGTCCTTCACGGGCCGCGCGCGGTAGCCCTGCTGTTTCAGTTCGCCGATTGTTTTAGGTAATGCCATTACTTTGAAACCTTGTCCCCTTGAATTAACTTCTTCCGCGTCGGTTGTCGAGCAGCGCGGCCAGCGCCTGCGCGAGCGTGCGGTAGGTGCGCAGGCCCCGCATGTCGAGCCCGAGCCCGACGAGCGTCTGCGCGACCTGAGCCCCAACGCCCGTCACGCACGCCTCCGCGCCGACGAGCTTGAGCGCCTGCACGAGGTTCGTCAAATTCGTCACCGCGTGCGAGTCAACCATGCGCGCGCCCGTGATGTCGAGGATGCAGACGCGCGCGCCCTGCCGCGTCACCTCCTGCAAAGCCGCGCGCGTCGCGCGCGCAGTCCGCTCGGTGTCGAGCGAGCCGATGAGCGGCACGACCAGCACGCCTTCGAGCACGGGCACGACCGGCGTCGAGACTTCCTCAAACTCCTGCTCGCGCTCGCGCAGGAGTTCGGTCAACCTCTCCTCCGCGCGCCTGCGCTCGATGCCCTGCGCGATGATGTTCGCCACGGACGCGAGCGCTTCGAGCGTGTCGGCGGGCAGGGCCTTGCGCGCGAACAACGCCAGCACGCCGGCCAGCCTGTCCTCGACCAGCAGCGGGTAGCCCGCGAACGCGACCATGCCCTCGCGCCGCGCCCACTCCTGGTCGCCGACGCGCGCGTCGCCGACTACGGAGTTCGTCAGGTGCGGGCGGCGCTCGGCCGCGATGAGCCCGATCTTGAACTTGCCCACGGGCACGCGCCCGTGCGGCCCGTCCGTGTGTGTGTACAGCCCCGCGCTCGCCTGAAGCTCCAACACGTCCGAGCCGCGCTCTATCGTCCACACGCGCGCGAAGGCCGCGTCGAGGTGCTTGACGACGGCCTCGGCGCAGCGCTGCAACCCCTGCCGCAGGGGCACGCCGCCCTCGGCCAGCGCCGCGCCCACCTCCGCGCCGAGCGCGGCCTGCTGGACGCGGCGCGCCAGCTCGGCCTCGGCCGTCCGGCGCGAAGAGATGTCCATCGTCACGCCGCGCATCCCGACCGCGCGCCCCTGCCCGTCGCGCACAGGCACCGAGCGCGCCTCGACGTGGATGACGCGGCCGTCCTTGCGCACCCAGCGGAACTCGCTCACGCCGCCGCTCCCCTGGAACTTCGCGCGCGCCTCGGCCGCCGCGCGCTCGCGGTCTTCGGGGTGGACAATCGTCAGCCAGAAATTGGGCGTCCGTAGCCATTCGTCCACGCTGTAGCCGAGCATCTGCTCGACGTAGTTGCTGACGAAGTTGATGCGCTGCGCCGACGCGTCGGGCTCGCCCCAAGCCTCCCACACCACGCCGGGGACGCTCGACACGAGGTCTTGCAGGCGGCGGCGCTCGTCCTCGACCTGCGCGGCCAGTCCGGCGCGCTCATCTTCGACGCGGCGGCGCGCGCCGATGTCGCGTGCGATGGTGGCGGCGCCGACCGTCTCGCCCGCGGCGTTCATGACGGGCGAGATGCTGACGGCGACCTCGACGCGCGTGCCGTCCTTGCGGACGCGCACCGTCTCAAGGTGGCTCACCTTCTCGCCGCGCCTGAGCCGCTCGTGGATGTCGTCGAGCTGCCCGCGCAGCTCCTCCGGGACGATGAACGAGATGTGCTGCCCGACGGCCTCCTCTGCCCCGTAGCCGTAGAGCCTTTCGGCGGCCGTGTTCCAACTGGTGATCGTGCCGTCGAGCGTCTTCGAGATGATGGCGTCCTCGGACGAGTTCACGATGGCCGCCAGCCGCGCGCGCTCAAGGTCGGGTGGCTCGGGCGTCGCGGCGGTTCCGTTCGTCTGGATGGCTTTCTGTTTCGGGCTCATAAGTCGGCGGTGAAACGCCCGCCCTCGACGCGGCGGACGAGCCCGTCCTCTTCGAGCTTCACGAGGTGTGCGTTGACGGCGCGCTCGGCCAGCGCGTGCATCTTCGGGGGCACGTCGGTGTAGGCGCGCGCGACGACCTCGGCGGGAGTCTGCGCGCCCGACTGCACGGCCGCGAGGATGTCCCGCTCGCGCTTGAGGCGGTGCGCCACGTACTCTTCGATCTTCGCGCGGGGGCTGCCGACCGCGGGGCCGTGGCCGCCGAAGAGCGCGACGAGCCGCGGCAAGGCGCGGTAGCGTTCGAGCGACGCGAGGTAGTCGCGCACGCTCCCCTCCTCGGGGTCGATGAGCACGGAGCCGATGCCGACGACGTTGTCGCCCGTCAGCAGCGCGCCCGCGCGCTCGTCGTAGAAGGAGAGGTGGCCGCGCGTGTGGCCGGGCGTGTGCATCGCGCGCAGCGAGATGGCGGGGTCGCCTTCGAGTTCTATCAGCTCGCCGTCTTCGACGAAGCGGTCAACGCGGACTCTTCCCTCCAAAGCCTCCGCGGTCAGGCGGTGCGCGGCGACCGTCAGGCCGAACTGTTCGCGCAAACTTTCGACGCCGCCGACGTGGTCGGGGTGGTGGTGCGTCAGGACAATCTCAAGAGGCCGCCGGCCTTCGCCCGACAACTCTCCGACAAACTGCGCGAGCGCTTCCTGCTCGTCCTCGTAGGGCGAGCCGGGGTCGACGACGATGAAGTCGTGCGTGCCGACGACGTAGCAGTTGGTCGTCGTCGCGGGCGGCTTGGTCGGCGTGCGTAGGGGGACGCAGACGAAGCCGGGCATGAACTCTATCCTGCGCACGGGCTCGCGCCGCGCCTGCGGGACGGTGAGGAGGCGCTCGGTCAGGTCTTGATTCAGCCCGCCGGCCAACGTCCGCACGGCGTGAATCACCGGCGGAGCGGCCATCAGCTCGAAGCGCCGCCAGCGCTCGTAGGCCGCGGACGCCCGTTCCCAACCACCTTCGTCGAACTCTTCGGTGAGCAGCCGCGGCTGCTGCTTGTGCGGGCAGCGCACGACGAAGAAGTATGTGTCGAAGCGGCGCGGGCTGAAGGGCGGCGTCACCCAGCGACCGGCGTATGTGAAGTCGCGCGCGTCGAGGCGCAGGCCGTAGTGTCCGAGCACTTCGGCGAAGGTCATGCGATTTGAGGTCAGGTCGTCAAGCACGGACGCGAGCTGCCCCTTCGTCAGGTGCTCGGCGCCGCGCGCAGCGAGCACGCCCAACTCCTCGAACAGCTCGCGCGCCGCGCACGCGATCATCTGCGCCGTCTCCGGGTCTTCGGCGTGCTCGACCTCGACCTCCGCGTCCGCCTCGTCGCGCTGCCCGCCGGGGAAGGCGTAGAAGCCCGGCTGAAACGCCAGCCGCGCGCCGCGCCGTGCCCAGAAGACCTCCGGGTCTTCTTCGCCGCCGCGCACGAGGACGACGGCCGCCGCGTCCTTCGGCACCGCCGCCGCCGGCCGCTGCTCCCGCGCCCCGTCTTGTAGTGTGGTCGCTTCGCTCACGTGTTTATAAAGTGATAAGTGATGAGTGATAAGTGATAAGAAGGAAAGGGCCTCGTCGTCTTCTTATCACTTATCACTCATCACTTATCACTGCTTTACTCTTCCTCGCCCTGATAGCGAAACCGCTCGCCGTCCTGCCCGTTCCAGGGGTTGCCGCGCATGTGGTAGCCGCCCTCCTCCCAGAAGCCCGCCTCGTCTTCGGTGAGGAAGCGGATGCCCTTGACCCACTTGGCCGACTTCCAGGCGTAGAGTTGCGGGACGACGAGGCGGACGGGGCCGCCGTGCTCGGGCGGGATGGGCTGGCCGTCGTTCGACCACGCGAAGAGCGAGTCTTCGGCGAGGAAGAACTCAATCGGCAGGTTCGTCGTCCACCCGTAGTCGTGCGCCTCGGCCACGACGAACTTCGCCTCGGGTTTGACCCCGACCAGCTCCGCGACCGTCCGCGTCGAGACGCCGCCCCAGAGGTTGTCGAGCCGCGACCAGCGCGTCACGCAGTGAAAGTCTGCGTAGACCTTGGCGGCGGGCAGTTGCAGGAACTCGTCGAGCGACCACTTCAAAGGTCTTGCCACGAGCCCGCCGACCTCGAACTGCCACGTCTCAAGGTTGACCTCGGGCGTGCCGTGCGCGTCGAGCACGGGCCACTTGCGCGTGCGCGTCTGCCCGGGCGGCAGACGCCGCTCGCGGCGCGTGTCGGGGCTGACGATAACGTCGCCGCCCTCGAACTCACCCGCCGGCCGCGGCTCGCCCTCCTGCCTGAAAGGGTCTTTGAAGAGCGTGTCCAGGAAACTCATAAAGCAGAAGTCAGAAGTCAGAAGTCAGAAGAAAAGCATTCGTCAGCAGAATCGTTTGAGTGTCAGTGTCGGCAACCACAGGTCGGAGCCATTCTGACTCCTGACTCCTGACTACTGTTTCTTCCCCGCGTTCTCCGCGAGCCGCAACAACTCGTCCGGCATCCATTTAGAGACGCCTTTGTGGAGGGCGCCTTCGATGCCGACGGTGCGGTCGTGCCAGTCGTCGGCCTGCCCCGGCGCGCCGCGCTCGCGCTCGTAGCGCAGCGTCTGGTCGAGGCTCATGGCGATGCCGTTGACGATCTCGCGCCAGTCCTCGGTCTGGATGCCGCGGCGGACGATGGAGAGGCCGGCCGTCCAGTCCTCCTCGGGCGCGCGCGCGTCCTGCTCGGGGATGGTCAGGTTCGCCATCGGCGGCATCGGCGAGTCCTTGAACTCGTCGTAGAGTTTGCGCCGCAGGTCGCGCAGCGAGAGCCGCTCGTCGGCGCGCGCCATCGCCAGCGCGCGGCGGAAGATGTCGGGCACGTCGGTCTGCTCTTTCGCCATCGTTCGGCCCCTTCGTCTGAACTTTTAAGGTTTTCGCCTGGGTCTAATTTATAACATTTGGCGGCGCGTGGCGAATCGGCCGGGCCGCCGCCTGACGGTTCCTTGCGCCGCGGCCCGTTCGCCTGCATGATAGAGAAAAAAACAAGGGGTAAGTGAAAAGTGTCTGAGACGTTGGATGGGTCTGTGCATGTGTCGGAGGTGCCCGCGGGGCGTCCCGCGTGCCCGGTCTGCGCGCGCGGGGCGGGCGAAGGGCTCACGCCGTTCGAGCAGTTGCCGGGCGATTTGAAGGAGCTGATCTCGGCCAACGCGCCCGCGGGCGTGCAGGCCGTCTGCCCGCGCTGCCTGGAGCTGTTCGGGCGCGCGCGCGCGCAGACCGAGAAGTACGGCGCCGTCTTCGAGCAGGGGCGCCACGTGCTCCCCACCTGGCTGCGGCTCGGCGCGCACGAGCACTTCACGGGGCGCGGCATCACCATCGCCTTCCTCGACTCGGGCTTCTACCCGCACCCCGACCTGACGACGCCCCAGAGCCGCATCCTCGAATTCCACAACCTCTCGACGCGCGGCACCGGCACGCTCGACTCCGTGGACGTGGCGAGCTGGCACGGCATGATGACTTCGGTCGTGGCGGCCGGCAACGGGGCGCTGTCGGGCGGCTTCTTCCGCTCCATCGCGCCCGACTGCAACGTCGTCCTCGTCAAGGTCAGCCAGTCCGGCCACATCTCCGAGAAGAACATCGAGCTGGGACTGAAGTGGGTCGTCGAGAACCGCGAGCGCTTCGGCATCCGCGTCGTCAACATCTCGGCCGGCGGCGACAAGGATGTCTCGTACCTCGACAACTCTCTGTGCCGGACGGTCGAGCGCGCCGTGAAGGAGGGGCTGGTCGTCGTCTGCGCGGTGGGGAACGCCGGCTGGGAGCCGGGGCACCCCGTCATCCCGCCCGCCTCCTCGCCCTCGTGCATCGCGGTCGGGGGTCTGAACGACCAGAACTCGCTCGACCGCGCGCGCCACAGCCTCTACCGCTCCTCCTACGGCCCGACCGCGGACGGCTTGCAGAAGCCCGAGGTCATCGCGCCCGGCATCTGGGTGCCCGCGCCCATCCTGCCGCAGACACCGACCGCCGCCGAGGCCGAGCTGTACGCCCGCCTCGACCGCGCGTCGGACGCGGAGCTGCTGCCGCTCATCGAGGAGCACAAGGACGTTGACCGCGACGTGTACGATGCGCGCTCGCTCCCGACCTATCTCATCCGCCAGCTCGTCTCGGTCAAGCTCCACGAGGCCGACGTAATCTCCGAGCACTACAAGTTCGTGGACGGCACCTCATTCGCCGCGCCCATCGTCTCCTCGACCGTCGCCTGCATGCTCGAAGCCAACCCGCACCTCTCGCCGCAGCAGGTCAAGCGCATCCTCATCGACACGGCCGAGCGCCTGCCCGGCGTCGAGATCGACCGACAGGGCTGGGGCGTCATCGCCCCCCGCCGCGCCGTCGAAGTCGCCCTCTCGCTCAGACAG
>JBEVJD010000161.1:0-12136 GCA_040510435.1 Pyrinomonadaceae bacterium | reverse complement strand
TGACGTGGACGGCCGTGTCGCGCGTCTCGATGTGGATGTCGGAGGCGCGCGACTCCATCGCGTTGTAGATGATGGTGTCGACCAGCTTGATGATGGGCGACATGTCGGAGTCGGTCGCCAGCCGGTCGAGGTCTAAGACCTCTTCGCCCTGCTCGGTCTCCTTCACGAGCGAGATGCGGAAGCCCGACGCCGCCTCTTGCAGGACGCGCTGCGTGGCGTCGCCCTTGCGGAGCACGACCTCAATGGCGCCCGCGGTCGCCACGTGCGGCACGACGCGCGAGTGGAGCGCCGAGGCGATCTCGTCCAGCCGCTCCAGGTCGGTCGGGTCGGCCATCGCGATGTGCAGCCGGCGCCCCTCGCGCCGCAGGGGCACGAAGAGGTGGCGCAGCATCAAATCGACGGGAATCTCGCCCAGCAGCGCGTAGTCAATCGGGGAGTCGCCGACCGGCGGGAGCAGGTCAACGTACGGGAGCCGGTAGCGCCGCGCGAGCGTGAGCGCCGCGCGCACCTCGGGCGGCGTGTGCTCGCCATCGCCGTCGAGCGCGGCGGCGGGGGGCACCGGGTTGACGACCGTGGGCGTGTCGGCCTGGTTCTCCGTTTGACTCATCGTTTTTCAGATGCCTCCGGCGGGCGGGGGATTGCCTCGGGGTCAGCCGTTGCGAATACTTATATTCGAGATGGACTGGATGATCGGCAGGTAGATCGAGAGCAGGATTGTCACGACGAGCCCGCCCATCACCAGCAGGATGGCGGGCTCAAGGACTGTGGTCAACTGTTCGAGCCGGACTTCCGACTCGCGGTCGTGGAACTCGGCGACCTCTTCGAGCATCTCGCGCAAACTACCCGAGCGCTCGCCCACGCCGATCATATCAAGCGCCATCGGCGGAATCCACCCGGCCGACTCAAGGCTCTCCGTAAACGAGCGCCCCTCGCGAATCATCGGCAGCGTCGCCGAGCTGCGCGCCCGCAACTCCTTGTTAGTAATGGACTCGGCGGCGATCTCCCACGACTCGACGAGCGTGATGCCGCCCGCCAAAAGCGTCGCCAGAGAGCGCGTCATCTGCGCGACGGCCAACTGCCGGATGAGCTGGTTGACGATGGGCAGCATGAGCAGGAAGCGGTCGAAGCTCCGGGCGCCCGAGGGCGTGCGCGTCCAGAGGTAGAGCCCGATGCCCGCGGCGAAAATCGCGGGCACCAGCCACCAGAAGTTCCCCGAGGCGAAGTGCGAGATGCCGATGACGGTCTTCGTCACGGCGGGCAGCTCGCGGTTGAAGCCCTCGAAGAGCGAGGACATCTTCGGCACGACGTAGATGGTCAAAAACATCACCATCCCCATCGAGGCCGCGAGCAGAAAGAGCGGGTAGGCCAACGCACCCCGAATCTTCCGCCGTATCTCGACGCCGCGCCGCATGTACGAGACGTAGCGCGACAGCACCTCGTCGAGCGCGCCCGAGCGCTCGCCCGCCAGCACCGAGGCCGTGTAGATGCGCGGGAAGATCGGCCCCTGCGCGGCGAAGGCCGACGAGAGCGCCATGCCGGAGCGAATCTTATCCTCCACGTCGGCGAGCACGGCCTTCAGCCGCGAGGACGAGGCGCGGCGGCGCAGCATGGCGACGGCCTGGAGGATGGGGATGCCCGCGCGGAGGATGGCCGAGAGCTGCTGGTTGAAGATGAGGAAGTCGCCCGGCTTGACGCGCGGCGCGGTGCCGCCCTTGCCGCCGCGCGTGAAGCCGGCGAGCCCCGCCACCTTCGGCACAGCGACGGAGAAGACGCGGAAGCCCTCGGCTTCGAGCCGCACGCGCGCCTCCTGCGCGCCCGCGGCCTCGATCGTCCGCGTCACAACTTCGCCCGCGGGCGTCCCCAAACGACAGATGAACTCGGCCATGTCTTTCTTTACTTCTTCCCCGGAAGGTCTACGGCGACGCCGGCCCGGCGGGGGAGCCTGCGCGCGAACTAAGGCGGGTGATTGTAACACGACGCCTCGGCCGGCTCCCACCGCCCGCGTCGCTTACACGCGCGTATATGTGCGAAGTTGCACGGAAATAGAATCGTGAGAAAGTCGAAACCGAGATGTTTGTTGCGCGAGCGCGGGGCGTGCCCTACAATACCCGCGCGAAGGAAAGAGGAAGTCTCCCCATCTTCCCAGCACGCCACCGCGTACAACCGTGTGGGCGCGCGCCGCCGTCAAAGCTGACAAGCACGCACCCGAGCCGGGCCCGCGGGCGCCCCGATGAGAGAGGGCCCGGGTCGGCGGCTTCCCTTTTCTCGTAACCGCAGACACTGTCAGGAGGCTTACCATGAGGGCCCGGCGCACCGACCGTTTTACCAGAGTCGCGCTCGTCTCACTCCTCTTCGCCGCGCTCGGCGCGGCCGCCCGTGAGGCCGCCGCGCAGCCCGGGACGCAGCAGGCCGACCCGGCGAAGGTAGAGGTCAAGACCGAGCCGCCCGCCAACGGCGCCGCCCCGCAGGCGAGCGACAAGCCGTCGGCGACACCCGCGCCGACGCCCGCGCAGAAGACGCCGGTGCCCGCCGCCAACGGCCGCGCCAGCAGCGCCTCGCAGTCGCCGACCGCCATCCTCGAAGGCCCCGTCGTCCAGCCGATTGTGGACGACACGAAGCCGGTCATCGTCCACTCCGACCTCATCACGCTCACCGTCACCGTCACCGACACCTACGGCCGCTTCGTGACGGGACTCGGCAAGAACGCTTTCACCATCTTCGACGACAAGACGCAGCAGGAGATCAGCTTCTTCTCGGACGAGGACGCGCCCGTCTCCCTCGGCATCGTCTTCGACGTGTCGGGCTCGATGGGCGGCGACAAGATTAACCGCGCGCGCGAGGCGCTCTCGAAGTTCGTCGACACCAGCCATGCGCGCGACGAGTACTTCCTCATCGGCTTCAACAGCCGCGCGCAACTGCTCCTGAACCACACGCGCGACAGCGACGCGCTGATGCAGAAGCTGACCTTCGTCCAGACGCGCGGCCAGACGGCGCTCTACGACGCGACCTACCTCGGGGTGGAGCGCGTCACGCGCGGCGCGCACAAGAAGCGCGCCATCCTGCTCATCTCCGACGGGCAGGACAACAGCTCGCGCTACACCTTCAACGAGCTGAAGCGGATGCTCAAGGAGTCGGACGTTATCATCTACGCCATCGGCATCGTCAGCCCCAACGACGACACGTCGCTCGGCTACGGCGGGCGCGCCATCCTCGAAGAGTTG
This sequence comes from Pyrinomonadaceae bacterium, assembly GCA_040510435.1. Classification (GTDB taxonomy): domain Bacteria; phylum Acidobacteriota; class Blastocatellia; order Pyrinomonadales; family Pyrinomonadaceae; genus QHXN01. Next base: position 8,915 of record JBEVJD010000161.1, on the reverse strand, counting down.
GCGGGCGTCTCGGGCGGCAAGGCTTTCTTCCCCTCAACCGGCGCCGAGATGAACGACACCTTCGAGCGCATCGCGCTTGAGCTGCGCACGCAGTACTCAATCGGCTACCGCCCCTCGGGCTTCGCCAACGACGGCAAGTGGCACAAGCTCAAGATCAAGGTGCAGCCCCCGCGCGGCTTCCCGCGACTTTTCGTCCGCGGCCGCGAGGGCTACTTCGCCAGCGCCACGCCGAAGTAGGCCGAGACGGGGAGAGTGGGAGAAGGGGTGACTGGGAGACGAAGCGACATTTGACGACGCGATTTCTTTCACCCCGTCACCCCTTCTCCCCGTCCGCATTTCCGGCAACTAACGACCCGGCCGGGGCATCTTTAAGATTGTGGCGGCGCCCGCCGCCCCGTCGGCTTTCATGCTCTTTGCCCCGGCCACGCGGAGCCTCTCGCCCGACGAGGCGAGACAGGCCCGGAAGGTTGGAAGCCCCGCGCCCCGCCTCACAAGGGCGGGACACGCGGGGCGAATTTTTGAGGGAAGAAGATGAGACGAAGTGAGTTTTCGACCTCGCCGGTTCGCGCGCGCGCATCGGCCGCGCTGCTCGTCCTGCTAGCGCTGGCCGGGTCGCTGATCCCGGCCTCGCACGCGCGGCAGGAAGGGGCCCGCCCGCGCCGCGTCGGCGCGCAGACGCGCAACGCCGCCGCGCAGGCGACCCCGCAGTCCACGGCGACGCCGCGCCAGACTCCGACGCCGAAACCGACGCCCCGGCCCACGCCACCGCCCGGGCCTGCGGTCGCCGCCCCACAGGACGGGCCGCCGCCCGCGCCCGCGCCCCCGAAACTCCGCACGCAGCCGACGGCCGAGCCCGACGCGACGCAGGAAGACCCGAACCAGGAAGTTGACCCCGACGAGGTCGTCACCATCGACACGAGCCTCGTCAACCTCCACGTCCGCGTCGTAGACCGCAACAACCGGCCCATCAACGACGTGACCGACGCCGACTTCCGCGTCGTGGAGAACGGCGTCCAGCAGCAGATTCAGTTCGTCACGCGCGAGGAGGTGCCCATCACCTACGGGCTGGTCGTGGACAACTCCGGCTCCCTGCGCAGCCAGATCGGGCAGGTCGTCGAGGCCGCCAAGACCATCATCGAGAGCAACAAGCCCGGCGACGAGTCCTTCGTCGTCCGCTTCATCTCGTCCGACGAGATCAAGATCATGCAGGACTTCACCGCCGACAAGCAGGCGCTCGGCGACGCCCTCGACGACATGTTCATCGAGGGCGGGCAGACGGCCGTCATCGACGCCGCCTACCTCGCCGCCGAGCACGCCTCCGAGCGGCGCGGGAAGACCGGCGACCCCGTCGAGGACAAGCGCCGCCGCGCGCTCATCCTCGTCACCGACGGCGAAGACCGCAACAGCTTCTACAAGCAGGAGCAGCTCTTCGAGTCGCTCAAGGAGACGGACGTTCAAATCTTCGTCATCGGCTTCGTCAACGAGCTGGAGAAGGAGCGCGGCTTCATCACGCCGTCGAAGCGCTCGAAGGCCGTCTCGCTGCTCGACCGCATGGCGCGCGAGACGGGCGGGCGCACCTTCTACCCGACCTCGCTCTCGGAGCTGCCCGGCATCGCCGAGCAGATCACGAAAGACATGCGCACGCAGTACGTCATCAGCTACCGCCCCGTGACGAAGGGGCGCCCCGGCGAGTTCCGCCCCGTCCGCGTGGCCGTCGCCGACGGCCGCGGCGGCGAGAAGCGCATCGCCGTGACGCGCTCCGGCTACACGGCCAAGCCGAGTCAGCCGGCCGCGCCCGCGACGCCGCCGCGCAAGGCCGACGCCACCCCCGCGGGCAGGAGACCGTAGATGAGCGTGGACGAGGCCGCGCTCGAAGGCGTCGAGTTCTTCGAGCTGCTCGACGCTGAAGACCGCCGCGTGCTGGCCGAGGTCGTTGACCTCGTCGTGCTGCGCGCAGAGGAGACTCTCTTCCGGGCCGGCGAGCCCGGAGAGAGTCTTTACCTCGTGCGCGCGGGCGCGGTCGAACTCTTCATACGGGACACGGTCGGGCAGAAGATCACGCTCGACACGGCGCGCCCCGGCGACTTCTTCGGCGAGATCGCGCTGCTGGACTCGGGCCCGCGCACGGCGACGGCCGTCGCGCTCGAAGAGACCGAGCTGATCGAGCTCGACCGCGACGACCTGCTGCTGCTCTTCCGGAAGAAGCCCGACGCGGCGCTGCACATGCTGGCGGCGATGGGGCGTATGACGCGCAAGGCCGACGCGCTGCTGCGCACGCGCGTCTCACGCAACGTCAACGAGGAGGTCGAGGAGCGACTGACCCCGCTTGAAAGAATCTCCGACTGGCTCGCGTGGTTCTCGGGCAGCATGCCCTTCCTCTTCATCCACGCCGCGTGGTTCGCGGTCTGGATTCTGCTCAACACCGTCGTCCTCCCGCTCCCGTTCGACCAGTTCCCCTTCGGCCTGTTGACGATGATCGTCAGCCTGGAGGCCATCTTCCTCGCCTGCTTCGTCCTCATCAGCCAGAGCCGGCAGGCGGCGAAGGATAAGGTGCGCGCCGACATCGAGTACGAGATCAACGTCAAGGCCGAGCTTGAGGTCGCGCACCTGCACGAGAAGGCCGACCACCTCCACGAAGAGATGCTGCGCCGCTTCGAACGCCTCGAAAAAACGCTCTCACGTCCCGGGGTCGAACAGTACCGCGAGCGGTAGCGAACGGGTCGGTGTGACGGGGCGCCGCCGCCGCGCCAACACCCGCCCGCCACCGCTCGCGGTACTGTTATGAGCCCGACCGTTGTAAAATACCGGCCATGCTGACAGCACTGTACCTGTTCGGGATAGTCCTGCTGGTCTTCGCCAACGGCTTCTTCGTCGCGGCGGAGTTCGCGCTGGTGGGGCTCAGGCGTTCGCGCATCGAGACGCTGGCGGCCAGCGGCGACCGGCGCGCCAAGCGGCTCATCTCGATTCTCGACAACCTCAACGCCTACCTCTCGGCCTCGCAGCTCGGCATCACGCTGGCCTCGCTCGGCCTGGGCTGGCTCGGCGAGCCGACGGTGGCGCGCATGCTCGAAGAGCCGCTGGCGCGCCTCGGCCTCTCCGCGACGGCGATTCACGTCATCTCCTTCTTCGTGGCCTTCTCCATCGTCACGGCGCTGCACATCGTTTTGGGCGAGCAGGCGCCGAAGCTCTTCGGCCTCCAGCGCGCCGAAAGCGTCGCGCTCTCGACGGCGCTCCCGATGCAGCTCTTCTACCGCGTCTTCAGCCTGCCCATCCGCGCGCTCGACAGCGCGAGCGCGGCCGTCGTCCGACCCCTCGGCATCCACGCCGACGCCGGCCACGCCTCGGCCTACACGGAGGAGGAGCTGCGCCACGTCATCGACCTCTCCCGCAAGGGCGGCCACATCCGGGCCGAGGAGCAGCAGCTCATCCAGGGCGTCTTCGAGTTCGCCGACGCGGAGGTGCGCGAGGCGATGGTGCCGCGGATGGCGGTGACGGCGGTCGCCGCCACCGCCACGCTCGCCGAGGCGAAGGCCGTCTTCAAGGAGCACGGCTACACGCGCCTGCCCGTCTACCGCGAGCGCCTCGACGACGTGGTCGGCGTGATCTTCCGCCGCGACCTCGAAGACTTCGTGGACGGTACGCGCCCCGCGGAGGAGTTCGAGGCCGCGGCGCTGGCGCACCCGCCGCTCTTCATGCCGGCGACGGCGAAGCTCGGCGCGGCGCTCAAGCAGATGCGCGACAGCCGCACGCACCTCGCCTTCGTCATAGACGAGCACGGCGGGTTGGAAGGCATCGTGACTCTGGAAGACTTGCTCGAAGAGATCGTCGGCGAGATCAACGACGAGTACGACGAGGAGGCCAAGTCGCAGATCGTCCAGCAACCGGACGGCAGCTACCTGCTCGACGGCATGCTCGCCGTGCGCGACGCCAACCGCCACTTCCCGCTCAACATCCCCGAGGAAGGCCACTACACAACCCTCGCGGGCTTCCTGCTCGCGCGCGCCGGCCGACTCCTGAAGCCCGGCGACACGGTCGAGCATGAGGGCGGAACCTTCCACGTCGAGCGCGTCGAGCGCCGCCGCCTGCGCTGGGTGCGCTTCATGCCCGCGCCCCAAGCCGCCGAAGCCACGGAAGGAAGTGGGCAGTAGGCAGTTAAGACGGTAAGACTTCGAAACAAACCTGCATAAACGAATCGGAGGCAGCGAGATGTTCTACTCGCCGCCTCCGATTCGTTAAGACCTGTTTCCTTAAGCTCTTCTTGCCTTAACTGCCCATCGCCTACTGCATACTGCCTACTATCTTTACTTCGGCGGCATGCGCGTGACCTGCCAGGCGATGAAGGCGATGAAGGCGAGCATGCCGACGAGGATGACGAGGACGACGGGCTCAAGGCGGAAGATGGAGGCGCCCTCGCGCTCGTCGTCGATGAGGTGTTCGGGCATGGGCACGCTCTTGTTGTCCACGCGGATGGTGTCGTCGGCGCCGCCGGGGTTCGGGTCGCGCTGCGGCGACTCCTTGAACTCCTCGGTCTCTTCGAGCGGCTTCAGGCGCTCCGCCATGCCGGCGTGGTCGTGCCCCTCGTGGTTGCTCCCGGGCCAGTGGAGCGCGCCGGTCTTCCAGCCCTTCTTCTTCTTTCGCCTGCCCTTGCTCACAGCCACTTCACCTTCCTCAAGTAGAAGTAGAGCCCGAGCCCGACGGCCAGCATCGCCGCGAGCGCGCCGACGTAGCCGAAGCGCCAATGCAGCTCCGGCATGTAGTCGAAGTTCATCCCGTAGATGCCCGCGACGAGCGTCGCCGACATCAGCACGGTCGAGATCGACGTGAGCCGCTTCATGATCTGGTTCATCCGGTTGCCCTGGATCGAGAGGTACGCGTCCATCGTCGAGGAGAGCATGTCGCGCAGGGTGTCGATGGTGTCGGCGACGCGGATGATGTGGTCGAACACGTCCTGAAAGTAGACGTGCGTCTCGCGCGGGAAGAGCGGCTGCTCGCGCCGGAGCATCGTGTTGAAGACATCACGCAGCGGGGCGACAGTCCGGCGCAGGAAGAGGAGCTGCTTCTTGATGCGGAAAATTTCCTGGATGGCCTCGGGCTGGAAGTCGCCGAAGATTTTGTCTTCGAGGTCGTCCATGCGGTCGGAGACCACGTCGAGCAGCGGCATGTAGTCGTCCACGATGGAGTCGGTCAGGAGGTAGGCGAGGAGCCCCGCGCCCTGCTCGGCCCTGTCCGTCCACTCGCCCCAGAGACGGCGCGCGGTCTCGATGGCGCGGATGGGGCGGCTGTGGACGGTGACGACGTAGTTCTTGCCGAGGAAGATGTTCAGCTCGCGCAGCTCTAAGTCGTCGTCGGGGCCGACCAGCTCGGCCTCGTAGAGCACCATGAAGTAGTAGCCCGGGTACTCTTCGACCTTGGGGCGCTGGTGCGCGTTGCGGCAGTCCTCGATGGAGAGCGGGTGGAAGCCGAACTCCTCGGCCAGCTCGTCGAAGTCCTGCCCCGTCGGGTCGGACACGTCGGCCCACACGACGTTGCTCTCGACCTCGCAGTGGTCGCTCAGCTCCCCGGCCGGGAAGTCGCTCGTGAACTTCTTCGCCTCGCTGTCAAGACAGGTCGTCGTAATCATCTGAGTTTACAGTCCGGCGCGGCGCGGCGCCGGGAGTTCGAGTATACTGAATTTCCGCGGCGGCGCGAGAGTAACCTTCAGGCCGCCCCTTTTCTGGATGCGAACCGTCTCACAATCCCTGCGCGAGTACGGGCGCGGAGTCGCCGGCGGGCTGCTCTTCAGCCTGCCGCTCCTCTACACGATGGAGGTGTGGTGGGCCGGCTTCACCTCGCACCCCTTCAGGCTGGCCGTCTACGTCGCGGCCACCTTCGCGCTGCTGCTCGGCTACAACTACTTCGCCGGGCTGAGGCGCGACTCGTGCTTCTCCGAGGTCGTCATCGACTCGGTCGAGGAGTTGGGGCTCGGCATCATGGTCTCGCTCTTCATCCTCTGGCTGCTCGGGCGCGTGACGGCCGGGATGCCGCTCGAAGAGGCGGTCGGCAAGGTCGTCATCGAGGCGATGACGGTCGCCGTGGGCGTCTCGGTCGGCACGGCGCAGCTCGGCGCGGGCGACGACGAGGAGGACAAGGGGGTGGGCGGCGGGGGCGGGCCGGCCGGCTTCGGCGGGCAGTTGGTCATCACGCTGTGCGGGGCCGTGCTCTTCGCGGCGAACGTGGCGCCGACCGAGGAGATCGTGATGATCGCCGTCGAAATCTCTCCGTGGCGCGTGCTGGGGCTGTCGCTGCTGTCGCTGGCCCTCGGCGCGCTCGTCCTCTACTACAGCGAGTTCGCCGGGTCGAGGAAGCACGTCCGCTTCGACCGGCATCACGACGTGCTGGTCGGCACTGTCGTCACCTACGCCGTCGCGCTCGCGGCCTCGGCGGCGATACTGCTCTTCTTCGGGCGATTCGACGGGCAGGCTTGGGCGACGTGCGTGGCGCAGACGGTCGTGCTCGGCGTCGCGGCGACACTCGGGGCTTCGGCCGGGAGGCTGCTGCTGCAATGACGAAGCGTGCGCGCGTGCAGGTCGAGAAGAACTGGCTGGAGTGGGTCGTCTTCGGCGTCGGGCTGGTGCTCGTCGTCTCGACGCTCGCCTACCTCGTCTACGACGGCGCCACTTCAGCCGACACGCCCCCCGAAGTCGAGGTTCGCTTAGGCGAGCCGCGCGCGGGCGGCGCGGGCTTCCTCGTCCCCGTGACGGTCATCAACCGCGGCGGCCAGACCGCCGAAGGCGTCACGGTCGAAGTCGTCCTCGAAGGCGCCGGCTCGCCCGAGCCCGAGCGCGGCGACTTCACCGTCGCCTTCCTCCCACGCGGCGGCACGCGCGAAGGCTGGGTCGCCTTCCGCTCCGACCCGCGCGCAGGCAAGCTCACCGCCCGCGCCAGCGGGTACGAGAAGCCCTGACGCGAGGGGACGCCCCTGGCCCGCAGACTTCGGCCTCGGGGGGACATCTATGAGACCATCAAAATCAAGCTCGTGGTTCACCCGTTTCGCCAAGTGGACGGCGCGCGCTTCGGGTCGGCCCGCGACCTTCGCGCTGGCCGTCATGGTCATCATCGTCTGGGCCGTCACCGGCCCGCTCTTCGGCTTCAGCGACACGTGGCAGCTCGTCATCAACACGGGGACGACCATCGTCACCTTTCTCATGGTCTTCCTCATCCAGAACACGCAGAACCGCGACACGGAGGCTTTGCAGGTCAAGCTCGACGAGCTGATCCGTGTGACCGAGGGGGCGCACCTCGTGCTGCTGGATTTGGAGGAGCTGAACGACAGGGAGCTGGACAAGGTGCGCGACAACTACGAGCGGCTGGCGTCGAGAGCGCGCGAGGACCTCAAGCGCGGCGACGTGGACACGGGCACGCCCGACCTCGACGCGGAGGACAAGGCGCAGACGGTTGTTGAAAGCAAAGAGAAGAAGAAGGAGTGACTCGGCGGGACTCGCGGGCGCGCGCCCGGCCGCTCCTCGGGGCCGGCCGGGGGCTTCGCCGCCGTCTCACTTCGCCGCGGGGAGCTTGAAGGAGGAGAAGAAGCGTTCGCGGTTGGCGGACGCGTCGCTCCCGGCCGGCGTGAGCATGATGAGCTGGTAGGGGCGGCGCCCGATGATGAAGACGCGCGAGACGATGTCGGCCCGCCCCGTCAGCTCGGCCTTGAACTCGATGCCGGGGTACGTGCCGAGCTTGATCGGCGTCGTGCTGAGCAGCTTGGCCTTGACGCCCTTGATGAAGTTGTCGCGGTTGGCTTCGAGTTCGGCCTGCACGCCGAATTTGAACTTCGGGTCGTAGTCCACCCAGCCGATCAGGTAGAGCTCGCGTTCGGGGGTGGAGGCAGTGTAGAGCGTGGTCGTGTAGGGACCGCTGGGGCTCTCCGTGGTCTTCTCGTCCTTCTTCGGCGCCGAGGGCATCAGGACGCTGAAGGCCGAATCCGGCGGGCTGAACTTCACCCAGCCGGCCGGCGTCTGCGCCCGCGCGGTGAGGGCGGTCAACAGGACGAGGCACAGTGCGGCCAGAATCTTTTTCGTCATCGGCATCTCCCACTGAAGTGTCCGGTTGAGTCGCGAGGCCGAAAGAGCGCGGAACGGGCCGAAGATAAACGACGGCCCGTTCAACTCCAAGGCTGGACGCGGGGCGGAGGGCTCACTTGCGGCCTTTGCCGTTCGCGGGGCGACGCGCGGCGTCGTCTTTTTCGAGGTAGGTCTTCGCGGCCAGCTTCGCCAGCTTCCACATCTTGCCCCAGTTGATGCGCCCCTCGTCGCGCCCCGTGATCTTGTCGAGCAGGAGGCGGCGGAACTGCTTGCCCTCGCGCTTGAGCATGAACTCCTTGGCGTAGGGGCGCGCGGTCTCGAAGAAGCTGAAGCCGGGGTCTGTGACGAGGCCGATGCCTTCGAGCGTCATCAGCGCGCGGATGATGTAGGTGAAGTTCGACGGCAGGCGGAACGGGTACTCGTACATCACCTCCGCGAGGTCGTAGGTCAGCTCCTTGAAGTTCACGTCGCCGAGCTTGAGGTTCAAATAATGGCGGAAGAGCCCTTCCACCACGGGGCGGATGCGCTCGGGGTCAACGCCGGGCTTGAGGAAGTTGAGGTTGATGAGGTCTTGCGCGAGCCCCTCGATGTCGCGGCCGACGACGTGGAAGAAGGAGTCGATCATCTTCGACTGAAGCTGCGGCGTGATGCGGCCGACCATGCCGAAGTCGAAGAAGGCGAGGTGCCCGGTGTCCATCACCAGGAGATTGCCCGGGTGCGGGTCGGCGTGGAAGAAGCCGTCTTCTAAAAGCTGCTTCAGGTAGGCGCGCACCAGCAGGCGGTTGACCTTGACGGGCGAGATGCGTCGCGCCCGCAGGCCGTCCAGATCGGTGACCTTCGTGCCGCGGATAAACT
>JBEVJD010000160.1:0-15352 GCA_040510435.1 Pyrinomonadaceae bacterium | reverse complement strand
CTCGGGCAGCAGACGGACGCGCAGCGCGGCCCCGGCGTCTTCGAGAAATCCATTGAAGCCTTAAGGCGGCTCAACGCCGTCGGCTACGGGGTGGAGGGGAGCGGGCTCACGCTCAACCTCGTCTACAACCCGGTCGGGGCGTTCCTCCCGCCGCCGCAAGGCTCAATCGAGGCGGACTTCAAGCGCGAGTTGTCGGCGCGGCACAACGTGACGTTCGACCGCCTCTACACCATCACGAACATGCCCATCAGCCGCTTCCTCGAATACCTGCGCCGCTCTGGGAACGAGGAGCGCTACATGCGCCGTCTGGTGGACGCCTTCAATCCGGCCTCGGTCGAGGGGCTGATGTGCCGCGCGACTTTGAGCGTGGACTGGACGGGGCGGCTCTACGACTGCGACTTCAACCAGATGCTCGGGCTCGGCGTGGACGCGGCGCTGCCGCAGACCATCAGTGAGTTCGACCCCGCAAGATTCGACGGGCGTGCCGTCGCGACGGACGCGCACTGTTTCGGCTGCACGGCCGGCGCGGGCTCTTCGTGCGGCGGCGCGGTCGTGGCAGGGAAGTAAAAAGGCAAAGGGCAAAAGAAGGGTGCTGGGTGCTGGGGACGAAGAGACTGTTTTAACCCAACACCTATCACCCAACACCCAACCCCCTTTCCTGCCTTCCGCCGCTTGGCAAAAGGCGCGCCGAGTCGGTAAGCTTAGGGTCTAAAGTTCCACACACGCGAAACAACTTCCGCTGAAGGAGGCGCCGAACAGACGTGGCCGCCATCTACCCTTTCCGCGCTCTGCGCCCGCCCCAAGACAAGGTCGGGCAGGTCGCCGCCGTCCCCTACGACGTGGTCAACACGGAGGAGGCGCGCGCCCTGGCCGCCGATAACCCCCTGAGTTTCCTCCACGTCTCGCGCCCCGAGATAGACCTGCCCGAAGGCACGCACATCTACTCGGACGAGGTCTACGAGAAGGCGCGCGAGAATTTCGAGAGGTTCCGGACGGAGGGCACGCTCGTCGAAGAGGACGAGCCGAGCCTCTACGTCTACCGAATCCGCATGGGCGAGCACACGCAGACGGGCGTCGCCGCCGCCTGCTCGGTGGACGAGTACGACACGGACATCATCCGCAAGCACGAGCGCACGCGCCCCGACAAGGAGAACGACCGCACGCGTCACATCCTGACCCTGCGCGCGCAGACCGGCCCCGTCTTCCTGACCTGCCGCGCCGACCGCCGCCTCGACGCGCTCGTCGAGGCCGAGACGCAGGCCGAGCCGCTCTACGACTTCGAGGCCGACGACGGCGTGCGCCACACCGTCTGGCGCGCCACCGCGGCCGAACAGCTCGCGCGCTGCTTCGCCGAAGTCCCCCTGCTCTACATCGCCGACGGCCACCACCGCGCCGCCTCCGCGTCGCGCGCGCGCGCGGATTTGAAGGGGAAGAACCCGGAGCACACGGGCGAAGAGTCTTACAACCGCTTCCTCGCCGTCGTCTTCCCCGACGAGCAGATGCAGATACTTCCTTACCACCGCGTCGTGAAAGACCTGAACGGGCTGACGCCCGAACAGTTTCTCGAAGCCGTCGGCGCGCGCTTCAACGTCACCGAGGGCGCGAAGCGCGAGGGGCCGGGCAAGTCCGGGCACTGGCACATGTACGTGGGCGGCAAGTGGTACGGGCTGACTCTGCGCGACGAGGCGGCGCGCACGCTCTCCGACGACCCGACGACGGCGCTCGACGTGAGCCTGCTCCAGAACAACCTGCTCGACCCCGTGCTCGGCGTCACAGACCCGCGCACGGATAAGCGCATAGACTTCGTCGGCGGCATCCGCGGCACGCCGGAACTGGAAAGGCTCGTGGACTCCGGCGCCGCCGAGGTCGCCTTCGCGCTTTACGCGACCTCCATCGAAGACCTTCTGCGCGTCTCCGACGCGGGCGGCATCATGCCGCCCAAGTCCACTTGGTTCGAGCCGAAGCTGCGCGACGCGATTCTGATTCATACTATTTGAAAGGAGTCAGAAGTCAGGAGCCAGGAGTCAGAATAAAAGCGGCCTCCGCCTTATCATTCCGACTTCCGACTTCTGACTCCTGAATTCTCGAAAACAATGCGCGTACTAATCGCTGACAAGTTCGAACAGTCGGGTCAGGACGGGCTCGAAGCCGCGGGCTGCGAGTTCTCGTACCAGCCCGACGTGAAGGACGAGACGCTGGTCGAGGCGATACGTTCTTACGCGCCCGACGTGCTCGTCGTCCGCTCGACCAAGGTCACGGAGCCGATGCTCGACGCGGGCGCGTTGAAGCTCATCGTGCGCGCGGGCGCGGGCTACAACACCATCGACGTGGCGGCCGCCTCGCGCCGCGGCGTCTACGTCTCGAACTGCCCGGGCAAGAACTCGGTGGCGGTGGCCGAACTGGCGCTCGCGCTCATCCTCGCCCTAGACCGGCGCATCGCCGACAACGTCATACAACTCCGCGAAGGGAAGTGGAACAAGAAGGAGTTCTCGAAGGCAAGGGGCCTGCTCGGCCGCACGCTCGGGCTCGTCGGCACGGGGCAGATCGGGCGCGAGGTCATCACGCGCGCGCGCGCCTTCGGCCTGAACGTCATCGCGTGGAGCCGCAGCCTCACCGACGAGTCGGCGGCCGAGCTGGGCGTCGAGCGGCGCGGGGAACTGCTCGATGTCGCGCGCGACTCCGACGTGGTGAGCGTCCACGTGGCCTTAAAGCCCGAGACGCGCGGCCTCATCGGCGCCGACTTCTTCGCCGCCATGCGCGAGGGCGCCTACTTCGTCAACACGGCGCGCGGCGAGGTCGTGGATCAGGACGCTTTGCGCCGCGCGATGCGCGAGAAGGATATCCGCGCCGGCCTCGACGTGTTCGCCAACGAGCCGACCGTGGCGGCCGGCGAGTTCACGGACGACATCGCGCGCGAGCCGAACCTCTACGGCACGCACCACGTCGGCGCCTCGACCGACCAGGCGCAGGAGGCCATCGCCGCCGAGACCGTCCGCGTCATCCGCACCTTCAAGGAGACGGGGCGCGTCCCGAACGTCGTCAACCTCGCGCGCCGCACGCCCTCGACGCACACGCTCGTCGTGCGCCACCGCGACCGACCCGGCGTGCTCGCCTCCGTCCTCGACCGCATCCGCGCCGAGTCGATCAACGTGCAGGAGATGGAGAACGTCATCTTCGAAGGCTCGGAGGCGGCCGTCGCCCGCATCAACCTCGAAGGCGGGCTCGCGCCGAGCGTGCTCGAAAAACTCAAAGCCGACAACGCCGACATCATTGAATTGAGCCTGCTGGAAATCAGAAACCCGTGAATGGTGAATAGTAAATAGTGAATGGTGAGAGCCGTTCTTCTCCATTCACCATTTACCATTCACCATTCACGCGAACGGAGTGAGCACATGACCGAAAGAATCTTCAACTTCAGCGCGGGGCCTGCGGTGCTGCCGGTGCCGGTGCTTGAGCGGGCGCGGGAGGAGATGCTGTCTCTGCCCGGCGTCGGGATGAGCGTGATGGAGATCAGCCACCGCTCGAAGCCGTTCCAGGCCATCATCGACGGCGCCGAAGACGGTTTGCGCGGGCTGCTCGGGATACCCGAGGGCTACCGCGTCCTCTTCCTGCAAGGCGGCGCGAGCCTTCAGTTCTCGATGATCCCGATGAACTTCCTGTCGCCGGTGGCGAGCGCCGACTACGTCGTCACGGGGAGTTGGGGCCAGAAGGCGCTGAAGGAGGCGAAGAAGCACGGCGCGACCAACGTCGCCGCCGACATGGCCGACAGCCACTACACGCGCGTCCCCTCGGCCGACGAGCTGAACCTCGACCCCGGCGCGGCCTACGTCCACTTCACCTCGAACGAGACCATCGAGGGCGTCGAGTGGAAGCACGACCCCGCGGTGGGCTCGGTGCCGCTCGTCTGCGACGCCTCCTCGAACATCTGCTCGCGCCCCGTGGACGTGTCGAAGTACGCGCTCATCTACGCGGGCGCGCAGAAGAACCTCGGCCCCTCAGGCGTGACCGTCGTCATCATCCGCGAAGACCTGCTCGAAACCATCCCCGCCGGCCTCCACACGATGCTCGACTACCGCACGCACGTCGAGAACGGCTCGCTCTACAACACGCCGAACACGTGGGGCATCTACATCCTCAACCTCGTCTGCGAGTGGGCGCGCGAGCAGGGCGGCCTCGCCTCGATTCACCAGCGCAACGAGGAGAAGGCGCGCAAGATTTACGACCAGATCGACGCCACCGACTTCTACCGCGGCCACGCGGCCCGCGACGCGCGCTCGCTCATGAACGTCACCTTCCGCCTCCCCACCGAAGAGTTGGAGAAGAAGTTCGCGACCGAGGCGACCGCCGCCGGCCTCGACGGCCTCAAAGGCCACCGCTCCGTCGGCGGCATCCGCGCCTCCATCTACAACGCCTTCCCCCCGGAAGGCGTCGATGCCCTCACCCAATTCATGCGCGAATTCGAACGCACCAACGGCTAAGCCAAACACATCCGCCCGCCGCGCAGAAACTCCGCGCGGCGGGCGACAAACTCTCCCACCCCCCTCAAACTCTCCTACCGCCCACCAAAAAGACTCTCCCGCCGCGTCAGACTCTTTCCCCAGCCGCCCCAACTCTTCTACCGACCAATCAGACTTTCCTACCGACCAATCAGACTTTCCTACCCGCCAGCCATACTTTCCTATCGCCCAGCCAATCTTTCCTATCAGTCAGCCGAACTTTCCAATTCACCAGCCGAACTTTCCTACCGACAAATCAGACTTTCCTATCCACCGGCCAAACTCTCCTACCGCCAAGCCAAACAGTTCGGCGACCCTTTCAAAGATTCCAACCGCCCACCCAAACTCTTCTATCCGCCCGCCACACTTAACAAGCGCCACCCCACTCACCCCAACCCGCCCGCCAAAGCCTATCCGATTCACGTCGTAAGCCTTTCACGCCAACGAAGTCAGCTTTCGCATTCCGCGAGGATCCGGCGAGCCCCTTCAAGGGACGGGGAACGCAGGGCGGTGAAAATTTCGACGGCGCGCCGGGCGTGCAGCAGGGCTTCGGGCTTCCGGCCTTGCTGGGCAAGGATAACCCCAAGGTGGCGGCAGTTGCGGGCGATTAATTCCTTACGGCCAATGTTCTCAGCCAAGGATAGGGCTTTGAGGGCTAGGGCTTCTGCACCAAGCCAGTCCTCGCGGTCTATCGCCAGACTGGCCAGATTGCCGGTGATGAAGGCGACGCCTTCCTGGTAATCAACGGCCTCTGCGATACGTAGGGCCTCGCGGTAGTCGCGCTCCGCGGCGTCAAAATCACCGGAGAATGCTTCGGCATCGGCGAGGTCGCTCAGGCTGTTGGCAAGCTCCACGCTCGCAATGTTCAAGCTGCGCCTAAGCTCGACTACTTCGCGGTAGGCCGCGACAGCGGCAGGGCGATTCCCAGTCAATTCGTGCCCAATGCCGCGCAAGCGGATGGCAATAGACTGTTCGTAGGTTCCGGCCAGTACCTCGCGCCAATGTGCCTCGGCGCGGTCGGCGCAGGCTAGTATTTCCGTCGCCTGTCCGCGCAGATAGGAAATCCAGCCTGCTTGGTAGGCCCGCCAGCCGGCATTTAAAAAATCGTTGGCCGCCACGGCCTTAGCTTCAGCGTCCCGAATGAGGGCGAGCCACTCATCCCAGCGACCGGTGAAATCCAGAAACCTTTCGAATGCGTCGCATACAATCTGGAACTGGTCATTCGGCCCGACGAGGAATAGTGGCAGGGCGGCAGAAACCGTAGGCCACGCGGCGTCGAGTACGGGGAATTTGTCGAAATTCTTGAAGCCGTTCTCTACCACCAGCTCGTAGGCACGCTTTTGGAGCCGGTCGCCGGTCTCCGCGATGACCTCGGGCTTCCGCCGCCGCAGAAAGTCAGCGACCATCAGCACGAGGGCGAAAGCCGTCTCCTCGGTGTTCGGTACGACCAGCGAGCGGTTGGCGAGGGTATCCAGGGCGGTCTCGGCCGTCTGCTCGTCGTAGCCCGCGACCGGGGCGATGTGTGCCACCTTCACCGGCAGAGTGAAGTGTGTGAGCGCGCAGAGGACTTTGGTCTCGTCTTCGGTGAAGTCGTCCGCGAGGTCGCCGAAGACGAACTCCAAAGGGTCGTTGTCCGGCGGGCAGGAGCGGAGGAACTGTAGCGCGTCGGCGAGGGTGCGGCGGCTCCCGCGGCCGACCTGCCCGGCCACCCAGCGCAGGAGGAGGGGGCTGCCGAGGGTCTGCTCGTAGAGGGCGAGGCGGTCGGCCTCGCCAGACCTGGCGAGCTGACGGCTGCGCGTCGCGAGGTCGGCGATCATCGCGAGCGCCGCGTCCCGGCTGAGCCGTTCGAGCTCAAAACCGTCGCCGATGTTGCCGAAGGTCTCGCGGCTGGTGAGGATGGCCTTGCAGCCCGGCGGCAGGTGCTTGACGAAGGTGAGCAGCCGGCCGCGGTCGGGTCTGGGGAGCGATTCGAGGTTGTCGAAGATGAGCAGCGCCCGCGCGTCTTCGAGCGCTTCGTGCAGGAGCCGGATGCGCTGGTCTTCCGCGGCCTTCGTGATCTCGGGGTGCCCCAGCCTGCGCGACAGCTCGTTGAGCATTTCGAGGAAGCCGGGCAGCACGAAATCGCCCAGCTCGCGCAGGCCGTCGTCGTCCAGTTCGCGGTTCTTCACCGAGACGAAGACGATGCGCTCGAACTGTTCGGGCGTGCAGTCGTAGGCGGCGCGGACGGCGAGGGCGGTCTTGCCCATGCCGCCCGGCCCGACGATGAGCGCGCCCCAGGCGTGGTTCTGCGGGTCGAGGGCTTTTAGGGTTAGCGCAAGTTCCGCCTCGCGGCCGAAGAAGGGTTGGAGGCTCGGGAGGTTGTTGGGGATGGAGGTCTGCGCCGGTCGCGCCTGAGTCGCGGCTTGAGCGGCGCGCGGCTGCCTGCTCTTGAACGCCTCCAGCGCCTGGAGGATGAGGCGTTGAAGCTCCTCCGCCGACTTGAACTCTTTGCGCACGCGCCCCGCGGAGGCGCGCGCCTTGAGCTTGTCGAGCTTCTCCTGCGCGACCTTGTCGGCCTCCACGTCGCGTTTGGTGAAGGGGTGTTCCTCGTGCGCGGTGAAGACGAGAATCTCGCGGAGCTTGCCCTCGGCCTTGCGCGCCAACGCGCGGTCGAACTCGATTTCGGTGATCGAGATGTCCCGGCCGTCGGGCACCCAGCCGTAACGGAGGGCGTAAACGCCGATGTAGATGTCGGCCTGATCGACCATCTCCAAAGAGACGGCGAGGCCGGTCTCGTCGCGCGCCGGTAGTTGCTCCATCCCGATGGGGAAGACGCCAGCATCAAGGCAAGCCTGGTGCGCCAGCGCTCGGTGTTGCGGCAGGTCGTGCGACGTGCTGCTGAGGATAGCCGTGAACTGGCCGGGCCGCGGCCCGGCGGGTGACTCAAAGGGCGTGGGGTCTGGAGGTGACATTCCCGCTCACTCGTAAGGGTTCTGAAACGGCGGCCGACACCGATTATCCACAGCAGGGGTGGAATGACCAACGTTTTTCGGCGGGCAGTGTGCTTGGCAGGGAGGCGAGCTGGGTTTAAAGTAAGGGCGCGTTATAAATCTCCCGTTCGGCGCCGCGCGCGCGTTCCCCTTTGAGATTGATGAGCACGAAAATACTGTTCCCCTTCGCCCTCTTCTTCGGCTTGTCGGCCGCGGTCTTCTCCGCCGGCCAGAGCCCCGCGAGCAAGCCTTCGCCGGTCGAGCTCGCTTCCGAAAAACGTCTACGCAACGTGAGGCAGTTGACCGACGGCGGGGAGAACGCGGAGGCGTACTTCTCTGGCGCGGGCGACCGGCTCATCTTCCAGTCGAAGCGCGCGGGCGTGGAGTGCGACCAGATTTACACGATGCGCGCCGACGGCTCGGACGTGCGGATGGTCTCGACGGGGAAGGGGCGCACGACCTGCTCCTACTTCTTCCCGCGCGGCGGGCGCATACTCTATTCTTCGACGCACCTCGCGGGCGAGAAGTGTCCGCCGCCGCCCGACTACTCGCGCGGCTACGTGTGGGCCGTCTATCCGTCTTACGACATCTTCACGGCGCGGGAGGACGGCTCGGGCGTGAAGCAGTTGACGAAGGCGCCGGGGTACGACGCCGAGGCGACGATGTCGGCGGACGGCAGGCGCATCGTCTTTACGTCCATGCGCGACGGCGACCTCGACATCTACACGATGGACGCCGACGGGAAGAACGTGAAGCGTCTGACGACGGAGCTGGGTTACGACGGCGGGCCGTTCTTCTCGCGCGACGGCAAGAGAATCGTCTACCGCGCCAACCACCCGAAGACGCCCGAGCAGGTCGAGCGTTACAAGAAGCTCCTGGCCGAGAACCTCATCGAGCCGAACGCGCTCGAAATCTGGGTGATGGACGCCGACGGGCGCAACAAGCGGCAGGTGACTAGCCTGGGCGTCGCCAGCTTCGCGCCCTACTTCCTGCCCGACGGCAAGCGCATCATCTTCTCTTCGAACCACCCGAACATCCGCGGGCGCGACTTCAACCTCTTCGTCGTCGGCGTTGACGGCACGGGGCTGGAGCAGGTCACCTTCAACGACACCTTCGACGGCTTCCCGATGTTCTCGCCCGACGGCCGCCGACTGGTCTTCGCCTCGAACCGCAACGCCGCGGCGCGCGGCGACACCAACGTCTTCATCGCCGATTGGATAGAATGAAAAGCAGTAGACAGTAGACAGTAGTCAGTAGCGCTCCGCGCTGTGTACGTTGAGGCTGACTCTCAGGAATCACCGGCCATCGTATTTCTACTGGCTACTGACTACTGACTACTGTCTACTTGAGAGATTGCCATGCAGTACCAAACAACTCTTCGACTCCTCCTCGCGCTCCTTCTTCTTTCGCCGTCGGCGGTCGCGCAGAATGCGGTGAAGCCTGCGGCGGTGCCGGACGCGGAGCGCGTGCGCGCGCACGTGACGTACCTCGCGTCCGCGAAGCTCGAAGGCCGCCGCACGGGCACGCCGGGCGCCGAGGCCGCCGCGCTCTACGTCGCCGAGGAGTTCCGTCGCCTCGGCCTTGTCCCGGGCGGCACGGGCTCGGTCAATTTCCGCTCAGAGCCCGTCAAACCTGCCGGCTCACTCGCGCCGTATTTTCAACAGTTCCCCTACGTCGCGGGCGTCGAGCTGGGGCAGGGGAATGCGCTGACGGCCACGCGGCGCGTGGACGCGGGGTCGCAAGGGACACCTTTGGCGATAGACTTCCGCGTCGGCGAGGAGTGGATGCCGCTCGGCTTCGGCTCGAACACGAAGGCCGAAGGGCCGGCCGTCTTCGTCGGCTACGGCATCACGGCCGCCGAACAGAATCACGACGACTACAAGGGCGCCGACGTGCGTGACAAGGTCGCGCTCGCCTTCGCGGGCACGCCCGACGGCGACAACCCGCACGGCCGCTTCACGCGCGCGGGCGAGCTGCGCTTCAAGGCCGCGGCCGCGCGCGCCGCCGGAGCCCGCGCGCTCGTCGTCATCGTCGCCGAGGAGGAGTTCAAGAACGACAGGCTCGCGCGCCTTCGTTACGACAACTCGGGCGGCGACGCGGGGCTGCCCGTCGCCGTCGTCTCGCGGCCGGCGGCGGCGAAAATCCTCGGGTTGGGCACGGCCCCGCTGCTCGCCGTCTTCGAAAAGTCTCTGCGCGGCGGCGGCGGCGGCGGCCCCGTCGCCGTCATGCAGGACGCGGAGCTGGCCAAAGGCGTCGTGCTCAGCCTGACGACAGACGTGGTTCGGAAGAACGCGCCGGCCGCGAACGTCGTCGGCGTGTTGGAAGGTTCGGACGCGAAGTTGAAGTCGGAGGTCATCGTCGTCGGCGCGCACTACGACCACCTCGGGCGCGGGGGCGAGGGGAGCGGGAGCCTCGCGGGGCGCGAGGGCGAGATTCATCACGGCGCGGACGACAACGCCTCGGGCACGGCCGGACTGCTGGAACTCGCGCGCCTCTTCGCGGGCGAGCGCGAGAGGATGCGGCGCACCGTCGTCTTCATCGCCTTCGGCGGCGAGGAGGAGGGGCTGCTCGGTTCGAGCCATTACGTGCAGAACCCGGCGCTGCCGCTTGGGCAGACCGTGGCGATGCTCAACATGGACATGATCGGGCGGCTGCGGGGCGGCGCGCTCAGCGTCGGCGGCGTCGGCACGGCCACGGAGCTGCGCGCGATAGTCGAGGAGGCGAACAAGGGTTTCAAGGTCACGCTCTACCCGCCGGCCGGGGGCACCGCCACCCCCGCACAGAGGGGCCGGGACGTTAATATCAACCTGCGCGAGGAGGGGCAGCCCGAACGTGAGGCCAAGGTGCGCGTCCTTGAATCGGAGCCCATCGTCGTCACGGGCGCGAACGGGCAGACGGCCGTCACGGCCCGGCCGGCCGAGCACTTCGCGCTGCGGCTGAGCGAGGACGGCTTCGGCCCGAGCGACCACTCGTCTTTCTACGCGCGGCGCGTGCCCGTGCTCTTCTTCTTCACCGGCTCGCACGAGGACTACCACAAGCCCTCGGACACGGCCGACCGCGTCAACTACGAGGGCGAGGCGCAGATACTTCAGTTCGTGCGCGTCATCGTCCTGCGGTTGCAGGAGCAGGACGCGCGCCCGACCTACGCGGTGGCGAAGTCGGACGGCAACACGCGCTCGGCGACCTTCCGCATCTCGCTCGGCACAGTGCCCTCGTACGGCGACTCGACCGACGGCGTCAAGCTCGACGCCGTGCGCGAGGGCTCGCCCGCGGCCGCCGCGGGACTGAAGGCCGGCGACAAGATCGTCAAACTCGCCGGGCGCGACATCCGCAACGTCTACGACTACACGCAGGCGCTCTCCGAGATGAAGGCCGGCCAGGAGTACGAGGTCGAAGTCCTCCGCGACGGCCAGCGCCTCACGCTCAAGGTCACTCCGGCGGCGAGAAGGTGAAGAACAGTAGACAGTAGTCAGTAGTCAGTAGTCAGTAGGAGGACAAGAAGAACGCCCTCCTCTGCCTCTGGACAAAGAAGGCAGTCAGGAAAGTCATCACTTCCTGACTGCCTTCTTTATACTGACTACTGACTACTGACTACTGACTACTGCTTTATCACCATCGCGGCTCGCGTTCGCGGCCGCCGCCGCCACCGTAGCCGCCGCGGCCGCCGCCGCCACCGCCGCCGCCGTAGCCGCCGCGCTCGACGCGGGGCCGCGCCTCGTTGACGGTCAGGTTGCGGCCGCCCAAATCCCTGCCGTTGAACTGCTCGATGGCCGCGGCCGCGCCCTCGGCCGTCGCCATCTCGACGAAGCCGAAACCGCGCGAGCGCCCGGTGTCGCGGTCTTCGACCACCGTGGCGTTCTCGACCTCGCCGGCCTGCGAGAAGAACTCGCGCAGCTCGTCGCTGGTCGTGCGGAAGCTAAGGTTCCCGACGTAAAGTCTCATGCTCATCTCTGTCTCTATCCTTTTCTGTGAAGTGAAGCGCGGGCCGGAACTCGTCGCGTGGGTGAAGTCTACGATGAGTGGGGAGCGGGACTCTTCGACCACTGCGGCGGCGAGGGCGGCGACTTGACGACGGCCCGTTGCTCTGGCCGGAGGGCGAGAGCGGCTTCAAACCAACTGACCAACCTCACTCTCCTTCAGCCGAACACCGTCGCCTCAGCAGTCGCGGGCAGGCGCGGCCACCTCCGGCCGCGCGAGAGCAGGAACCCAATGGCCCCGAAGTATGCCCAAAACTCCCCGCCCCGCGCAACAACTTTTCTCGGCCCCGGCGCGCGCGGCCGCGGCTTCAAGCTCAAGCCTTATTGGTGAAATGAACCCCACGTATGATGTCCGGGGGAAGAGCGGACTCGGCGCGCGACACCTTCCTTCTTGAAAAGGCCACGGCTTTAGAGGAGAATGGCGGCGCTGTGGAGTTCGGGGGCGTTGGGGCTGCGTGTGGCGGCGGGCGCTCCGGAGTTGGTAAAACCTCTGTCCCTTTCGCACCGCGCCGGCCGCGCCGCCGGCCGTCTCTGACCCACATGATCGGCAAGCACATCTCGCGCTATAAGATACTCGGCCAGGTCGGCGAGGGCGGGATGGGTGTCGTCTACGTGGCCGAGGACACGGTGCTCAGGCGCCGCGTCGCCATCAAAATTCCGCACGCGGGCAAGGACGAGAGCCACTACCGCGCGCGCTTCCTGCGCGAGGCGCAGGCCGTCTCGAAGCTCCGCCACGAGAACATCGCCGCCGTCCACGACTACGGCGAGACCGAGGACGGCCAGCCCTTCATCGTGATGGAGCTGGTCTCGGGGCAGACGCTCGGCGACCTGCTCGCGGGGCCGGGCATCAGCGTCGCGCGCGCCGTCGAGGTCGCGCGCCAGACGGCCGAGGCTCTGTCGGAGGCGCACCGCCTCGGCGTCGTCCACCGCGACATCAAGCCCTCGAACGTCGTCATCGACGAGGCGGGCACAGTCAAAGTCCTCGACTTCGGCCTCGCCAAGCAGCTCCACGAGGAGGCCGCGACCGGCGCGGGCGGCCCCGAGGCGCAGACGCTCCTCACGGCGCGGACGCGCTCCGACGTGGTCATCGGAACGCCGCTCTATCTCTCGCCCGAGCAGGCGCGCGGCGCGAAGGTGGACGGCCGCAGCGACCTCTTCGCGCTCGGCGCGCTGCTCTACGAGTGCCTGACGGGGCGGCCCGCCTTCTCCGGCGCCAACGTGATTGAGATCGGCGCGCAGGTGCTCCACTTCGACCCGCCGCCGCCCTCGCGCCTGAACCCGCGCGTCTCCGGCGAGCTGGACAAGCTGACGCTCAAGGCTCTCTCGAAGAAGCCCGAAGACCGCTTCCAGACGGCCTCGGGGTTCGCCGCCGAACTGGCGCGCGTGGGCGCGCGACTCCCCGACTCCGACACCGTCCGGACGCGGCGGATGGCGGGAACCGACAACAACCACCGCTCGAGCGCGCTCATCACGATGGCCGAAGGGCTGCGCCGCCCGAAGTTCTCGCCGCTCGCGCTCGTCGGCGCGCTCGCCGCGCTCGGCCTCCTCATCTGGCTCGTCGCCTACGTCCGCCGCCCCTCGGTGCACGCGCCGGGGCCCGAGGTGTTGGCGCTCTACCAGAGCGGCGTGGCCGCGCTGCGCGAGGGCGCCTACTACAAGGCGAGCCGGCCGCTCCAGGAGGCCGTCGATAAGGACGCGGAGTTCGTGCTCGCGCACGCGCGACTGGCCGAGGCGCTGATGGAGATGGACTTCCTCGACCGCGCCAAGGACGAGATGCTCGACGTGGGCCGGCGCGCGCCCGACTTCTCGGTCTTCCCGCGCGAGGAGGCGCTCTACCTCGAAGCCCTCTACG
Organism: Pyrinomonadaceae bacterium; assembly: GCA_040510435.1. Classification (GTDB taxonomy): domain Bacteria; phylum Acidobacteriota; class Blastocatellia; order Pyrinomonadales; family Pyrinomonadaceae; genus QHXN01. Next base: position 2,058 of record JBEVJD010000160.1, on the reverse strand, counting down.
CGGCCGTGATGCAGGATCACCCGGGCGCCGTCACGGGCTACCAGGAGATCGTCAAGCTCGACCCCGCGCAGCCGCAGGCGCACCTCGACCTCGGGCGCGCCTACGAGCGCAACAACCAGACCGACAAGGCGCTGGAGAGCTACACCGAGGCCACCACGCTCGACCGCAACCACGCGGCCGCCTTCGTCCGCCTCGGCGCGCTCCACGCCCGCCAGCTCAAACAGGCCGCCGCCTCCTCCGCTTTCGACAGCGCGCAGAAGCTCTACGCCGACCGCGGCAACCGCGAGGGTCTGGGCGACGTGCACTACCAGCGGGGCCGGCTCTTCTACTACCTCCAGAAGCCGGCCGAGGCGCGCGCCGAGTTCGAGCGCGCGCTCGTGCTCGGGCGCGAGTCGGACAACAAGTACCAGGAGGTGCAGTCGCTCCTCCAGCTCTCGCAGGTCATCCCGGGCGGCGCCGAGGCCGAGAAGACCGCGCTGGCCGGGGTGAACCTCGCGCAGGCGACGGGCATGAACGACCAGCTCGCCAACGGCAACCTCATGCTCGGCAACGTCCGCTTCGGGACGCTGGGCGACCTCGATCAGGCCGAGCGCGACTACCAGCAGGCGCTCCAGATCGCGCGCAGCTACAAGCTGCGGCGCTACGAGGCGCTCGCCTACCACAACCTGGCGGCGCTGCGCGAGAGGCAGGCGCGGCTCGACGAGGCCGACCAGCTCGCTGAGCGCGCGCGCGAGTTCTTCCCGCTGGGCGGCTACCGCAGGGAGGCCGACCAGACCCTGATGCTCGCCGCGCGAATCAAGAAGCGGCGGGGCGACTTCGACGGGGCGCTCCCGATCTTTCAGGAGCTGCTCGGCCGGGCGGAGCAGTCGGGCGACAAGGGGCTGGCGGGCAACCTGCACCGCGAGTGCGGCACGGTGCTCTACGGCCAGGAGAAGTACCCGCAGGCGCTCGTACACTTCCGCGAGGGCGCCAACATCGCCAAGTCCCTCAACAACGCGACGTTGCTCACCTACTCTCTGCTCAACCAGGCGAACATGCTCTGGGCCCTGGGTCGCTACGATGAGGCGGCGGAAATCTACGGGCAGTTGACGGGCGCCGAACCGCAGGCGCTCGGCGTGACCCAGAACGTGCTGGCCTACATCCAGATGGCCGACGCCGAGATGGAACTGAGCCGGCAGCGCTTCCCCGCGGCCGTCGCGAAGGCCCGGCGGGCGCTCGCCACCTTCAGGGATTGGAAAGGCCAGGACGACGACCTGCTCTCCGAGATCCACAGCAGCCTCGGGCTGGCCGAGACCTTCAGCGGCGACCGCGACCGCGGCCGTGCGCTGTGCGCGGAGGGCGTGCGTCTCGCCTCGGTTCGCAACGCCCCGGCAAACGTCGCCTTCGCCAACTTCGCGCTCGCCCAGTCGCTGCTCGAAGCGGGCGACGCCGAGAGGGCGCGCGACGCCGCGCTCAGCGCGCAGCAGGTCTTCACCAGCACGCGCCGCCGCGACTTCGAATGGCGGGCGCTCGCCGTGGCGGGGAAGGCCAGCCGGCGTGCCGCCGACGAGAACGAAGCGCGCACATACCTGTCGCGCGCCCAAGCCTCGCTCGCGCAGTTCGAACAGAGTTTGGGGGCGGAGGCCACAGGCTACCTCTCGCGCCCGGACGTGCAACGGCTCCGCGGTGAGCTCGGCGCTTCGACGGCGAGCGCAGCCCACTGACGTTGTCCCAACAACCTCAACCCGTAAGGAGAACAGAAATGTCAGAACCACCAGACCCACCAATCATTGTCACGGGCGGCGACTCACTGGCGTCACAGCCACCCGACCCACCGATCATCGTCACGGGCGGCTCCGTCACCATCGAGTTCGACCCCAGCATCCTCAAACCTAACGGCAAGACCAAGTTCACGAACGCCAACAAGAGGATCACGCGCGTCGAGGTGACCGGCGAAGGCATCGACTTCGGCGAGGACACCGCTGACGGCCAGGTGACCATCAAGATTTACTTTGGTGGCTCCTAAGCAGCGCACCCCTCAACTCAAATCACACGGCGGGGGCGACTCGACAACGAGTC
>JBEVJD010000159.1:0-5712 GCA_040510435.1 Pyrinomonadaceae bacterium | reverse complement strand
ACGCCTCGAAGTTCGAGCACGAGGAGATTTCGCGGAAGGTGTTCTGCGAGGGCAGCCACACCTCAAGGTCGTACGTCTTCGCCGACGCGCCGCTCATGTCGCCCGTCGAGAGCGAGACGACGCGGTAGTGCAGTCCGAGCTTTTGCAGAATCGTCTCGGCGTCGCGCGTCAGCCCTTCGAGTTCGTCGTATGAGTTCTCGGGCAGCGCCAGCTTCACCAACTCCACCTTGTCGAACTGGTGCTGGCGTATGACGCCGCGCGTGTCGCGGCCGTAGGAGCCGGCCTCGGAGCGGAAGCACGGCGTGTAGGAGACGAACCGTTTGGGCAACTCCGACGCGTCGAGAATCTCCTCGCGGTGGATGTTCGTGACAGGAACCTCGGCCGTCGGTATCAGGTAGAGCCCGCGTTCGTCCGTCAGCTTGAAGAGTTCCTGTTCGAACTTGGGAAGTTGCCCCGTGCCGAACAGCGCGTTCGCGTTGACGATGAAGGGCGGCAGCGTCTCCTCGTACCCGTGCTCGCGCGTGTGCACGTCGAGCATGAAGTTGATGAGAGCGCGCTCCAGACGCGCGCCCGCGCCCCGCAGGATGGCGAAGCGCGCCGTGGCGATCTTCGCCGCGCGTTCGAGGTCGAGGATGTTGAGGCGCGTGCCGATGTCCACGTGATCCTGCGGCTCGAAGTCGAAGCGCGGCGCCTCGCCCCATTGCCGCGCCTCGACGTTTGCCGCCTCGTCGCGCCCCACGGGCACCGACTCGTGCGGCACGTTCGGGACGGTCGCCAGCAACTCCTGCATCCGCCGCTCGGCGTCGTCGCGCGCGCGCTCAAGCTCCGCCATGCGCTCCTTCAACTCGGCGACTTCCTTGCGGCGCGACTCGGCCTCTTCCTTCCGGCCCTCCTTCATCAGCGCGCCGATCTCGCGGCTCGAAGCGTTGCGGCGCGCGTTGAGGGCGTCGGACTCGGCGATGGCGCGGCGGCGCTCGGCGTCGAGCGCGGCGAAGTCGTCGAGCGCCGCCGCGGGAAAGCCGCGCGCGTCGAGCGCCGCGCGCACGCGCTCAAGGTTCGCGCGGACGTAGTTCAGATCGAGCATCTTTCGGTCACCCTTCGGCCTGTGTTCCGTGCTGCGAGAAGATTCGGTTGGCCTCCTCCAAAGTCTCCTTCGACCCGACATCGTACCAGATGCCCGGCACGCGCCACGTGTAGAAGGGCGTGCGCTCGTACATCCACTGCACGAGGCGGCCGGGCTGGTCGGGGTTGTTGCCCTCCTCGACGTACTGCCGGATGAGCGGCAGCGCCGACTTCGGGTAGTAGTAGAGCGCAATGCCCGTCAGCGTGCTCTTCGGGTTCGCGGGCTTCTCCTCGAAGAAGGTGATGCGGCCGTCGTCGTCAACTTCGATGGAGTTGTACTTCTTGATCGCTTCGAGGTCGCCCACGTCGTAGACGGCGAGCACGGGCGCCCCCTTCGCGCGGCAGTACTCGCCGAACTCGCCCAGGCGTTCGCTGAAGAGGTTGTCGCCCGCGACGACGACGATGTCGTCGTCTATCCGGCCTTGCGTCAGCACGAGGTTGAGGTCGCCGATGGCGCCGAGCTTGTTCGAGTCGTCGGTCGAGTGGTCGTTGACGACCGTGATGTCCGGCCCCCCGATTCGCGCGCGGCGGCCTGCGGCCCAGCGCTCGAAGTGCCCGGCGAACTTGCCGTTGGTGACGACGTAGACGTGGTCTATCTCCTCGACGGGCGCGAGGTTGTCGAGCACGTGTTCGAGCATCGGCTTGCCGGCCACGTCGAGCAAAGGCTTCGGCTGGTCGAGCGTCAGCGGGTACAGCCGCGTGGCGTACCCCGCCGCGAGTACGATTAACTTCATCCTCTACCTCCCTGCGTGTTGTGTGACGCGCTTGCGGTTAATCTTTACAATAAAACCCGCATTCCGCCAAACGCCTCGGGCCCGCCGCGTGTGTTAATATGCCCGCTCGCCGAGAACACACATTAACGGAGGAAGAAAAGTTTGAGTGCCGAAGGGAAACCCTTTGCGGGGCGCGCGGCGGTCGTCACGGGCGCGACGCGCGGCATCGGCCGCGCCATCGCGTTGGAACTGGCGCGGCGCGGCGCTGACGTGGCCTTCAACTACGCGCAGAGCGCCGAGGCGGCCGAAGGTTTGAAGGCCGAGATCGAGGGCTTAGGCGTGCGCGCCCTCGCCGCGCAGTGCGACGTAGCGAGCACGGAGGCCGCGGCCGAGATGGTCAAGCAGGTAAAGTCAGAACTGGGGCGCGTTGACTTCCTCGTCAACAACGCCGGCATCACGCGCGACAACCTCATCCTGCGCATGAAGGAGGAGGACTGGGACTCCGTCATTGACACGAACCTCAAGGGCGCCTGGAACTTCTCGCGCGCCGCGCTCCGCCACATGCTCAAGAACGAGGGGGGCGGCTCCGTCCTCAACATCTCTTCCATCAGCGGCATCGTGGGCATGGGCGGCCAGTCGAACTACTCGGCCTCGAAGGCCGGCATGATCGGGCTCACGAAGGCGCTCGCCAAAGAGGTCGCCAGCCGCAACGTCTCGGTCAACGCGCTCGCCCTCGGCCTCGTCGCCACCGACATGTCGCAGGCGCTCAACGAGGAGTACCAACAGAAGCTGCGCGAGCAGATTCCGATGGGCCGCTACGCCGAGCCGGCCGAGGTCGCACGCATCGCCTGCTTCCTTCTCTCCGACGACGCGCGCTACATCACCGGCCAGGTCATCCAGGCCGACGGCGGCTTAGCCATGTAAAAGATTTTTTAGAACCAAAAAGAAGGCGCCCCGTCGGTCTAGGGTAAACCGACGGGGCGTTTTTTTCGGGCAGGCTCGGAGATTCAGGGTGGCGTTGGCTTTTGCTGGAGATCGTCACCTACGGGCGATCCGGCTGTTTTGGCGGTCGTGTTGGACGGGCGAAATATATAGCTCGGAACTGCTCAACCTTACCGGAGCAAAAAATTAAGAATCGCTCCTGCCTGTAAAGCTGAATGAACCAACCCGGCCGCTCTTGTCAATCGTCTTCGAAGCACCGTTTTATTAACTTACTTTCTGCTTCGTGACTTGGTGAGGAATTATACGTATTTTTTGACAACTGTCAAGAAGAAAATGCAACGTTCTTAACAAATTTGTGACAGACGCGAAAGATTCTCGTAACCCTTTGAATTTCAAAGGTTAAAGTAATTTGTGAAAACTCGCGCACTAAGCTTTGTAAACCTTTTCGGTTGGCGGCGGTGAAGAAATATTTGTCCCTGCGACACTCTCCGCCGGAATTTGTGTCGAACGTGCGTAGAGGTCGGGCTCGCCTTTGGGGCGCGTCTTCCAGCGTTTGTGTATCCAGAGCCACTGGTCTGGGAACATTCGGACGTGGCGCTCGATGGCGGCCGTGAAGTTGGCCGTGTTGATTTCGACATCGCGGCGGTCGTCTCCCGTGCGAACGAGTTCGATGACGGGGCCGCCGCGGAAGACGAACTTGCCGCGCCGCTCGTCCCAGGGCGCGCAGACGGGGATGACGGTGGCGTCGGTGCGCAGCGCCAGCGTGGCGACGCCCGCGGTCGTGCAGGCGAGGTGGCCGAAGAAGGGGACGAAGACGCCCTCGCGCTCCTGCGTGTTGAGGTCGGCCAGCACCCCGAGCGTGCCGCCCTGCTTGAGGAGCCGGAGCGCGGTGCGGGCCGCCGCGCCCTTGTCTATGGGGCGGTTGCCGAAGCGCGTACGCAAGCGTTCGACCATCCGGTCGATGCGCGGGTTGTCCAAGGGGCGGACGAGGAAGCTCAGCGGCTCGTAGAGCGCGGAGTGCGCGAAGCAGAGCATCTCCCAGGAGCCGAGGTGCGAGGTGAGGAAGATGACGCCGCGCCCGCGCTCGCGCGCAACGTCGAGGAGTTTGACATCCTCGCTGTCGTACTCGGCGACCGCGCGCAGTTGCTCGGGCGTGGCGCGCGGGAACTGACTGACCTCGCCGAGCTGCCGGCCGAGGCTCTCGAACGAGCCGCGCAGGATTCGCTCGCGCTCCTCCGCGCCCATCTCCGGGAAGGCCAGCTCAAGGTTACGCAGTCCCGTGCGCCGCAAGCCCCCGGCGACACGGTAGGTCGCGCGCCCGAGGGCACGGCCCACCCGGACGGCCGTCGGCCGCGGCAGCGCGCCGATCCCCGACAGCAGCGCCCGCGCCGCCGCGTACTCCAAAAATTCCTGCGCCTTACCTTTTTTACCCATGACCCTTCCGACGAAGCTGCACAGTTTACACGCCCGCCCGACGCACGGGCAAACGGCTGGTCTCCGCCGCGCGGCACGTGCTATAAGCAAGTAGACAGTAGACAGTAGTCAGTAGTCAGTAGAAAGAAGGCTTTTCTACTGACTACTGTCTACTGTCTACTGTCTACTACTGCTATGCCTTCGGGAAAGACTCACGACATGGTGACGCTGGTGCTGGCTCCGCCGACGTTTGCGGCGGCGTGGGGGCTGACGGGGAGCGTGTGGCTGAGCGCAGCGGCGACCGCGGCGATGCTGTTCGGGGGGCTGATGTTCGGGCCCGACCTCGACATCCAGTCGCGGCAGTACACGCGCTGGGGCCCGCTGCGTTTCCTGTGGTTCCCGTACAAAGCGGTCTTCCGGCACCGCTCGCGTTGGTCGCACGGCATCGTGTTCGGGACGCTCATCCGGGTCGTGTACTTCGCGGCCGTGGTGACGCTGGTGGCGTGGGCGTGCGTCTACGCGCGTGCGGTTTTCCTCTCGGGGGGGGCGGCGCCGGGTTGGCGCGAGGTCGTCCAGGGCTGGCACTTCGTCGAGGCTTCGGCGGCCGCCTACGGCTTTGGCCCGCAGGCGCTCGCGGCCGTGCTCGCCGGCCTCTGGTGGGGCGCCGCCAGCCACACCCTCACCGACGTGGCCTGGTCGGTCGTCCGCAAGGGCTCGGAGATTTTCTGAGTCTGAAAGGCAGGCGCGGCCGACGGCGGGCGAGTCGAGGTCAGGCCGCTGACGGGCTCTGTGGGTCTTCTGACGGCGAGAGTCTTTCGAGACTCCGCCGCACCTCTTCGTCGTCGGGCGACAGGCGCAGAGCCTCTTCGTATGCGGTGGCGGCTGCCTCAACGCTCCCCATTACTTCGAGCACGGCGCCCCGGCCTTTGAGGGCGGCGACCATGCCGAGCGTATCCTCCAGTCCCTCATACATTTTTAAACAGCGGTCGAAGGAGGCGAGCGCCTCTTCGAATCTGCCCATTCGTTGGAGCAACTCGCCGCGGGCTTTGAGTGTCGAAGCAACGGTGCGGTCCTGGTCGCCGCGCAATTCTTCAATCCTCAGCCTGCGCTGTAACATCTGAAGCGCCTCCTCAGATTGCCCCACCCGCTCCAAAGCCCAGCACATGCTTTCGAGCACGAAACTCTCCGCGGGCAGGTCTTTCAGTTCGGTGAAAATGTTCAGGCCGAGGCGGGAAGCGTCCAGAGCTTCGCCGGGGCGGTCGAGCCCGAGCAGCGCGCGGCCCAGGTTGGATAGCGCCATGCCCTCGCCGCGTTTATTCCTTATCCTCCTGCACAACTCGGCGCACTGCCGGAAGAGTTCGACGGCTTCGTGGTAGCTCGTCATCTGTAGCGCAAGGACGCCAATGGCGTTGAGCGCCGACGCCGTGCCGGACACGTCGCCGAGCCTCGTGAAGAGCGCCCGGCCCTGCTCGTACAACTCCCGCGCCTCTCCGAAGTGTTCCATCTGCTGGTGCAGACCGCC
>JBEVJD010000158.1:0-10010 GCA_040510435.1 Pyrinomonadaceae bacterium | reverse complement strand
GCGGGCGCGACGGCGTCGTGCGCCAGCTCGACCTCGAAGTCCGCGTTCATGTGCCACAGTCTGTTTTTCACGCCGGTGGGTTTAGTATACAGGCACGATGCGAGTGTGGAGGCTGGACGTTGAATACGAGGGGACGCGCTACGCGGGCTGGCAGACGCAGCCGCACGCGCGCACGGTGCAGGGCGAGTTGATGAAAGCCGCGGAGCAGTTCTTAAATTCCCGCGTCGATGTCGGCGGCTCGGGTCGGACGGACGCGGGCGTCCACGCGCTCCGTCAGGTCGCGCACCTGAAGTCGAAGCCGACGGGGCGCGCGCCCGACCCCGCGCAGTTGAAGGCGGGCTTGAACAAGCTCCTGCCGCACGACATCAACGTCCTGCGCGTCTCGAACGCGCGCGCGGGTTTCCACGCGCGGCACGACGCGGTCGCGCGCTACTACGTCTACCAGATTGCGACGCGGCGGACGGCGTTCGGCAAGCCCTTCGTCTGGTGGGTTCGGGACAGGCTGGACGTGGCTGCGATGCGCGCGGCGTGCGGTCTCATCCCGGGGCGGCACGACTTCAGCTCGTTCTGCGAGAGCCCCGCGGAGCAGCGCTCGACGCTCGTCGAGGTCTTGCGCGCGGAGGTCGTGACGGAGGGCGGGCTCGTCCTCTTCCGCGTCGGCGCGAGCCACTTCCTCTGGAAGATGGTGAGGCGTCTGGTGGGCGCGCTCGTCGAGGTCGGGCGCGGGAATCTATCCGCGGAAGAGTTCGGCGGGCTCTTTGAGCGATACTCCAACGCCCCCGCCGCCTGGACTGCACCGCCCTCCGGTCTCTTCCTCGAACGCGTCCTCTACGAAGGCGACGCGCCGCCCGGCCCCCTCCGCGCTCCATTCCCTTTGGCGGCGGACTGAACGGATTTTGAATGTGCTTCCGCCGGACGGCGTTGTCGGTGACCCGACGAGCTTAATGGAGGGCCCTTGCGTGCCCGCCGCGCGGGGGCACTCCCCTTGCCCTTCGCACGGACGGACGCCGCGCGGGCCCTCCTTCACGTCGCCCCCCCGGGAGGGCGAGCGTAACCCTAGAAATGTAACTTCAAGGCCAACTGCACCGAGCGCGGGCCGCCGACCTGATAGACGGGGCTCAAGCCGCCGTTGACGCCGCCCGCGCCGAGGCTCGGCCCGAGCATCTGGATCGACTGCCCGAAGAGTCCGCTTTGCAGGTCGCCGACCGGGTTGCCGAAGTTCGGGTGGTTGAAGACGTTGAAGACCTCTGCGCGAAGTTGCAGCGCGGCGCGCTCCGTCAGACGGAAGCTGCGGCGCAGCGCCGCGTCCAACTGCCACATCCGGAAGCCGCGCAGCCCGTTGCGCCCGAGCGTCCGGCCCGGCCCGGGGATGTTGAAGACCTCGCGGTTGACGCGGCGTCCGCCCGCCACCGTCGGGTCGTCGAGGAAGATTAGGCCGAGGGTGCGCACGGTCGGGTAGATCAGCTCGACGGCGTCGCCGGTCGGGAGGCTGCGGCCGTCGTAGACGCTGAAGGGCGTCGCCGTGCGCGCGTGGAAGACCGCGTCGGCCGACCAGCCGCCGAGGCGCGACGCCCACCCGCGCGTGCGCCTCGGGAAGTCGTAACTGAGCGCGGCCGAGGCCGCGTGGCGCACGTCGAACGAGGACGAGCTGCGCTCGGGCGCGCGGTTGAGCTGGCGCACGGAGGCGTTGACCGACGAGTCGTCCGAGGCGTTGTCGATGGCGTGCGACCACGTGTACGAGGCGAGCGCGTGCAGCCGGCCGCGCGACGCGCGCCGGAACTGCAACTGCATCGCGTGGTAGTCGGAGCGCGCCGTGTTAGAGACCACGCGTGTGTCGCGGAAGTTGACCGTGCCCGGCTGCGTCCCCTGCCGCAGAAGCCTCCGGCCGGCCGCGCCGACGTAAGCAGCCGAGAGGGACTGGAGCGGCCCCAACGCGCGCTCGGCCGTCAGGTTGAACTGGACGGAGTAGGGCGTCTTCAGATGGGGGTCGAACGAGTAGAGCGTGTTGAAGGGCGGCACGGCGCTCGGCGCGGCGGGCGCGGCCTGCTCGGGCGTGAGCGGGAGCACCCCGGGGCTCACGGTCTTGACCGAGGTGTAAGGGTGCAGGCTCCCGAAGACCTGCGCCGCCTGCCCGCCGCCCGTGTCGTAGTAGAACCCGACGCCGCCGCGCAGCGTCGTCAACTCCGACAGGCGGAGGGCCGCGCCCGCGCGCGGGGCGAAGTCCGCGTAGGAGGTCTGCCAGAGCGGCGTCCCGCGCGGCGCGAGCGCGACGGCCGTGAAGTCGTCCGTGTAGGTGGCGAGCTGCGGCTCGCGCCCCGTGCGCTCGGAGGGCGGCGGGTTCAGCTCCCAGCGCACGCCGTAGGTGAGGGTGAGGCGCGGCGTCACGCGCCAAGTGTCCTGCGCGAAGGCAGAGAAGTCTTGGAAGAGCGGGAGGCGCGGGGCGGTCTCCGATGTGACGGTCAACAGGGCGCGCCCTGCGCGCACGTCGATGACGGCCGACTGTGTGTCGAAGCCGGTCGAACTGCCGTAGATGGCCGAGAGGGAATAGCGCGGCGGGGCGTAGACGGGCGTCAGTCGGCGGTAGTCCGCGCCGAGCTTGAACTGGTGCGAGCCCGCGACGAGCGAGAGCGTCCCTACGGCGTTCGTCTGCCGCTGCCGGTTGTCGGCGTTCGGGCCGACGCCGAGGCTCGTGTTGACGCCGCCAGCGATGAGCAGGAGGAAGCGCGTGTCTTCGGGCGGCGTGCCCGCGGGCGCGTAGAGCGCGGGCGCGAGCGGCAGGGCCCCGCCGAAGTCGTCCTGCGTGAAGAGCGTGCGGCCGCGCGCGCGGCTCAGGTTGAAGCGCACGTCGGCGCTCAGCCGCGTCGAGGCGGCGTGCGTCGCGCCCAGCGTCAGCGTCTCCGCGCCGGAGGAGGTGCGGCTGAGCGTGTTGAGGCTCTGGCCGCTCCGGCCGAAGACGAAGCCGCGCCCGCGCTGGAGCGCCTCGGACGGCGCGCGGTTGTAGCGGCCGAAGACGAAGAGGCTCCGGTTGAGGTGCGCGTCGAGCCGCAGACTCGCCGCGTCGAGCCGCGCCGCGTCCGTGTAGCTCGCGGCGAACTCCGAGAGCCCTGTGCCGAGGTCGCGCTCGTTCGGCAGGGGGAAGGCCGCGAGGAAGGGGCGCAGGCCCGCGGGCGCTTCGGCGCGCAGCGCGGGCGGGGGCACTTCCGTGATGACGACCTGCGGCTGCGTGAGCCTCAGACCTTCGTACGAGGCGAAGAAGAAGAGCCGGTCGCGCACGACGGGGCCGCCGGCCGAGCCGCCGAAGTCCGATTGCCGCAGCTCGGGCTTGCGCAGTCCACGGCTGTTCGCGAACCAGTCCGCCGCGTCGAGCGCGTCGTGGCGGAAGTAGTAGAACGCGCTCCCGCGCAGCCCGTTCGTCCCCGTGCGCGTGACGACCGAGACCTGCGCGCCGGGCAGCCGCCCGAACTCGGGCGCGTAGGTCGAGGTCTGGATGCGGAACTCCTCGACCGCCTCGATTGAGACGAGGCTGTTCGTCCCGCCGAGCGCCGAAAGGGCCGGCAGACTCCCGGCCGCGGCCTGCCCCGGCGCGCCGCCCGCGCTCACGCCGAAGTTGGCCGAGACGCCGTCCACGGTGAAGTAGTTGGCGTTGGCGCGTTGACCGTTGACGGAGAACTGACCCTGCTCGTTGAAGCTCGTGCGTGTGAGCACGGCGCCGGGCGCAAGCTCGAAGAGCGTCTGGAAGCTGCGGCCGTTCAGGGGCAGGTTTTCGACGAAGCGGCGGTTGACGACGGTGCTGACCGACGGCGACTCCTCGACCGTCAGCACGTCTTCGACGAGGACGTAGGCGCCGACGGCCCCGACGCGCAGGCGGACGCGGTAAGCGAGGTGGTCATTGACGCTCAAGACCGCATCGCGCACCTCGACCGGCGCGAAGCCGTCGCGCTCGACGCGGACGGTGTAGGCGCTCGGCGGCAGCAGCGGGAAGGTGAACTGACCCTCGCCGTTCGTCTCGACCTGCCGCTGCAACCCCGTCGCCGCGTTCGACACCGTCACGACCGCGCCGACGACGACCGCGCCCCGCTCGTCCACCACCGTCCCGCTCAACGTCGCCGTCGCCGACTGCGCCCACACGTTGGAAGTAAGAAGGCAGAAGACAAAAGGCAACAGCGTGAAGATAAAGGGGGCGCGTCTCTCACGGCCGACGACGAGCGCCGCGACGCCGTTCGTCTTCACTTCTGACTTCTGACTCCTGACTTCTGACTTCATCTTCGTGCCCCCTGTGCGATGCGGCCGGCCAGCGACTCCGCCCCGCGGAGCGCGCGCCAGAAGCGCGGCGACTTGAGCGCCGCCGCCGACGCCCCGCCATTCGAGACGGCGAAGGCCGAGCGGACGGCCGGGTCTATCTCGGAGCAGAGCGACAGCAGTTGCCCGGCGGCCTCGGCCAGCCCCGCCTCTTCGATTGGCGTGTCCCCGCCGACGCCCGCCGCCGCAGGAGAGAAGACCGGCCGCAACTCTGCGTCGAGCGCCGACGCCTCGCGCCGCACGGCCTCCGCGTGCTCGCGGATCATCGAGAGCCACTTGAGCCGCGCGCCCTCGTCGAGCGCCGCCAGCTCGCGCGCGTCGAAGCGCGCGGCCAGACGCTTGAGCGCCCACGCGTGTTGCAGCGCGCGGCGCGAGCGCGCCGACTCGCGCACGGCGAAGCGTATGATCTCCGACTCCAACTGCTCGCCGCCGCGCCCGCCTCTTTCTGAGAAGTAGAGGCGCAACTCCGCGTCGGCCGCGACGCGGTTCCCCGCGGGGGCGACTTCCTGAATGACTTCGGGCGCAGACGGATTCTGCCGGGACTGCCGCGCGGCCTCGGAGGCGGTCACCATCTCGACGCGCACGGCCGGGTTCATTGCTACGGGCGCGAGCGCGCGCAGCAGCTCCGCCTTGCGCGCGTCGGTCTCGACGATGGCGCGCACGTAAAGCGGCCCCTGCGGCGTGCGCGACACGCTGACCTGCTCGCCGAGGTCTGCGCCCGCGCGATTCAGGAGCCCGAGCACTTCGACTTCGAGCGCGGCCGTGGCAATCGTGCTCGCGCCCCGCGCCGCGCCGCTTCGACCCTGGGCTTGTGCTTCGACTGCCGCCCGCGCGTCGTCAATTGCGGCAGGTCGCTCGACGCGCACGGAGCCGGGCGAGAGCAGCAGCGCGTCGGGCTCGAAGACCGAAGGCGGGACGGACGACTTCGGCTTCCGCTCGTAGCCGACCTCGGCGAAGCGCAGTCGGCGCTCCGAGCCCGCCTCGCGCACCGTGAGCGTCTGCTCGACGGCGTGGAGGTCTCTGCGCCTGATACGGAGTCGCGCCGACGCGACGCCGTCACCGGAGCCTTCGGAATCGTAGGCGAGCAGGTAAGTGTCGGCGCTCTCCTCGACGCGCACGTCGGCGGCTGAAGCCGTGAGCTTGTCGAAGTCTGCGGCCGAGGGGTCGTACTGCCACGCGGCGTCCACGTCCCAGGGCGAGCCCGCCCCGCCGCGCGCCCCGGCCGCGCGATAGACGGTGCTCGCGCCGTCGCGGCCGCGCCACTCGCCCGCGAGCAGACGGCCGTGCTCGTCGTAGAGGCGGCGCACGGTCAGGCCGCGCTCGGCGCTCTTCCAGACCTCGATGCGCCGCCGCGCGGTCGGCGCGCGACCCGCGCCCGCCGTCTCTTCGAGCGTGACGGCGCGGAACATGACGGTGTTGGCGCCGCCGCTCGCGCCCTCCTCCGCGACCGCCGAGCGGCGCAGCAGGTCGGCCGCGTTGACGCCCGGCGTCTCGGGCGTCCTCATCAAGAGAATCGCCATGACGAGAATCAGCGCGAGCGCCGCCGTCAGAGGGCCCGGCCTCAACATGAAGCCGCCGAAGCCGCCGCGGCCGAAGAGTCTTCGTGCCAGCGACGCGAGCCACGCGCCCGGCCCGAGCCTTTGTTTGTGAGCGGAAGAGTCGCGCGCGCCGGTCTCCTCATGAGTGCCCGCGTCCGCCGGCAGCGTCGCGTCTTCGGCCGCGGTCTCGGCCGCGAAGTCGAACGTCGGGTCGTGATAGAGGAGACGTAAGGCGGGCCACGGGCTGCGGAAGCGTAGCGAGATTTCGAGGCGGCGGCCGTCGCTCAGGGTCACGGCGGCCGACTGCTCGCCGTCGCCCTCGGGCGGCGCGGTGAGCGGGAGCATGAGCAGACGCACGTCCTGCTCGCTCAGGATTTCGACGAAGCTCAAAGGCTCGTTCGTGTCGATGACGAGGTCGAGCTCGCTCGATACGGAAGTGACGCGCTGCGCGCCGCGCAGGTAGCCGTTGACCGAGACGCACAGCTCGCGCGGCTTGTGCTCGAACGTCTCGGCCGCGCGGCGGCGGAGCCGCTTCAACTTCTGCGGCGACAGCCCTCCGCCCGCGCCGCCTCCGTCGCCGCCCTTCCCGCGCGGCTCGCGGTCGGCCGAGTCCACGGGGTTGCGCTCCGACAGTGGCGCGAGGCCGAGCAGGCGGTTCACCTCTTCGAGGCACACGGCGCAGCTCACGACGTGCGCCAACTGCGCCTGCGTCGGCAGCAGCGCGGACGCCGGGTCGTAAAGCTCACTTAGACCTTTTCGCGTCAGGCACTCGCCGCGGCGCGAGCGGAAGACCGTCCGCCGCAGCTCTTGCAGCAGGTCGTCCGTCCGCCCGAAATCGGAGGGCTGCGCGGTCTCCAACGCAAGCTCTTCGAGATGGCCGAGCCGTTCGGGGCTTTCGAGGAAGAGACGCGCCTCGGCCCTCGCCTCGCGCAGACGCACGTCCACGGCCGGCCGCGAAGTGCGCAGCACGCGCGCCGCCTCGCTGGGGTAGTAGCCGTGGAAGAAGCGCAGTATCAGCGCGCACGCCGACTTCGCGCGCTCCTTCCGCGCGCACGCGTAGTGGCAGACGCGCCGCAGTTCTTCACGCACGCGCACCCGGTCGAAGGCCGTGAGCGCGTGCAGCCCCGCCTCCGCCGAGTCGAACTCGACCACGGAGAACTGCTCGGTGCGTGCGCGCGTCTGCCGGCGCAGGCGCGAGACGTGCAGGTTGCGCAGCATCGTGTAGAGGTAGGCGTCGAGGTTCGTGACCGCGTCCACTTCGGGGCCGCGCAGGGTGAAGAGGACGAACACGTCGTGCAGCAGGTCTTCGGCCGTCGCGCGGTCGCCGCCCGTGAGTTGTAACGACCAGCGGAGCAGCCGCGCGTAGTTGCGCGCGAACAAATCTTCCGGGTCTGACTCTGTTTTGCGAAGGCTCAGCATGAAGAGATCGAGGCGCGTCCGTGTTCGCGGCGCCTCATCATTAAAGACGCGCGGGAGCGCCCGGTCTAACGCGGGCGTTGGAATATTTTTTATCTCACGCCTGCGCGCACCGGCCCGTGGAAATCTGCGTGCGCACGGCGGCGCGCGCCGCGACGGGGCGTCGCGGGCCTTCGGGGAGAGTCGGGGCGGGGCGCCTACTTCCGGCGCTTGAAGTAGAGGCAGGCGACGTTGCCGTCCTGCGTCACGGCCGTCAGCTCCCAGCCCTCTTCGCCGAGCTTGTTGAGGTCGGGCCGGCCGCAGGTCGCTTTGTACTCCCAGCGCGCGTGCTGCTGCTGCGGCTCCTGCCGCGCGAACGCGAACCCGGCGCACAGGAGGGAGGCCAGCACCATCGCGGCGAGCGTGATTCTCTTTCTCATGCGCCGCAGCATAAGAGAGCGACGCGCGCCGCGTAAAGAGTCAACTGTGAGTGTGACCGGGTCAGTGCCACCCGCGGTAGCGGGTGGGTCTCCCGCTGACGGAGTGATGATTGATGAGAGCCGCGCTGTTATCAATCGTCGTCCGGCTTGAGCTTGGGCCCATCCGCTACCGCGGGTGGTACTGACGCTATCGCGGCCGTTGCCGGTCTGCGACTGAGAGTCGTTGTTGACAACCGCCGCTGCGCGGTAGTAGAAAACCGCTGCTCCCAACGTTTTCAAGATTCAACTTCAAGACACCGAAAGCCCCGAATCTCACTTCGCTGTCATTGTGTGCGGGCGGCGCGCGCCGCCGGGGGAGAACATGAACAATCAAACGGGACGCGGCGTCCGCGCGCGCCGCGTGCTAACCGCTTTCGCGCTCCTGCTGCTGACGCTCGGCGCGCCGGCCGCGCTGCGCGCCCAGTCGCGCACGGAGTACCGCGCCTTCTGGGTAGACACCTTCAACACCAACCTCAACAACCACGCGGACGTGCTCGCCGTAGTCAACAACGCGAAGGCCGCCAACGCCAACGCCGTCTTCGTGCAGGTGCGGCGGCGCGGCGACTCGTGGTACCTGAACTCGCTCGAACCCCCCGGCGACCGCACGCCGATTCAGCCCGGGTTCGACGCCTTGCAGGATGTCATCGACACCGCGCACGCGGAAGGCATCGAGGTGCACGCCTTCGTCATCATGAACGCCGTCTGGGGGCGCGCGCCGAACCTCTTCCCGCCCGAGAACCCGAACCACGTCTTCAACCTCCACGGCGGCTTCAACGCCGCGACCAACACCGTCACGCCGGGGCCGAACAACTGGCTCACGCGCACGCTGCTGCCCGACGCCCCCGCGACGCCGGGCATCACCTACCAGGGGCACCGCTTCGGCAGCGACTTCTGGGTAGACTTCGGCCACCCCGACGCGGCGAAGTACACCGCCGAAGTGGTCAGGCACCTCGTCGCCAACTACGACATAGACGGCCTGCACCTCGACCGCATCCGCTACCCCGAGTTCGGCGTCGCCGCGGGGCAGCCCGCGCAGACGCCTTCGAACGGCACCAACGTCGGCTACAACACAACGAGCGTCGAGCGCTTCCAGCGCGTCAACGGCATCGAGGTCGGTGCGCCCCCGCCCGCGACGAACAACCCGCAGTGGAACCAGTGGCGGCGCGACCAGGTGACGAACGTCGTCCGCCGCGTCTACCTCGAAGCGCTCGCCATCAAGCCGCAGCTCAAAGTCTCGGCCGCGCTCATCGCCTTCGGCGGCATCCCGAACACGAACGACCCGACGTGGAACTCGGCCGAAGCGTTCTGGCGCGTCTATCAGGACTGGCGCGCGTGGACGCAGGAGGGCATCCTCGACCTCGCCATCCCGATGGCCTACAAGGCCGAGCACACCGCCACCGTCCGCCCGCAGTACGACCAGTGGGACGCGTGGCTGCGCACGCACCTCTACGACCGCGCGGGGCTGATGGGTCAGGGCGCCGCTAACAACGCCATCGAAGGCACGCTCCGCCAGACGCGCCGCACGCTCACGCCCGCGGGCGGCACGAATTTGAGCGGCATCATCTTCTTCTCGATGGCGACCAGCAACATCGCCGTCACCAACAACCCGTTCGCTATCCCCGCGCCCGTCACCACGCCCGCGCGCACCTTCGCCGAGTTCGCCTCGGGGCTGACGACGGGCAAGTCCGTCAACGGCGCGACGCTCTACGAGCCGGCGGGGCAGACGCCCATCTTCGCCGACACGGCCGCGATCCCGACCTTCTCCTGGAAGATGGCGCCGACGAAGGGGCACGTGAAGGGCGAGGCTTTCGACTCCGACAGCCAGCCGCTCGACACCGTCGCCGTGACCATCGAGAACCTCGACACACAGGCGACGCGCTCGACGAAGACGGACGGCAACGGCTTCTTCGGCGCCGTTGACCTTCAGCCCGGTTCGTACCGCGCGCAGGCCGGCGCGCAATACTTCTGCTTCAACGTCGTGCCGGGTCTCGTCTCTGACGCCGTCCTCGACACGCTCGCGCCCGTGACCGTCGCCGTGCCGCAGCCCGCAACGCCGAACGGGCAGAACGGCTGGTACACGTCGAACGTCTCGATCAGCCTCGACGCGTCGGACAACTGCTCGGGCGTCGCCTCGACCGTCTACTCGACGGACGGCGGGCAGACGTGGCAGCCCTACGCGGGCGCCTTCATCCTGAGCGACGAGGGCACGCACGTCGTCCTCTACCGCTCGACCGACGCCGCGGGCAACGAGGAGACGACGCAGAGCCTCGTCGTCAAGATCGACAAGACCGCGCCGACC
>JBEVJD010000157.1:0-7546 GCA_040510435.1 Pyrinomonadaceae bacterium | reverse complement strand
CGGCGCCCGCGACGTAGCGCGCCCGCGCGTAGCCGTCCGAGTCCGTCTGCACCTGCACAACGGCCGGGCCGTCAACGAAGTGGCCGCCGCCCTGCACGACGTTGAACGAGACCGGGACGCCTGAGACGGGCGTCCCCAAACGGTCGGTGACGACCGCGACGAGCGGCCGCGGGAACTCGGCGCCGGCCAGCCCGCGCTGTGTGTCGCCGATGCTGACGCTGATGTATGCCGGCTGCCCCGTGGGCGGGAGCGCCGCCTGCGGGTCGCTGACCACCTGCACGGTCGCAGGGGGCGAGACGTTGCCCTCGGCGTCGGTGGCCGTCACGGTCAAAGCGTTCGCCCCGGCGGCCAGTTTGACCGGCGCGAGGAAGAGGCCGGTGCCGGCGGCGGCGTTGGCCGAGATGGGCTCCGCCCCTCCGGTGATGTGGACGGTCACGCCCGGCTCGGCCTTCCCCTCGACGGGTAGCTCCGAGAGACGCGTCCGGGTCGGGGCGGCGAAGAGTTGCGGGGCCGCGGGCGGCGTCAGGTCTTTGCCGCGCAGGTTCAGCTCCGCGACGGTCTTGTTGCCGGTGGCGTCCGTCGCCGTGACGAGCAGCGTGTTCTCGCCCTCGGCGAGAGGAACGTCCGCGGCGGAGAAGAGGCCGTCCGCACCGACGCCCGCGCTGACGCCGCCGACGTTGATGGCGACGGTCGTCGAGTCGCTCACGCGCCCCTGCACCGTCACGTTGCGCGCGGCGACGACCGTGCCTTCGGCGGGCGACAGCTCACTGAGGACGGGGTCAGTCTCGTCCGCCGTCACCGTGCGTGTCACTTCCGTCTGGTTGCCGGCGGCGTCCGTGGCGACCACGCGGAGTTGAGAGACGCCCTCGGGGAGCACGGCCTGACCGCTGAAGGTCTCGCCGTCGATGGAGACGCCGCCGTTCGTAATTGAAATCCCCACCAGCGTCGCGTCGGTCACCGTCCCGTAGACGGTGACCGAGGTCGAGTTAGTGACGAAGTTATTCGTGGGCAGGCTCAGGTTGATTGAGGGCCCGACGCTGTCGCGCGTCACGCCCAGCGCGGCCTCAGAGCTGTTGCCCGCCGCGTCGGTAGCGACAACCAGGATAGAGTTCGCGCCCTCCGCGAGCGCGACCGCGGCCGTGTAGCCGTTGCCGCTCAGGGTTGCGGCCACGCCGTTGACCGTGACGGCCGTTGTGGTGGCGTCGCTGAACGTCCCGGTGACGTTGACGCTGGCGGCGCCGGTGACTTGCCCGTCGAGCGGCTGCCCGATGGTGACCGCGGGCGCCGCCGTGTCGCGGACGATCTCGCGCGACGCCTGCGACTGGTTCCCCGCCGCGTCCGACGCCACGACGCTGATGGTGTTGGCGCCCTCGTCGAGCGGGACGGAGGCGCTGTAGCCGCCGCCCTGGAGCGTGGCCGCCACGCCGTTGACCGTGATGACCGCGGCGCTCTGGTCGCTGTATGTGCCGTTGACCGTGACCGAGCCGGCGTTGGTGTAGCTGCCGGCGGCCGGTTGCTGAATCGAGACAGCCGGGGGCGTCGAGTCGCGCGTGACGGCGCGCGTCGCCTCGCTGCTGTTACCCGCGGAGTCGGTGGCGACGGCGCGCAGCGTGTTGGCTCCCTCGGTCAGCGGGACGGAGGCGCTGTAGTTGTTGCCGCTGATAGTCGCGGCGACGCCGTTGACCTTGACCGTCGTCGTGCTGTCGTCGCTGAAGGTGCCGCTGACGGTGACGCTGGCGGCCCGCGTCAGGAGCCCTTCGGCGGGCTGCGTGATGGCGACAATCGGCGCGGTCGTGTCGGTCGTGACGCCGATGATGACACCGGCGTTGAGGTTGAGTCGGTCAGCGGCGACGGAGCCGCGCAGGCGACCGGCGCTGATGTTGACCGTGCCGGCCGGCGCGCGCACCAACCCGTTAAGCTCGCTCCCGTTGATGGTCACGTCGTAGCGCGAGACGTTGAGCACGAGCCAGCCCGGGTTCTGCGCCGAGCCCATCACGCACAGGCTGTTGGCGCTCACGCGGTTCGCCACGTTAACGACCACGGGGCCGACGACGTGGAGGTTAGCAAGGCTGTTGAGCGTGATGTCCTCGAAGTTGTAGACGCTCGCCTGCGTCGCCCCGGCCACGCCGAGCACGAAGGAGGCGCCGGCGTTGGCCGTGAACGCCCCGTAAGTCCCCGCCGGGACGGTGTAAGAGCCGACGCCCGAGTTGAGCGTGAGGTTGCGTACGGTCGCCCAGGTGCCGACGCTCTGCCCCGGGAGGTTGATGCTGACGTAGCGCGTCCCCACGGGGGCCGGCGGCACGGGGACGGGCGCGAGCGTGAAGGGGTCTGTGCGGCGGACGACGTGGCGCACCTCGGAGCCGGTGTTGAGCGTGACCTGATAGTTCGAGGGTGACGCGCTCCCGCTCCCGTCCTTCGTCCCCTGATAGATGGGCAACCCGTTCTTGACTACGTTCGGGGTGCCGGGCACCAGCAGGTCGCCCTTGACGACGTTCCCGGTGTTGAGGTTGAGGTACTCGCCCGCGAGCATCTGCACGGAGCCCTCGACGCGGCCGTTCAGGACGGGCGCGTGGCGGACGGTGGCGACGACGGGCACGGCTGGCGACTGCGCCGCGACGAACGCGGCCCCGGCGATGACGACGCCGAGCAGCACCGTGCACGCGACGAAGGCGAGGCGTCGCGCGCCGACTCTCTGGGCAGGGCCGACGAGCTTACCGGCGGAGGGGGAAGGGGCAGTTTTCATGGTGTCGAGCCTATGGGGTTGTCGCCGTATTCGTGCCACGGCCAGGTCAGGTAGATTTCCGGGCGCGCTCGGAGGTATTCGCGGCGCAGCGTCTCGCCGACGGTGTCGGGGTGGCGCGACTGGAAGGCGTCCTGCAAGAGCTTGGCGCGGTCGGTCATGCGGAAGCGCCAGTAGAGGCCGGCGAGCTTGAAGTTGGCCTCGTTGTCGTCCGGGTCTATCTCAAGCACGCGCTCGTAGGCGGTCAGGGCCTCGCGGTCACGCCGCTGGAGGAGGTAGAGCACGGCGAGTTGGTGCCACGTCTGCCGGTCGCGCGGGAACTCGCGCGACAGCCCCTCGAAGTCTTCGAGCGCCTGCGTGTAGCTGAAACGCTTGACCGACAGCACCCCTCGGAAGTAGCGCGCGCGCGGGTAGCCCGGGGCGGCTTTGAGCGCGCGCGCGAGGTAAGCGGCGGCGCGTTCGAGCGTCTGTGTCGATTCGCCCGCGCGCTCCCGGCGCAGCAGCGCCATCACCACGTCAACGCACGAAGCCGCCTCGTCCATCGTCCCGCCCTCCGCATAGCCGAGGGCGCGCTCGAAGGCCGCGGCCGCCTGCCCGTGGCGTTGGAGGTCGAAGAGCGCCACGCCGTAGGAGCGCCAGCGCTTTCGCAAATCGGCATTGGCCGCCGCCTGTGCGGACGCGGGCGCGCCCACGCCGTCGGCCAGCACCGCCGACGCCTCGGCCATCTGCGTGACGGGCGAGGTCACGCCCTTCGTGTCGCGCGCGACCCAGTCCATGTAGTGCTTGTTGAAGCGCCGGTAGTTGAGCCGCGCCGTGAGCCGCAGGGGGAAGCGCGCGCCGGCGGGGACGTTGAAGCTGAAGCTGCCGAGGTCGGAGCGACCGGCGGGGATGTGCCGGTCGAACGCGCCGACGCGCGTGTTCCAGATGTCGTGCTTGGTGATCGGGTTCCCGGCGCTGTCAATCGGGATGGTGCGGTAGGCGTGCGCCGATGCTTCGAGCGACCCGTCGGCGCTGACCGCGCCGCTGTGGTGGACGACGCGCCCGGCGGCGTCCTTCGCCTCGAATTCGAGCCAGGCCTCGTAGATGTCGCGCTGCTCGGGCGGGAAGGAGTGGCCGACGTTGCGGTTCGAGACCACCACGTCCACCGTCACACTCCGGCCGGGGGCCGCGCCCGCGAAGTTCGCCGCGCCGGACTTCGAAGGCAGGAGCGGCGCGACCAACTCGTCCGCCGACGCCGTGCCGGCGCGCGCCGCGAAGATGTCAACGGCCAGCGCCTGCGACTGCAAGAATTCGGTGGTGGCGGCCATCTGCTTCGGCCACTTGTAGAAGGCCGGGATGGCCGTGTTCGCGCCGGGCCAGCGGTGCGAGGGGTAGCCGGTCTCCGAGGGCGGCATGTGGCACGACTGGCACGACTGGCGCTCGCGCTTGTTGAGCGGCTGCACCGTCTCGTTCGACATGGACGACTGCTGCCACTCGTCGTAGACCGAGAAGGAGCGCAGCCACTTGCGCTTGTTCATCTCGGGGACGACCGCCGCCTTGTGGCAGGCGGCGCAGAACTCGGGCGTCTTCAGCAGCGGGCGCATCACGGCCCTTCGGTGCGAGTCGAGGTCGGCCCTGATCTCTCCGTCCGACGCGTCGCGCACGCGCGTCCCGTCCGCGCGAATCAGCATCGAGGGCGGCGCCAACGTGTAACTGCCGATGCCGCGCGTGGCAACCGACTCGATGCTGTGACAGACCGAGCAGGTCACACCCTCGTCGTCGAACGGTCGCTTCATCTTCGCGTTTGACGAGAGCGCGCCCGAAAAGAGCGCGGGCGGGTTGTGGCAGGATTCGCAGTGGCGCGTGACGGCGATGCCGCGGTCGCGGATGAGGTGTTTGACGTTGGTCTGGTAGAAAGGCTCGCGGAAGGAGTTGCGGTGGGCGGACTCCCTCCACTCGGCGTGGACGCCCGCGTGGCACGAGGCGCAGCGCGCGGCCGGGATGAACTCGGCCTGGCCGACGAATTCGCCCGTGGTCGTCGAGGCGTTCGACGGCGCGAAGGGGTTCGGGCCGTACGGCATCTCATAGCCCGGCGGCGCCGGGGCCGCACCCGCCTGCCAGCACCAGGAGAGCGCGGCGAGGCATGTGAGCGCCGTCAGCACCGCCCACAACTGTGCTCGCATCTTAATTTTCATTGAAGGGTTACTGCGGATGTCGAAACGGATTCGTTCGTTAGAAGAATCCTCTGGACGTGAGAGTACCCGGGTCGTTCATCGCCGGATGAAGTTGATAGGGTACGGACTTTTAGGCTTGATTCGATTACGGCTAGGAACGGATCAGTTGGAATGGTCAGGGCAACCCATCTCAGTTAAACGGCGTGAGCTACTACTGGTGTTGGAGCGAAAGGCTGGCCCAAACCGGAGACCCTGAGGATGCGCGGAGCTTTATACGTGACCGCACCATGAATGTCAAGATTATTCGTTTGACCCTTCCTCACTTCTTTCAATAGAGTGCCTGCATCGCCGGAGGGGTTACGCCGAACACGGACTGCCGCGGGTGGAAGTTAAGGTGTAACGACGAAGACATTCGAAACGCTTATGGGCGACCGAGATGGGCGGGGCCGGCGCGCCGCGCACGCCCGCGGAGGGCGCGGCCGGGGTCGTGTGGGCGGCGACGCTCCCAGACGGCGGGCCGAGCGGCGGCTTCTTCCGCGACGGCCAGCGGCTCGAATGGTAGAGCGACGGTCGCCGCTTCCCTTCTACCGACGGAAGAGTTGCTAACCGCCGTTCGGCGTCTTCGCCAACTCCGTCACAAACTCGCTGCCGTTGTTGTCTACGACCTTGAATCTGACCTTGTCGCCCGCGCTGACTGACTTCAGCAACGCCTTCTCCTTGACACGCCAGATCATCCTCATCGCGGGCATGACGCCTTCGATATCCTCGTGGTCTATCTCGAACCAGCCCTCGTCAAGGTTGATGGCGCGGATGACCCCGACGCCGGAGTAAGTCCTGTTGACGGCCGGCTCGGGCGGCTTCGGCGAGCCCGCGGGGATGCCGACCTGTGCGGGCGGCTCAATCGTCTTCCAGGGGACGGGCGACGCGGCCGCCTGACCGGGCTGAGGGGTCGGCCCCGCCGTCTGCCCTTCCGGAGTTCGCCCCCCGCAAGAGACGGAGAACGTCGCAAGCAGCACCGACGTGAGCCACGTCAGAAGTACGACGACGGGTCTGGACAATGAGCTGTTCATCAAAGGATGTTCCTCCGTATATCGCCTGACTCAACTTCTACTGCCGTTCAACCGCTCGTGATTATGATTCACCACCAAGCCGCTGCCGAGCCGCGGAGCCTCCCGCCTCACTTGCGCCGGCCATAGGCTACCACGATAGTGGGTTGATAGAATGAGAGATGCAAAGGGGGAAACAGGATGGCTGACGGTTGCACACATCTGAATCAGGTCAAAGAGGTCACGCCGAGCGCGCGCGGTTGTGAGGACTGTCTGAAAGTCGGGGGCAAGTGGGTTCACCTCCGCCTCTGCATGGAGTGCGGCCACGTCGGCTGCTGTGACAGTTCGCCGGGCAGGCACGCGACGGCGCACTTCGACACGACGCGACACCCCATCATCAAGTCTTTCGAGCGCGGCGAGGACTGGGGCTGGTGTTACGTTGACGAGATGTTCTTCGAGTCGCTTTGAAGTAGTATGTGCGGACTAATCACACGAGGCGAGGACTATGAAAAGACCAATCCGCATCTTGTTGCAGACGACCATCCCGGCCACAGAGGACGACTGGCACGTCGGCAGGTTCTCCCTGCTGCGCGAGCACCTGAGCGGGCTCCGTGACGAGGAAGGGCGCGCGCTCTGCGAGGTCACGGCGCGCGACCGCGTGACGAACGCCGACGGCGACGAAGAGGTGTTGAGCCGGCTCGACTCGACCGACTTCGACGAGCTGTGGCTCTTCGCCGTGGACGCGGGCGACGGGCTGAGCACGGCCGACTGTCAGGGCATCACGCGCTTCCGCCAGCGCGGCGGCGGCATCCTCTCGACGCGCGACCACCAAGACCTCGGCTCCTCACTCTGCACGCTCGGCGGCGTGGGGCGCGCGCACTACTTCCACAGTAAACACCCCGATCCTGACGAGACGCGGCACGCGCGCGACGATCAGAACACGAAGGACATTTCCTGGCCGAACTACCATTCGGGCAGCAACGGCGACTACCAAACGGTCGCGCCCGCCGGCCCGGCGCACGAGCTGCTGCGCGACGACTCGGCGCCCTCGGGCCGCGTCGAATACTTCCCCGCGCACCCGCACGAGGGAGGGGTCGGCGTGCCGGAAGACGAGTCCGCGGCGCGCGTCATCGCGACCGGCACGAGCAAGGTCACGCAGCGGCCTTTCAACCTGATCGTCGCCTTCGAGCGCGTGCAGGACGGACACGGCAACACGCTCGGGCGGGCCGTCGCCGAGTCGAGCTTTCATCATTTCGTGGATTACAACTGGGACACCTCGGCGGGGTGCCCGAGCTTTCTGGCGGAGCCGCCCGGCGACCAGATTATCAGGGAGCCGGAGAAGCTCGGGGGCGTCAAGACCTACGTGCGCAACCTCGCGCTGTGGCTCGCCCCTGAGAGCACGGCTTCGTGAGCCGCGTGTGCGGATGAAAGACGAGACGCCTCGACGTAGTTGAGGCGTCCGGTGCAAAAGAGAAGGCGGGGGGCGGGGCGGGTTTTTATTACCCCGCCCCCCCCGGTTTAACCCCCCCCGTTTTTGGCGGGGGGGGGGGGGACGGGCTGACAATCGGGGTCACGCCGGAGATTGCCCACACGGCCCCCCCGGAAAG
>JBEVJD010000156.1:0-4547 GCA_040510435.1 Pyrinomonadaceae bacterium | reverse complement strand
AGGTCAACGGCAAGCTGCGCGGCCGCGTCAACGTCCCGGCCTCCGCCACCGAAGACGAGACGCGCGCCGCGGCCCTCGCCGACGAGCGCGTGCGCGCCTGGACGGAGGGCAAGCAAATCATCAAGACGGTCGTCGTCCCCGGCCGCTTGGTGAACGTCGTGGTGAAGTGAGTAAGAGAAATAGACAGTAGTCAGTAGTCAGTAGAAAAATAGCGGCGGCCCGTCTCGGCTTTCAAACCGGACGCGCCGCTTCGTCTTCCTACTGGCTACTGACTACTGTCTACTGTCTACTTATTCTTATCCCGTCGTGTGAACCGCCGCCGACTGTCTCCTCAACGGCGAGCGCAGCATGAGCCAGGCCGAGGGGCCGACGACGAGGGCGATGCCTAAGACGACGAGCGGGCCGAACTGTCTCTGCCAGAGGAGCAGGTCGAAGACGAGCGCGAAGACGATTTGCATGAGCCCGACGACCGAGACGCGCGAGGGGTTACCCAGGGCGAACGCCTTCGTCATCGCCAGTTGCCCGACGGTCGCGGAGAGCCCGACGGCGAAGAGCAGCCCGAGCACGCCCGCGTCGCGCAGGGGCGCGTAGTCAACCCGCCCGCCCGACACGAGCAGGAAGGCCAGCGTGAAGACCGTGGCCACGCCCGAGAAGTGTGTGACGACGGCGCGTGCGTCCACGCCGCCCAGGCGGTTGAGCCCGATCATCGAGACCGAAGTCGCCAGGGCGTTGGCGAGCGCGAGCGCCGCGGCCAGACGGTCGCCCGCCGCCTCCGGCCTCTGAATCAGAACAATTCCGGCGAGCCCCGTCCCGACCGCGACCCACACGGACGCGCGCGGCCTGTGCCCGAGTACCGGCCACGCCAAAAGCGTCACCCACAAAGGCACTGTGTTCGAGAGCGTCAGGGAGGTCGAGATCGGCAAATGCGTCAGCGCGTAGAAGGCGAAGAGGACGCCGATGCTCCCGGAGACGCTGCGCATCCAGAGCACGGCCGGGCGGAAGAGCACGAGCCGGACGCCGGACAGCAGCGCGAGCGTGAGCGTGAAGAGAAAGGCGAGCGAGCCGCGCGCGACGGCGACGAGGTGCCAGTCGCAGCGCTCGCCCGCGAGATGGCTGAACGCGCCCATCGACGCGAACGCGAACGAGCCGAGGAGCATGAAGAGGTACGCCCGCCCGCCCTCGCCCTCGGCGCGCGCCTCTCTGTCGGGGCTACTCATTCCGCCCAGAAAGATAACAGCCGCGCCCGCCCGGTGTCAGCCGGACACCGCACGGGGGCCGCACCCGCGCGCCGTGGCATGTTGCTTGCGAACATAAACTGCACGCGGTAGAAAGCGACTGATTTCACTACAGGTGTTCACTAAACGGGAGGCATGCGGCAATGCGTAAATTTCTGGCATCGTTCCTGTTCTCGCTCGCGCTCGTCGGGGGCGTGGCGGCGCAGGAGAGCAACGTTGACAAGGCCGTGGATAAGACGAAGTCCGCCGGCCAAGCGGTAGGCGACAAGGCTGAGGACGCTAAAGACGCGACCGTCAAGGGCGCGAAGAAGGCGGGCAGCGCCACGAAGAAGGGCGCCAACGAGGCCGCAGACAAGGCCGAGGATGTCGGTGGCAAGGCCGCCGACGTGGCCGGCGACGCGAAGGACGCCACCGTCGATGGCGCGAAGAAGGTCGGCAGCGAGACCAAGAAGGGCGCACGGAAAGTCGGCGACAAGGCCGAGGACGTTGGCGGCAAGGCCGTCGATACCGGCAAGGCCGTCGGCGCCGAAGCCGCTGACAAGACCGAGGACGCCGCCGGCCAGGCGGCCAAGGGCGCGAAGGTAGCGGCGCGCGAGACTAAGAAGGGCGCCAACGAGGTCGGCGACAAGGCCGAGGATGTCGGCGATGCGACCGCGAAGGGCGCGAAGAAGTCCGGCAACTGGATCAAGCGCACCTGGCGCAAGATTTTCTAAAGCGGTTCGCGCTTTAAGTTAATACAGCAAAAGGGAGAGGCGGGCCGACGGCCCGCCTCTCCCTTTTGCTGTGTGTCCTGAAAACCGACTTATCGCGGGCCGCCGACGCCGCCCGTGGAGCGGAGCCCCATCAGGCGCGCGGGAAACTCGCCGAAGTCCTCGACGACCCAGTTGTTGTCGCCCTCCAGCTTGACCTTCGCCGCGGGGATGAAAGTCCCCTGCCCGCGCCCGCGCGCGTCGAGGTAGATTTCCGCGTAGCCGAAGCGGTAGTCCGCCGAGCGCGTCCCGTGCCGCAGCTCGAAGATGGGCACGTTGCGCTCGTAGAGCACGGTCAGCTTCGTCCCGCCCTCGGCGCTCGGCATCGCGATGACGGCGTTCGCCCTCACGCCCACGTTGTTGCCGATGGAGATGCGCCCCGAGTCAAGCCTCCTGAGCACGCTCAGCAACTCGTCCTGCCCGCCCGAGCGCAGCGCTGCATTCAAACGCTGCACGTCGTCCGGCGAGCTGTAGTTCGTGATCGTGAGCGAGAACGGCCGGTTGAGCCCCGCCCGCCTTCCGCCGATGCCGATGACCTGCCCCTGCACGTACTGCCTCGACTGCGCCGACGCGGACACGGCCGACGCCGCGACGAGACAGAGCGCGACCGACAGAAAGAATAGTCCTCTCTTTCTCATAACACCTCCCTTGTTCCACAGATTCGGCGAATTATACGCCAAGGCACGGGATTCGTCCGTGCGTGTGCGTACGCTGAACCTTCACCTGCCCGCGCGCTCGGCCGCCAGCGGGTAGCTCGGCTCGATGTCCACGGGCACCCCCTTGAGCCGTTCGAGCGCGCCCTGCATCTCGGGGCGGACGACGGCGTACTTCTCCAGAATCGCCTTCGCGCGTTCGTACGAGCCCTCGGCCTCGATGGTGAGCAGCTCGCCCGTCAGCTTCCGCACGGCCTCCTTGATGCGCGAGGGGACGATGGAGAAGGTCTTCGTCGCCGGGTCGTACTTGATGGCGCCCTCATCGGTCAGGTAGTTGAACTGCATGGCGACGCCGCGGCCGTGCGCCCCCTTGACGCCGAAGCGCACCGAGCGGAAGGCGCTCGCCAGAAACGTCGTGTAGAGCGTCTGCTCGAACCGCCGGTCGAGCTGCCCCTTGTCCATCAGGTGCTGCATCGCCCACAGCCCCGTGATGTCGGCCTTCGCCTCCTCGATGGCCGAGTGCGCGTCCTTCAACTCCTGCCGGACGCTCGTCTCGCGCCCGCCCACGTTGATGGTCTGCGGCCCGAGCCCGTGCATCAGCTCGTGCGCGAGGACGTGCGTGAAGAAGGCTTCGAAGGAGACGTTGCGCTGGTCTGCCGGCGAAAGCACGACGCGCGAGATGGGCACGAGCGTCTTCTGGAACTTCGCCTCCTGCACGTTCTTGAGCATGACGCGCTTCGAGCCCTTCTCGTTGACGACCTTCTCGTCGTTCGGCAGGTTGAAGGCCGCCGTCTGCACGCCCGAGTTCCCCTCGCCCGAAGAGTAGACGACGTTGACGACGCGAATGGGCGCCGCCGAGCCGAGCTTCGGGTTGCGGTAGCGCGGCTCGATGGGCAGGTTGTTTTCGAGGTCTTGCAGCAGGCCGCTGAAGCGCCCCAGCTTCGCCGTCTCTGCCTCGTCGCGCAGCGTCACGTAAGCCTCGAAGGCCGCCTTGTAGCCGAAGAGGCCGTCGGAATATGTCTCGTACGGCCCGATGGTCACGTCAATCGGCGCGTCCAAATCCATCCACGCCACGTCCGATTCGTAATAGTTGTCGGAGAGGAAAGAGTCGGCGCGCTTCGAGAGGAAGTTCTTGAGCGTCGCGTCCGTCGTCAGCCCCGCGGCCTCGCGCAGGAGCGTCGCGGCCGGTGCGAGAAATTCGCGGTACAACTCGCTGTAAGGCACGAGCTTCAGCTTGCCCGCCGGGTCGCGCCGGACGGCCCAGAAGAAGCCCGTGGCCTTCTGCTTCTCGGGCTCCGTGAGCGTGGCGACCCACGCCTCGAAATCCTGCTTGGTCGTGCCGTCGGGGTAGTGCGCGGCCGTCGGGGGCTTCTCTTCGGGGACGCCCGGCAGGAAGGCTTTGTTGTCGTCGAGCTGCGACCACGGCCCGTCGTTGAGGTTGAAGTAGTGCAGGCGTGCGCGGCCGAGCGGCGTCTTGTCGGCTTCGAGTTTCTGTTTGAGCGCGACGTTGCCGCTCCAGACCTGGCGCAGGAAGAGCGGGTCGAAGAGGCGCGCGGCCTCGACGATCTTGGCGAGCGCGCGGCGGTCGCCCGCCGACAGGCGCGACGTGTCGGCCGTGATGACCGTCGGCGCGAAGCGGCGTATCTTCGCGTTCAGCTCGGCCAGCTCGCCCGACTCCGCCCCTCTCTTCTGCTGCCCGACGGCGGCCGTCGGCAGGAGCACGCACAGCGCCGTCAACAGCGCGCAAATCTTAAGCGTCACTCTCATCGGAAGTGATTCCTCTCTGACTCCGTGTTTGAGATTCGTGCCGATAATGGCCTTTATCATACGACAATCAAGGCCCGAAACAGTACCGCGAGCGGTAGCGAGCGGGTCGGAGTTACGTGACACCGGTCTATCACGTAACTCCG
>JBEVJD010000155.1:0-6636 GCA_040510435.1 Pyrinomonadaceae bacterium | reverse complement strand
TGGAAGTTTTCGGCGCCTGCCGCTGCGCCGGGTGTGCGAGCGTTTGTCCCCCATCGAGAGTTTACGGGGAAAGAACACAGGGCACCGCGACCGGCACGCACAAACAGAACCGCGAGGGGTAGCGCGCGGGTCGGGGTTACGAGAAGTGATGTCTATCTCGTAACCCCGACCCGCTCGCTACCGCGCGCGGTTCTGTTTGTGCGTGCCGTTCGCGGTGCCGTCTGTTCTTTCCCGTTACTCTCTCGATGGGCTACAATCGCTCGCACTCCCGGCGCTGCGGCAGTCGCCGAAAACTTCCTGATGACTTCTGACAAGAACATCGGCAAATCCGTCCCCCGCAAGGAGGGGCGCGCGAAGGTGACGGGCGCGGCGCGGTACGTGGACGACCTCTCGCTCCCGGGCATGCTCCACGGCGTGACCGTGCGCAGCCCCGCCCCGCGCGGCCGCATCACGAATATTCACTTCAACGAAGGCATCCCGTGGGACGAGTTCACCGTCGTCACCGCGCGCGATGTGCCCGGCGCCAACTACGTCGCGCTCATCCTCAACGACCAACCCTACCTCGCCGAAACGATGGTCAACCACGCCGAGGAGCCCGTCCTCCTGCTCGCGCACCCGGACAAGTACCTGCTCGAAGAGGCGCGCCGCGCGGTTCGGATTGAGATAGAGCCGCTGCCCGCCCTCTTCACCATCGAGGACTCGCTCGAAGGCAAAGAGGTCATCTGGGGCGAGGACAACGTCTTCAAGACCTTCCTCGTCGAGAAGGGGAACGTTGACGAGGTGTGGGACTCGCCTGACGTGATAGTCGTCGAGGGCGAGTACCGGACGGGCGCGCAGGAGCAGCTCTACATCGAGACGAACGGCGTCATCGCCGAGGCGAGTTCCGAAGCCGGCGTGACGGTGCGCGGCTCGATGCAGTGCCCTTATTACGTGCACAAGGCGCTCGTCAAACTCTTCGACCTGCCGGAAGATAAAATCCGCGTCATCCAGACCGAGACGGGCGGCGGCTTCGGTGGCAAGGAGGAGTACCCTTCGGTGATCGCGGGTCACGCCGCGCTGCTCGCGTGGAAGTCCGGGCGCCCCGTCAAGATGATCTACGACCGCGCGGAGGACATGGTCGCGACGACCAAGCGCCACCCCTCGCGCACGCGCCACCGCACGGCCGTCACGCGCGACGGGAAGCTCCTCGGGATGGAGATTGAGTTCGTCGTGGACGGCGGGGCCTACGCCACGCTCTCCTCGGTCGTGCTCTCGCGCGGGACGATTCACGCCGCGGGCCCTTACAACTGCCCGAACGTGCGCATACGCTCGCGCGCCGTGGCGACGAACCTCCCGCCGCACGGCGCCTTCCGGGGTTTTGGCGCGCCGCAGTCCATCTTCGCGCTCGAACGCCAACTGGATAAGGTGAGTGCCGCCGTCGGCCTCACGCCCGAAGAGCTGCGCCGCCGCAACTTCATCACGCAGGGCGAGACGACCGCCACCGGACAGGTCATCCACGAAGACGTAGACCTCCCGGGTCTGCTCGACCGCGCCTTCGAGCTGACCGACTACCACGCCAAGCGCGAGCGTTTCGCGCGCGAGAACGAGGGCGCGCGCGTCAGGCGCGGCATCGGCTTCGCGTCCTTCATGCACGGCGCGGGCTTCACGGGCTCGGGCGAGAAGTACCTGCAATCTGTCGTCGGCTGCGAGGCCACGGCCGACGGGCGCCTGCGCGTGCTCTCGGCGAGCACCGAGATCGGGCAGGGGACGAAGACCGTCTTCGCGCAGATCGCGGCCGACGCTCTGGGGCTGGACTACGAATGGGTCGAGGTCGTCCAGCCCGACACGGCCGATGTGCCCAACAGCGGCCCCACGGTCGCCTCGCGCACGACGATGATCGTCGGCAAGCTCGTCGAGTCGGCCGCCCTTCAGATTAAGGAGATGCTGAAGGGCGCGCGACTCGTCGGCGACACTTACACGGGGGACGAGTGGGCGCGCGCGTGCGGCGAGTACGTCCGCGCCCACGGCGCGCTGAAGACGCACGTGCAGTACCAGCAGCCCGGCGACATCGAGTGGGACGACGAGCACTACCGCGGCGACGCCTACGGCGCGTACGCCTGGGCCGTCTACGTCGCGGAGGTGAGCGTGGACACCTTAACGTACGAGGCGCGCGTCGAGGACTTCGTCGCCGTGCAGGAGGTGGGCCGCGTCATCCACCCCATCCTGGCCGCGGGGCAGATCGAGGGCGGCGTGGCGCAGGGCATCGGCTGGACGTTGTATGAGAACGTCGTGTGGCGCGACGGGCGGATGGCGAACGGGCAGATGACGAACTACATCATCCCGACCTCCGCCGACATCCCGCCCATCCGCGTCCACTTCTTCGAGAACCCGTACGCGGGCGGCCCCGGCGGCGCGAAAGGCATCGGCGAGCTGCCGATGGACGGCCCCGCCCCCGCCATCCTCAACGCCGTCGAGCAGGCCACCGGCGTCCGCATAGACCACGTGCCGCTCACGCCCGAGGCGCTCATGGACGCGCTCGAAGCTCAACAGGCAGAAGCCCGACCGTGAGGGAGAGCTTTAGAGATTCGATGACAGACGACGTGACAGAAACAGGGAACGACTCCAACGACGACGGCAACGGCAACGGCAAGGTCTCAGTCCGCTGCACCGTCAACGGCGAGGCGGTGACGTTCGACGCCTACCCCTTCGCGCGGCTGCTCGACGTGCTGCGCGAAGAACTCGGCCTGACGGGGACGAAGGAGGGCTGCGGCGAGGGCGAGTGCGGCGCGTGCTCGGTGCTCATCGGCGGCGAGCTGGTCAACAGTTGCCTCGTCCCCGCGGCGCAGGCCGAGGGCGCGGACATCCGGACGGTCGAGGGCGTCGCGGACGGCGAGCGGCTGCACGCCGTCCAGCGCGCGATGATCGAGTGCGGCGGCGCGCAGTGCGGCATCTGCACGCCGGGGATGGTGCTCGCCGCCGTCAACCTCCTCAACCAGAAGCCCGCGCCGACCGAAGCCGACATACGCGAGGGGCTGGCCGGCAACCTCTGCCGCTGCACGGGCTACATGAAAATCTTCGACGCGGTCGTTAAGGCAGTAGACAGTAGTCAGTAGCCAGTCCGCGCTGTGCTGATTGACGCTGACAGGCTGACAGCTCAACTAGAGCGCTTTTCATCTGGGTGCAGACGGCGTGAGCTTTCAACACAGAGACACAGAGACACAGAGGCACGGCTTGTTGAGTTATACCTCTTGAAGCCGTGCCTCTGTGCCTCTGTGCCTCCGTGTTAAATCTTTCTCGGTTACACTCAACTGCTAATTGCAATAACGAATGTCTTTCTGCTGACTACTGACTACTGACTACTCCCTCTATGAGAGCTTACCTGCCAGCATACGAGATGATTGTCCCGCGCACGCTCGACGAGGCGCTGGCGCTCCTGCGCGAGGAGCCGGGCGCGTGGCGGCCGTTCGCGGGCGGGACGGACTTGATGGTGCTGTTGGAGGCGGGGAGGCTTGAGCACAGGAAGTTCTTCAGCATCCGGCACCTGAAGGAGTTGCGCGGGGTCGAGGAGTCGGGCGGCGTCGTGCGCGTGGGGGCGCTGACGACGTACACGGACGTGCGCCGGAGCGAGTTGCTCGGCCGACACTTCCCGATGCTGGGGCAGGCCGCGCGCGAGACGGGCGGCATCGCCATCCAGAACCGCGGCACCGTCGGCGGCAACATCGCCAACGCCAGCCCCGCGGCCGACACGCCCCCCGCGCTGCTCGCCTACGACGCGGAGGTCGAGCTGGTCTCGGCCGAAGGCACGCGGCGCGTCACGTACGCGGAGTTCCACACGGGCTACAAGCAGACGGTGATGCGCGAAGACGAGTTGATCGTGGCCGTGCTGCTGCCGGTACCGCGCGAGGGCGCGCGCCACTTCTATCGCAAGGTCGGGACGCGCCGCGCGCAGGCCATCTCGAAGGTCTGCTTCGCGGCCGTGGCGGAGACGGAGGGGGAGACTCTGACGGAGGTGCGCGTCGCTTTGGGCAGCGTCGCGCCTGTCGTGCTGCGCTGCCGTCGCACGGAAGATTTGCTGCGCGGGCGCGGGCTCGACGGCGGGGCGTTGAGTGCCGCGCTCGAAGAGATCGCGCGCGAGGTGACGCCGATTGACGACGTGCGCTCGACCGCGCGCTACCGGACGCGCGTCGCGCAGAACCTCCTGCGCGAGTTCCTGTCGGGACTGCGACCCGCGGAAGATTCCTGAAGTTGAAGACGAAGTTGTTGCTGTCCCTGCTCCTCCTGACACTCGCGTGCGCGCACGCGCCGAGCGTTGTGTGTCAGGAGGCGGCGGGGCAGTCGCAGGCGCCTGCGTGGTCGCGCTACACGTACCTGGGCGAAGAGTTCTCGGTCGAGCTGCCGTCGATGCCCGGGGGCAACCACACTTCAAGACTCATCAGGTACACGCCGTACGACTCCGACAAGATGCGCGTCTTCAACCTCTACTCGGGCGGCGGGTGAGGAAGCTCGCTGCCTCCGGTTCTTTAAAACCGTCTTCCGGTCTTAACTGCCTACTCCCCTAATACTTCCTCACCAGCAGCACGCCCGCGATGAGGAGGAGGGCGCCGAGGAGGCGGGGCACGGTGACGGGGCGCGCGGCGAAACCGACGACGCCGAAGTGGTCGAGCAGAATTGAGACGAGCACCTGCCCCGCGATGGTAATCGAGATGAAGGTGGCCGCGCCGAGGCGCGGGGCGAAGGCCGCCGCCGCCGTCACGAAGACCCCGCCCAAAAGTCCCCCGACCCACACCCACCACGGCGCCGACGCGAGCGCGGAGAGCGTCGGGAGCGGCGGCCGCGCGGCCGCCGCGTAGGCCAGGAGCGCGAGCGTGCCGACCGCGAACGAGATGAGCGAGGCCGTCACCGGGTGGCCGACCCAGCGCGCGAGCTGCGCGTTGACGCCCGCCTGCAAGGGCATCAGTGCGCCGGCCAGAAGACAGACGAGCAGGTAGAGCCAGACCATACCTTCCCCCGAAAAGTCCTGAAGTTAAGTGCGTGTGCCCCGAACTTAACTTGCGCGCCCGCCGCCGGGCAAGCGCCGCGGCGCATGCGTCCCGCCGCGTCACCTCACACGCCGGCGGACATCCATACAAAAATAGTGCGGGGCGGCGGCCGTTGGATGTCGGCCGCCGCCCCGCACTGTTTGACTGCCGCACCTCCGAAGGGCGTGCGGCGTTCGTCTCGTCTACGGCAGAGCCTCGACGTTGACGAAGAACTTGAACGTGCCGGTCTGCTGGATGCCGAGCAGGAACCGTACGTTCACGCTGGCTCCGTTCGCCAGCGGCGTCCCGAGCGTGATAGTGCCGACCGAGAGCGTCGAGTTGAAGCCTCCGCCGTTCGGTTGCGACGGCGGCTGCTCCAGCGTTGTCCCCTGAACGTTGACCGTGCAAGGGGTCGTCGCCACGCCGTTCGAGGCGAGGCAGGTGGCCGGGTCGTTGATGCCGGAGACGACGACCAGGGTCGAAGTCCTCGGGCGGAGGTCTGCGAAGCCCGAGGGGGCCGGGAAGGTGGTCAGGTCGATGACGCGGAACCGCAGGCGCGTGACACTGCCGCCCGTGTTGTTAACGACTCGCTTCCGGAGGTCGAGCGTGCCGAAGGTCGAGTTGTTCGCCGGGTCGGACGTGAAATCCCTGACCCGGTTCGGCGGGCTGGAACTGCCCACCGAGGAGTCGAGGTTCAGGCCGGGGAACGAGGCGTTGCGCTGGATGGGGCTCGCAAGGTTCTCGGGGCCGGGTGCTCCGAGTCGTTGCCCCGCGCCCGCGCTCGTGCCGTTGGTGTCCACGAAGACGAAGTCCGAAGCGTTGTTGTTGGTGTCCTTCGGGTTGCCGCCGGTCGGGCACGCGCCGAGCACGGTAATCGAACCACCCTTGCCGCAGTTGTCGCGGTAGAAGGAGTAGTCAATCGAGAACGGCGTCAACGCCGGGTAGCCCGTCCCCTCCTTGTAGAGGGTGTTGGCTTCAGACGTGGAGCCGACCGCGTCGAGCCGGGTGGCGAGCGTAAAGCTGGCCGCCACCGAGGTGTTGAAGATGGCGATGCCGGCGTTGTCGGGAATGTCGGTCGTATACGTCGCGTTGCCCGTGGCGTTGCCCGAGAGCGAGTAGGCGACCGAGTTGGTGCAGAGGTAGTGACCGCGTTCGGGAATGACCGTCCCGTTCGGGATGACGCAGCGCGCCACGCCGTCCGAGGCCGCCACGGCGTAGCCCGAGCCACCGCTTGAGTCGGCGACCGTGTGGGCCGCGCCCGAGTTGTTGTAAACCTCGATGAACTCGTCGTTGGCCCCGCTCGGCCCGCGTACGCGGAACTCCGAGATAAGGAGCTGCCCGGCGGTCGCCGTCGCGCCGGCGAACGGCGTACAGGCGAAGGCCCGCGGCGTGACGATGAGCGACCAGCTATTGAGCGTGCCTACGTCACCCCCGGCCTGGTCGGAGGCGAGCACGCGCCACGTGCCCAGGGTGCTTGCCCCGTTCATTTTGTTCAGCTCGCCCACTGGCTCCTGCGGCCCGAAGCCGAGGACGGGCCACGACGGCGAGTTGGCGATGGGCAGCCAGCTCCCCGTGTACGGGGCCTGCGCGTTGGTCGCCAGCAGCATGTCGCCGACGGCCTGATTGTCGATCACCATGT
>JBEVJD010000154.1:0-3311 GCA_040510435.1 Pyrinomonadaceae bacterium | reverse complement strand
CGGGGTCACCTTTTACGACGCGGCCGAGGCTTATGGCCCTCATGAGGTGGAACGTATCCTCGGCGAAGGCGTGGCGCCGTTCCGAGACAAGGTCGTGATCACATCCAAGTTCGGCTGGAACATCGATCTTGAGACCGGTCAGCGGCGCCCGGGGCTCAACAGCAAGCGCGAGCACATCAAGCTCGCTGTCGAAGGGATGCTCAAGCGCCTTCGCACTGACCGCATCGATCTCCTCTACCAGCACCGGGTCGACCCGCAGGTGCCGATTGAGGATGTTGCCGGCGCGGTCAAGGAACTGATGGCGCAGGGCAAGGTTCTGCACTGGGGGCTGTCCGAGATGGGGCTCAACACTTTGCGCCGGGCTCACGCCGCGCTGCCCGTCACCGCCGTCCAGAACGAGTACTCGATGCTGTGGCGCGGGCTTGAGAAGGAAGTCATCCCGACTTGCGA
This sequence comes from Pyrinomonadaceae bacterium, assembly GCA_040510435.1. GTDB lineage: Bacteria > Acidobacteriota > Blastocatellia > Pyrinomonadales > Pyrinomonadaceae > QHXN01. The sequence continues at coordinate 2,861 of JBEVJD010000154.1, read as the reverse complement.
GGAGCTTGGAATCGGCTTCGTGCCGTGGAGCCCCCTGGGAGTCGGTTTCCTCACCGGCGCCATCGACGCGAACACGCGGTTCGCCCCCGGCGACATACGCGGCGTCGAGTCCCGATTCTCGCCGGAGAATCTTCCGCACAACCTGGCGCTCGTCGAACTGTTGAAGAGCTGGGCCAAACGGAAGCAGGTCGCCCCCGCCCAAATCGCGCTGGCGTGGCTGATTGCGCAGAAGCCCTGGATCGTTCCCATCCCGGGGACGACCCAGATGGCGCACATGCTCCAGAGAGGATACTGATCGTGTATCTGTCCCGGACTAACAACACTAGGGCGGTCGCGGAATTCATCCAGCAAAAGGTCGGCGGCACGATGGTCGCTCTCGAATTAGAAACGCCTTACCCCGCCGACTATAACGTGACCGTGCAGCAGGTTGCCCGGGAGAATGAGACCGGCTATTTGCCGCCTTTGAAGACAAAGATCGACCGTATCGAACAGTACGATTTTGTGTTCCTGGGCTTCCCGACCTGGGGGATGCGGCTGCCGCCGCCCGTTAAGAGTTTTCTGCGTCAACATAGCCTGAAGGGGAAGACGGTCATCCCCTTCAACACGAACGCGGGATACGGCGAAGGGAGCAGTTTTCAGACGGTCAGGGAGCTATGTCCGCAGAGCACGATTCTGGAAGGCTTCGTCACCAGGGGCGGGGTGGAAAGGGACGGACAACTCCTGGTCATCAAAGAAGCGAGGGCGGAGGAAGCGCAGAAAGAAGTTGAGAACTGGTTAAGGAAACTCAAGATGCTGAAGTGAAGAGTGCTAGAGCGTCAGAAGTCTTTCAAGGGAAATGAGTAAAACATAAGCGTGAGTACAGTGATGAAAACAATTCTAATACTATCCCTTATACATGCCGTCTCCGGCTGCTCTCAGGCGGAAAGAGCTGCACAGCCGCGCCGGCCGCACGGGCCGCACAGACAGCCTCACCGGCAAACATCAGCGCAGAAACGAAAGCCGTTACCAACAGCATCGGGTTTCGTGTGGCGATGACGGCGGAGTAAGCAAATCACTCGTGAAAGGTGTGGCTATGAAAAACGTAGTCGTCGTCATCGGGGCCGGTCAGATCGGTCAAGCCATCGCGCGGCGGGTCGGCGTGGGTAAGCACGTCGTGCTGGCCGACATGAGCCCGGAGAACGCCGACGCGGCGGCAGAGGTTTTGGGGAACGCCGGGTACGAGGTGAGCGTGGCGACGGTGGACGTGTCCTCGCGCGAGGCCGTGCACGCGCTCATCGAGACGGCCAGAGGGATAGGCGACGTAACCGGACTTATCCATGCCGCCGGCGTCTCCCCTTCGCAGGCGTCACCGGCGACGATTCTCAAAGTAGACCTGTACGGCACGGCGCTCGTGCTGGAGGAGTTCGGCCACGTCATCGCCCGCGGTGGCGCCGGCGTCGTCATCGCCTCGCAGTCGGGGCATCGCCTTCCGCCGCTCACCGTCGAACAGAATAGAGCGTTAGCCACGACGCCCGTGGAGGAGTCGCTCGGCCTTCCGTTCCTTCAGCCCGACCAGGTGCAGGATTCCCTCCACGCGTACCAGCTCTCGAAGCGCGGGAACTCGCTGCGCGTGATGGCCGAGGCGGTTCGCTGGGGCAAGCGCGGCGCGCGCGTCAACACCATCAGCCCGGGCATCATCATCACCCCGTTGGCGAAGGACGAGCTGACCGGGCCGCGCGGGGAAGGATACCGGCGCATGATCGAACTGTCCGCGGCGGGACGCGCCGGCACCCCGGACGAGGTGGGGACAGTCGGCGCGCTGCTCATGGGCCCGGACGGCGGGTTCATCACCGGCAGCGACATCCTCATGGACGGCGGGGTGACCGCCGCCTACTGGTACGGCGAACTCGCTCCCCGATGAGCGGCCGGCGGCAATTCGATTTGGAGATGAACGAAAGGTAGATTGAACATGCGAGCAACTGTCATGTATGGCGCCGGCGACGTTCGTGTCGAGACCGTCCCGGACGCACGCATCATCGAACCGACCGACGCGCTCGTCGCCGTCACGCGCGCCTGCATCTGCGGCAGCGACCTCTGGCCGTACAAGACGTTGGAGCACACCGAGACCGGGCGCCGCATGGGACATGAGTTCGTCGGCTTAGTCGAGGCCGTCGGCTCAGAAGTCCGCGCGGTCAAGCAGGGCGACCTCGTCGTCGCCCCGTTCGCGTGGTCGGACGGCACCTGTGTTTTCTGTCAGGAGGGGTTGCAGACTTCGTGCCTCCACGGCGGGTGGTGGGGCGGCACCGAACTCGACGGGGGACAGGGCGAGGCGGTGCGCGTCCCGCAGGCGGACGGGACGCTCGTCGCCCTGCCCGTAGGTAGAGACGACGCGCTGATGCCGTCGCTGCTCACGCTCTCCGACGTGATGGGGACGGGGCATCACGCGGAGCTCGCCGCCAAAGTCGCCCCCGGCAGGAGCGTGGCCGTCGTCGGCGACGGCGCCGTCGGCCTCTGCGGCGTCATCGCCGCGCAGCGGTTGGGCGCCGAGCAGATCATCATCCTCGGCCGCCACCCCGACCGCATCGCGCTGGCGCGAGACTTCGGCGCGACGGATGTTGTCAGCGAGCGCGGCGACGAGGCAATCGAGCGCGTGCGCGAGCTGACCGGGGGCTTAGGCGCACACTCCGTCCTCGAATGCGTCGGGCACGGGGAGTCCACGCTCACGGCGCTGAGCATCGCCCGCGCGGGTGGCGCGGTCGGCCGCGTCGGCGTCCCGCAGGACGAGAGGATTCCGGCGGCGCAGCCGACGTTCTTCAACAACGTCACCATCGCAGGCGGCCCCGCCCCCGTGCGCGCCTACATCGAGGAACTGCTGCCCGACG
>JBEVJD010000153.1:0-3601 GCA_040510435.1 Pyrinomonadaceae bacterium | reverse complement strand
CGTAGCCGTAGTCGTCGATGGCGATCTTGAACAGCTCGGACTGCACCGTGCCGAACTTGCCGAGCAGGTTGCGTGCAGACGAAGACGACTCCGTGAGAAAGTCTCCGGCGACCTGAATCATCAGCGCGGCGGCGGCGCGCTCGGGGTCGGGCGACGAGAGGATGAGCTGGAGGCTCGCAAGCTCCGAGCGCTCGTGGCTTTCGACGACCGACTGCAAGTACGACTTCACGGCGTCGCCCGACCACTTGCCCGAGACGTCGATCTCTTTGTCGAGGAAGCTGAAGAGGTGCGTCTCAAGCGTGGGCCGGATGAGTTCGCCGAGCAGCTTGTTCTCGTTCGAGTAGAAGGAGGCGAAGTCGCCACGCTTCGCGGCGAAGTCCTTCTCCGGCAGGAAGACGAGGTCGGTCTCGTAGACGTTGAACAACATGCGCTGCGCGGACAGCGCGCTCGCGTTGAGCGACTCTTCACGCTTCAGCGGACGGCTGAAGTCGTGCCGCGGAACCGTCTGCTGGTCTACGGGTCGGCGGTAAGGGTTGTCGGTTATCACCCAGTCTTTGAGATATCCGAACAGGGGATTGGCGGCGTAGAGCCGCATGTACCGGCGGACGTCTTCGGGCGTGAGCGGCGGGCCGGGCTCGGGCGTCGCGGCACCATCGGGGACGAGGTCGGGGGCGGCCACGTCTGCGACCGCCGCCGGGAGTTCGGCCGCGAGTCCGGCGGCGCTTGAAGTGGGAAGAAACTCTTTCATATTCGTGCTCCTGCTTATCCGTCTCAAAGTTGTCTGAGTCTGACTAGACGCTGCTGACGGCCCCTTCTTCCGCGGCGTCGGGCGCGAGCGCGCCCTCGATACACGCGCGCAGACGCACGGCCAGCGACTCGGCGTGGGGCATCTCTATCATCGAGTAATGCGTGCCCGGCGTGACGTGCAGTTCCACCCCCTCGGAGGCGAGCGCGTCCCATCCGGCCGAGAGGTCGGATGGTGAATCGTCGTACCGCTGCCGCGCGCGGAAGAGAGTGATGCGGCCCGGATACTTTCGCGGCTCGTATTCGACCAGCGCCCGGATGTTGGCCTTGAAGACGCGGAACATGCGTTCGATGTGTCGCGGGTCAGAGCCTTCGGGCAGGGCGTTGGTCTCGACGGCAAGACGGCCGAGGCGCGACAGCTTTTCGTCGAACGTGTGGCCGCGCAAGTCCTCCAGCTCGACGCCGTGACGTCGTCCGAGGTTCCCGGCGAACATTCCGAGCAGTGTCTCGTCGTCGGTCGGAATGGCACCCGCGTTGTCGCCCGGTGCGTGGCTGTCGAGCAACGTCAGCAGCGCGACGTGCTGACCCTGCCTGCGGAGTTGCTGCGCCATCTCGAAGGCCACGGGGCCGCCCATCGACCATCCGCCGAGCAGGTACGGGCCGCGCGGCTGAACGCTCCGCACGGCTTTGACGTAGAGGGCGGCGAGTTGCTCGAACTCCGCCAGCGGCTCGTCCCGCCCGTCGAGGCCCGGCGCCTGCAAGCCGTAGAACGGCTGCTCCTCGCCGAGCTGCCGCGCCAGCTCGGCATAGCACAGCGTATTCGCCCCCGCCGGGTGGACGCAGAAGAAGGGCGGCCGCCGGCCGTGAGGCTGAAGCATGACGAGCGTCGAGGACGGCGACGGGCCCGCCCGCCGAGGCTGAAGTTTCGGAGGTTGAAATTTCGCCGGGTCGTCCACAGTCCGCGCAATATCCGAAGCGGCTGCCGTATCCATGCTCGCAGCCTGAGCGACTTCGTTCCGTTCGACTTCATACCCGAGCGCGGCGGCCATCTCCCACGTCTCGGGCGCGAGGTCGTCTCGGCCGCGCTGCTCCCTCCACCTCGCGCCCACGCGGGCATCGACGCCCGTGTGGCGGTGGAACTTAACGTCCCCGAGCATGCGCGATTCGGCGTGGACGCCGTCTGTCATGCGCCGGCCCTGGTCTTGATAGGGGCTGCACATCTCTGCCGCAAACTCGATCCCGAGGAAGCGGCACAGTTCGCGCAGCATCGCTTCGGGAGTGTCGAGCAGTTCCTCGAAGCGCACGCGGAGCTGCCGCTCGCGCGGCACCTGTTCGAGAAAACGGACGACGTTCTGGTGGCTGACGAGCCAGGTCAATTCCGCCAGCTCGCGCCGCGTGAACGGGTGCTCGTGCCTGAAGAAGATTTGCTCCATGCGCGCCTCTTCGAACGAGCGGATCATGCCGAACGGGTGCCGAATCAGGTGGACGTAGAGGGGCGCGTCGAAGCCCGCTTCGGCCTTCGCCAGCGCCGACGGGTCGAACGCGTAGGAGGGCGTCTTGTCCACCAGCCTTCTCTCGCCGAGCCATTCCTGCAACAGTCGATAACACTCCTTCGTCGTCAACCCGCGTGCTTCCAAGTCCTCCATCACGCGCGCGGCCTCGGCTCCGTCGCAGCCCTTCAAATCCATGACGGCGCGGACAAGCCCCTCCAGCCAGAAGCTTCCGGCGCCGGAGAAGGCCGCGCGTCTCTCCCGTAACGTGTCGAAGGAGAGCAGTTCGAGTTCCGGCGGGGCGAAGAGGAGCGGGTGGCCGGCGAGCATCACACGCAGGAGCGTCGAGCCCGAGCGGGGCGGCGAAAGGACGAAGACCGCACGCGGATTCCTGCCCGCCGCGTCACGCACGCCGCGACGCGCGGGGCGTCCGAGCAACTCACGCATCTCGGCGACGCGCAGCGCGCGGGGCGGCCCGGCGGACGCGTCGGCCGCGACCGCGTTCGATGTCAATTCGTCCGTCGTCAGTCTCCGCACGGCGCCGCCGTACTGCTCATCGAGGTACGCCGCGAGCTGTGCGACGGTCGGCCCGTCGAAGATGGTGATGACGTGTACGATCTCGCCCAGCCTGTCCTGGAGGCGGTTGATGAAGACCGCGCCCTTGATCGAATCGCCGCCCAGCTCGAAGAAGTTGTCCGTGACCCCGACGCGCTCCACGCGCAGGATTTCGGCCCACATCTCGGCGAGCGCCGCCTCGGTCGGCGTGCGTGGCTCGACGTACTCGCGCCGCGCGTCGGCGTGAGCCGCGCCGGGCGCGGGCAACGCCCCGCGGTCAACCTTGCCGTTGGGCGACAGCGGCAACGCGTCGAGCATGACGAAGTCCGCGGGCACCATGTACTCCGGCAGCCGGCCGCGCAGGTGCGCGCGCAACTCGCCCGCCTCGGGCCGCGAGCCGTCCCCGCCGACGACGTAAGCGACGAGCCGACGGTCGCCTCCCTCTTCCCTCAACGTCACGACGCACTCGCGCACCGACAGGTGCTCGTTGATGGCGGCCTCGATCTCGCCCGGTTCGACGCGGAAGCCGCGAATCTTGACCTGCTGGTCGATGCGGCCGAGGTACTCAAGCTCACCCGCGGGCAGTTGGCGCGCGAGGTCGCCCGTCTTGTAGAGGCGCGCGCCCGGCTCCGTTGAGAACGGGTCGGGGATGAATTTTTCGGCCGTCAGGCCGGGACGGTTCAGGTAGCCGCGCGCCAGCCCGACGCCTCCGAGGTGCAACTCTCCGGCGACGCCCGCGGGCACGGGGTTGAGGCGCGAGTCGAGGACGTAAGTGCGGATGTTGGCAATCGGCCGGCCGATGGGCACGGCCG
>JBEVJD010000152.1:0-16985 GCA_040510435.1 Pyrinomonadaceae bacterium | reverse complement strand
CCACGGCCAGCACCAATGGTCGGACTGGTACGCGCCCTACCTGAGCGCACGCCAGAACGGCAGCGGGCCGGAGGAGGCCGCCGCCGCCGCCGACCGTTACATGGAGGAGTCCCTTCAAGTCCTTCCCCGTTGACGCGCACGCGGCGGACAGTTTTTTATGAAGGAGAACAGACCATGCAACTCGAAAAAGCACAACACACGGCCAGAGCCTACATCACGTGTAGTTTCGGGCCGCTCACGCGACTCCTCGTGAATGCCTTGCCGCTCATCAGATCACTGCGCTAGGTGGAGAGGTGGACGGTCTTCGGCGGTTACCTCTGGCATCAATGCAACGCGATGGAGCAGACGAGTTGATTCAGACGAGCCAGGCACTGCGTTAGTTGAGGGAGAGACATCATGAGTACAAGTCCGCAAGGCACGACGGCATTGATAACCGGCGCGTCCTCCGGCATCGGCGCGGTCTATACACCGAAGCTGTCGCTCAGTTCTCCGGCGCCCCGGTACCGGGTGGCCGCTTCGAATTCGGTCGGGGGTAGCTGAATGTCCGCAGAACTCAACCATGAGCGCCGACGCTTTATCGCCGCCGCGGCCATGACCGTCGCTGCCGTCCCTTTCGGCGTGAACGGCTGTGCGGCGCGGCGGGTGACGAGCGCCGCGGCCCGACTGCCGTTTGAAGGCGAACTGCCCTCGCTCGGCGGCGGGAACGGGTGGCTCAACTCGCAGCCGTTGTCGGCCGGCTCGCTGCGCGGAAAAGTCGTCCTCGTCCAATTCTGCACGTACACCTGCATCAACTGGCTGCGTACGCTCCCCTACGTCCGCGCGTGGTACGAGAAGTATGAGGGGCAAGGGTTGGCGGTCGTCGGCGTGCACACGCCCGAATTCCCGTTCGAGAAAGATGTAGATAACGTCCGCCGCGCACTGAAGGAGATGAGGGTCGTTTACCCGGTCGCGCTCGATAACGACTACGCGATATGGCGCGCCTTCGAAAACCGGTATTGGCCCGCCCTCTATTTCGTAGACGCGCAGGGGCGCGTTCGGCATCATCATTTCGGCGAGGGCGAGTACGAGCAGTCGGAAAGGGTCATTCGACAACTGCTGGCCGAGGCCGGGGCCGGCGGCGTCGGTCAGGAACTGGTTTCGGTCGAGGCCCGCGGTATTGAAGTCGCCGCCGACTGGGGCAGCCTGAAGTCACCGGAGAGCTATGTCGGCCACGAACGCACCGAGAACTTCGCCTCCCCCGGCGGCGCGATACCAGACAGGGGCCGCGTCTACGTCGCCCCCGCGCAGTTGGGTCTGAACCAGTGGGCTCTTTCGGGCGATTGGACGGTGGGGAGACAGGCCGTCGTGCTGAACAAGGCCGGCGGGCGGATCGCGTACAGCTTCCACGCGCGCGACCTTCACCTCGTCATGGGGCCGGCGGCGCGTGGAACGTCCGTGCGATTCCGCGTGACTCTCGACGGGCAGCAGCCGCGCGCAACTCACGGCGTTGACGTTGACGACCAGGGCTACGGCACGATTACCGGGCAGCGTTTGTATCAACTGATTCGGCAGCCGAAGCCCATCACAGACCGGCGGTTCGAGATCGAGTTCCTCGATGCGGGCGCGGAGGCTTTCGCGTTCACGTTCGGCTGAGAAACAGGAGGCGGGTCGCGTCCCAACCATTACTTCAACGTACGCCGGAGGCCGGCGCGTTTGAGGAGACCTTGCGGACGGTCAGCTTCATCCGTTACATATTTCGGAAAGGGATTGTTACGACATGTCTGTCTACCTGCTCGCGCTTCTGATCGGCATCATCGCGGGGCTGCGTGCCATGACCGCCCCGGCGGCGGTCGCATGGGCGACCTACCTCGGCCGTCTCGACCTTGGCGGAACGTGGCTCGCCTTTTTCGGTAACGTCTGGGTGCGCTGGATTCTGACGGCGCTCGCGCTGGTCGAGCTGGTCACCGACCAACTCCCCTCCACGCCGAGCCGGACGGTGCCAATTCAGTTCGGCACGCGCATCGTGACGGGCGCACTCTCGGGCGCCGCAATCGGGGTTGCGGGCGGGAGTTGGGTCGGCGGCCTTATCGCGGGCGTCGTCGGCGCCGTCATAGGCACGCTCGGGGGGCGCGCCGCCCGAGCGCGTCTCGCCGCCGCGTTCGGCAGCGACCGGCCCGCCGCCCTCATCGAGGACGCGGTCGCCATCGGCGGCGCGCTGCTGATAGTAATGGCACTGCGATGAGAGAGTGCGAAGCGTTCATCGGTGGCTAGAATGCATCGCCACTGCCTTCCACGTCCCGCCTCTGTTGACGAGAGTCAGCGTGTAGAAAAACTCGGACGGGGCAGCGTCGGCCTCCGCGCCGGGGACTGCGGAGCGTTGCCGCAACGACTTGCCGCGCGCGACCGCCGCGTCGCCGTAGACCTCGATTGTCACGCCGCTCGTCTCCAGCCTCGTAAACTTCAGATGACCCGAACCTAGCTCTTCGAGCGCTTCCCGCCGCGTCTGCCGCGAGCCGTCGCGGAACGTCCGGACGAACGTTCCGTCGAGCAGCGCCTCAAGTCTCTTAACGTCGGCCGCGAGCATGGCCTGATGGAAGGCCGCCTCGGCGGCGGCGACCTCTTTCCTGACCTCCTCCTCCGCGCGGGGGAGCCTCGTCGCCTGCCAGCTCACGGCCTGCCATCTCCCGCCGCGTCTGAGGAAGGTGCCGGTGTTGAGGAACTTCGAGACCTCGGTCACGCCGCCCCTCGTGGTCGTGCCGACCAGGCGGAAGGCGACGACGGCCGTGTCGCCGTACTGCTGTATGCGCACGTCCTCGGCGGTGAAGACGGTCTGAGGGTCGGTGGCCTTTGGGGCCGGAGCCGAGCGCACGTCGCGCATGATGTCGGCCTTCCCGACCCGCCGCCCGGAAGAGCCCGTGTAGATGAGGTCTTCAGCCCAGAAGCGCTCGTGCATCGACGGGTCGTTGCGCCCGGCGCCGGCCAGGAACTCATTCAAGAGGTTCGTCAACGCGGCGGCGTCCGGCGCCTGCGCCTGCGCGAAGACGAAGGCCGAAGAGATCAAAAACAGAAAGACTGATGAAGGAATCCGACCCATGCCTGCACACCTCCCGGTACACCATCCAGTAAATAACGAGCGGGCGGCATAATATCCCGACCGGTGCGGCCGGTACAGAGTTTCCGCGAAGCGACGGCGGAGCCAGAGCCCTTCTCGCCTCAGAGCAATTATCCCGACCTTAGAAGAAGAGCGAGTAGAGCAGGCGGTTGGGCGAGCCCGCGCCCGGGTTGGTGACGCGGCCTGCCGTCGCGTTGTTGAAGAGGGCGTTGCGCACCGCGGCCTGCGACGAGCCGGGGTTGGCTTGCAGGTAGAGGGCCGCCGCTCCCGCGACATGCGCCGTCGCCATCGACGTGCCGCTCAGCGTCGCCGTCGCCGTGTTCGAAGTGCTCCACGCCGAGGTGATCGAGGAGCCGGGCGCGAAGAGGTCGAGGCACGTGCCGAAGCTTGAGTAGGAGGCGCGTGCGTCGGTCATGGTGGTCGCGCCCACCGTGATGGCGGCGGCGACGCGCGCGGGCGACGTGGTGCAGGCGTCGGAATTGGAGCCCCCGGCGGAGACGGCGTAGGTGACCCCGGAGTTGATCGAATTCTGCACGGCGGTGTCGAGCGCGGCCGAGGGCGCGCCGCCGAGGCTCATGTTGGCGACCGCCGGCAGGACGCGATTCTGCGTCACCCAGTTGACGCCCGCAATCACGCCGGAGGTCGAACCCGACCCCGCACAGTTCAGCACACGTACGGCGCGCAGTTGGACGCCCTTGGCGACGCCGTAGGTCGAGCCGCCGACCGTGCCGGCGATGTGTGTCCCGTGGCCGTTGCAGTCCTGCCCGTTGCGGCCGTCGCCGATGGCGTCGAAGGAGACCGTCGCGCGCCCGCCGAACTGCGTGTGCGCGGTGCGGATGCCGGTGTCGATGATGTAGGCGCGGACGCCCGAGCCCGTCCAGTTGTAGGTGTAGGTGCCGCTCAGGGGCAGGTTCCGCTGGTCGATGCGGTCGAGCCCCCAGGGGGCGTTGGTCTGTACAGCCTCGGCGTGCATCACGCCGTCCTCTTCGACGAACCGGACGCGCGGGTCTTCGCTCAAAGCCAACGCCTCCTGCTCAGACATCTCGGCCGCATAGCCGTTGAGCGCATACTCGAACACCCTCTCGACACGCCCGCCGTAGACGGCGCCCAGGAGGTCGGCCACCTGCCGCGCCTGTGAAAAACGCCCTCGCAGACCCGCCGCCGTGTCGTCGAGGACGACGATATACTTGCCCCGAATGGGAGCCGCCCCGGCGCGGCGGAACTTCTGCTCGCGTTGCGCGACGCGGCCAGACGTGCGGGCGCCCTTCACTTCCGCCGCGGGCGAGGCCGCGAGTGCGAGGACGAAGGCGACTAACAGCCAGAATGTCTTTCTCATGATTCCTCCAGGAGTGTGAACGGTTAAGGTCGAACGGCGTGCGCTCTAACCCGCTGTGAGATTCGGGGCGTGGGTAGCAAGGCTTTGAGAGAGTAGAAGAGTCAGCCGGCGCGGGCTAATTTCTACTGGTGAGGGCAAGCAATATAGCAGTTTTCACCCAAGGCAAAATAGCTTTCGCAGTCCCTTTATAGAGTCTTGTTTAATAAGCACCGAACTAGTATTAGACCGAATCACTCGGTCTGACTCCGTACGCGACCCTTGACAGCATTAGCCCGGGCAGTACAGGTGATGCGGCCGGTGGCGTCCGCCGGCAGGAGCGCGCGCATCCGCGCTCTGAGAGGCGCGAGGTCTGCGGGCGCCATCGCCGCGAGTTGCGGGCCGACGCTCGGCCCCCCGAGGACGGTCGTCCAGTAGTCGTCGAAATCGGCGAACGTCCGCCGCACGTTGATCTCCCGCGTCTCGACCGCATCCAGACTCGCGCCAGTCCACAAGTCGCGCATCGCGTCTATCCGAGACGCGCCGGGGCTGGGCGGCGTCGGGACTGCGACGCCCAGCCCGCGCATTTCAACGTGCAACGCATCGTAAGGGAAGCCGCCGCCTTCCATGTCCCACGCGTAGGCCGTGACGGCGCCGCCCGTGCAGACCACCCGCGCCATCTCGGCGACGCCCTGAGCCGGGTCGGGGACGAAGAAGATGACCAGCGGCATGACGGCCGCGTCGAACGTGTCGTCGGGGAAGGGCAGCGCCATCGCATCGCCCTGACGAAACTGTGCGACGCGCGCCGCGGGTCGTGCGCGGGCGTAGGCGAGCTGCCCCTCCGATGGGTCTATGCCCTGTACCGAGGCCGGCGCGCACCGCTCGACGAGCATCTCGGTGAAGGCGCCGTTGCCGCAGCCAACGTCGAGCCAGCGCAGACCTGTTTGCGGGGCGAGCCAGTCGAGGAAGGTTTCACCCGCGAGCCGGCTCCACTCCCCCATGTATCGTTCGTAGGCGGCCCCGTCGTCGAAGCGAATCTGGTCGGTCATTATTAGTGTCAACCTCTGCGAGTGGTGCGGCAGTGAGCCCGGCCGGTATCAGCTTACGCTCCGGTAAGCCCGCAGGGCGAGCGCCGCATGATGAAGGGCAACACGCTCTCCTTCCAGATCGTCCCGTAAGGGCTTCGGCGGCTTATAACGGGTTGCAGACGAGTGCGACTCCAACAGTACCACGAGCGGTAGCGAGCGGGTGCGTCCAGCGACGCCCGAGCCTCCTGATGACACTCCGACCCGCTCGCTACCGCTCGCGGTTCTGTTCGGGCCGCCCGCGGCGTCGGTCGCGTCCAACCGCAAACCGCTATAGGCCCGAAAAGAATCCTGCGCGCCCTCCTCATCGGAACGGCGCGCAGGATTCTTTTCGATGTGGGCAGCGGGCGCCATATGAACCGAGGGCGCAGACAGGCTTGCGAGAAAGCCTTTAAAGTATCCTCTCCCGGAGCGAGGTGAAGAAGTTGAGCCACAACGTCCACATCTCTTCGGCGTTGGAGACGACCCGCCGCTGCTCGTCCTCGGTGAGGATTGGCTGTAGGGCGTGGTTCGAGAATTCGACGTGTTCGGGCTCCTGCTTGACGTGTATGGCGACCCAGGGGAGATCGCGCCGCCCCGTGCAACGCCTCATCAACTCGCCGATGGTGGCGACCATCGGCAGGTCAACGACCTCGGTGCCGTACATGAAACCGAGCCCTGAGAGGTGCTCCTCCGAAGCCTTCTTATAACCCGCGACGAGCGCCCGCGTGGCGGGGTGGGCCTCCGCGTTCGTCACCTGCTCCGGCGCGAAGCCGCCGTCGGTGATGGTCTCGACGTAGATTCTCTCGTGCGCCTGCCGCGGGTCACCCTCGCCGAGTTCCTGCCACAGGATGCGCGAGATGGAAGTCTTGGTCTCGATGTCCGGCGACACGGAGATGAGACGCGAGAGGAAGTCGGGGAAGTAGTGGAGCGGGTGGAACCACTGCCCAAGGATAATTAGTACCTGCTCTCTGGGAAGAACCCCGCAGTCGCTCTTCAGCGCCTTCAGATAACGCACGAGGTTGTTTCGGACGGGGTTGTCTAACATCACTTCGGAGGTGTGGAGGCTTGGGGCCGACATGGTAGTCGTCGTCATGAGTGTTTAATCTCCTCGGAGTCGGTGAACGTTGAGCTGCGAAGCAGCGGGTGAGTTGTTCGGGGCGCAGGCCCGCGGGCGGTTGACTAACTCCTGCCCGCGGGTCGCGGCGGGAATCGCTTCGTGAGAATCCGGGGCGCCGCAGACAAAGCCCTCGCGCGTGACTGCGCCTCGGGCGTGTCGTAGGTGCGGGGCGCAATTTTTACTTTTTCGCAATCACAAAAATCATGAACCGTTCCTGCGTGCAGTCCCCGGGCCTACGCTATTCATAGGTCGGACATCTTGAGTGTGCTTTCGAAGCAGGCGCGCAGCCGCTCGGCCAGTAGGCGCGCGTGCGGCTCACGCAGCATGGAGTAGTGGTCGCCGGGGACTTCGTGCACCTCGACGCCCCCGCCGGCCAACGCGCCCCACCCGTTCGAGGGGTCGGCCAGTCGCGCTACGCCCGAGCCGTCGTGGTGGCCGCCGCCCACTTCATCCGGGCCGCCGCTCCACCAGCGAATCGGCTCGGCGCGGAAGAGCGTGACGCGCCCGCCGTATTCCCCCGGCACGTAGCCGCGCATCGTGTTGGCGTTGACCTTGAAGACTTCAAACAGCTTGTGGAACTCGACCAGCGTCATGTCGACGGGCACCAGCCCCGCCGACCTCACCTCCGCCCAGACCTTACGCAGTTGCGCCATCGGCGGCAGCAAGGCGACCTCTTCAAACGGCGTGCTGACGTTCTCGCTCGTCAGCCCGAGGTCGCGTGCGAACATCGAGAGCAGCGCGGCGCGCTCGTACTCGGGCTCGCGGCCCGTGGGTGCGTACGCGTCCAGGAGTGCCAGCAGCGCCACCTGCTCGCCCCGCGCCTGTAGCTGCCGGGCCATCTCGAAGGCGATGACGCCGCCCATCGACCAGCCGGTTAGGAAGTAAGGCCCGGCGGGACGGAAGCCCCGTATCGCTTCGACGTAGTCGGAGGCCATCGACGCGATGTCGGCGTGAGCCACGAGCCCCTCCTTCGGCTCGGACGGTTGCACGCCGTAAAAGGGCTGACCGCCCAGGTGGCGCGCGAGGTCTGTGTAACACCAGACGTTGCCGCCGCTGGCGTGTGGGCCGAACAGGGGCGGCCGCGCGCCCTCCGTTCGCAGCGGCACCAACAATGGTTGGAAGGAACTCTCCTTCCCGTGGCCTATCAATTCGGACAGACGCTCGACCGTCGGCTCACCGAACAGCGACGCCATCGGCACGCGCTTGCCCGTTCGTTCCTCCACGCGCTCGATGAGCATGAGCATCAGGAGCGAGTGGCCGCCCAGCTCGAAGAAGTCGTCGGTCAGGCCGATGGGGTGGACTTTGAAAAGCTCCTCCCAGATTTCGACAAGTTGGCGTTGCAGGTCGTTGCGCGGGGCGACGTAGTGCCTGCCCGAGCCTCTGAGCACGGCCTGCGGGGCGGGCAGCGCCGCGCGGTCAACCTTTCCGTGCAGCGTCAGCGGCAGAGCGTTGAGGACGACGCAGGCCGACGGCACCATGTACTCGGGCACGCGCTCACGCAGGTAACTCCGCAGCTCCTCGCCGCCCGGCACCGACCCGCCCGCCCGCGCGACGACGTAGGCGACGAGCCGCTTGTCACCTACGTCATCCGCGCGCGCCGCCACCAGCGCCGCCGAAACGGCCGGATGCTGTGAGAGCGCGGCCTCGACCTCGCCGGGCTCGATGCGGAAGCCGTTAATCTTGACCTGACCGTCGAGCCGGCCCAAAAACTGTATCTCGCCCTGACTGAGGTAGCAGGCCGCGTCGCCGGTCTGATAGAGCCGCGCGCCGGGGGCGGGGCCGTATGCGTCCGGCACGAAGCGTTCGGCCGTCAGCTCGGGGCGCCGGTGATAGCCGCGCCCGAGGCCGGCGCCGCCGATGAAGAGTTCGCCGCGCTCGCCGACGCCGGCCGGCTGACCGGCACTCATCACGTAGACGCGCGCGTTCGAGATAGGTCGCCCGATGGGCACCGTCGCCGCCGCCGGCCGACCGGGCCGGGCCTGATGGCAGCAGGCCATCACGGTCGTCTCGGTCGGGCCGTAGCAGTTGACGACGAGGCAGCCTTCGAGCTGTTCCAGCGCCTTGTCGAGGTGGCTCGGCGAGAGGGCGTCGCCGCCGGTCAGCAGTTGCCTGACGGCGCCGACCCCGCTGGCGTTGGCGTCCACAAACTGGTGGAAGAGTCCCGTCGTGAGGAAGAGCGTCGTGACCTGCGCCCGCGCGACGAACTCGCTCAACTCGCGTAGCGACGGCATCGAGGGCGGGTGCACCACGAGGCGCGCGCCGTTCAGGAGGCAGGCCCAGATTTCAAACGTGGAGGCATCGAACGAGGCCGGGGCGAACTGCATGAAGACATCGCCGGAAGTGAGGTCGGCATAGTTGGCCCCCTTGACGAGCGCGACGATGTTGCGGTGCGTGATGCAGGCGCCCTTCGGCAGGCCGGTCGAGCCCGACGTGTACATCAGGTAGGCCAGATTCTCAGCCGTCACCACGCCGTCGGGGTTATCGTCGCGCGCGGCGTCGTGCCCGCCCGGCCGGTACTCGGCCGCGTCTACACAAATCGCCGTCAGGCCCTCGGCGCGCACGCGTGGGGCAATCGAGGCGCTGGTCAGGAGCATGCTGATGCTGGCGTCTTCGAGGATGAACCGGGCGCGCGTCGGCGGGTCGGAGAGGTTGAGCGGGACGTAGACGCCGCCCGCTTTGACGACGGCCAGCAGCGCGACGATCAAATCCGCCGACCGCTCAAGCATCACCCCGACGAAGACCTCCGGCCCGACCCCCTGCCGCCTCAGTGCGTGGGCGAGCACGTTCGCACGCCGGTTCAACTCCGCGTAGGTGATGTTCTCACCCTCGAACTCGACCGCCACGGCGTCGGGGCGCCGCGCCGCCTCCTGCTCGAAGAGTTGATGGATGCAGGCGTCTAAGGGGAAGGGGACGGCCGTGTCGTTCCACTCTTCGACCACCTGACGGTACTCCGCTTCGTCGAGCAGCGAGAGCGACGCCAGCTCGGCGTCGGGCGCGGCGAGCGCCTTCTCCAACAGCAGACGGAAGTGCTCGGCCATGCGCGCGATGAGAGACGGCTCGAACAGCTCGGGGCTGTAGACGAAATCACCGCTGATAGATTCCGGCGTGTCGCGGAGGTGTACTTCGAGGTCGAACTTCGTGTCCGCGTTCACAGGCGTTCCGGCGGGCGGGCTGGCGAGTGGCGCGCCCCCCGGCTCCGGCGGCGGCGAGTTCTGAAGTGCGAGGATGGCCTGGAAGAGCGGGTTGCGCCCCGGCGCGCGCTTCGGCTGTAGCTCCTCGACGAGTTTGTCGAAAGGCAAGTCCTGATGCGCGTACGCGGAGAGCGCGGACTCCCTGACCTGTTCGAGCAACCCCCTGAAAGTCGGCGCCTCGCCGAAGCTCGTCCTGATCGGAATCATGTTGACGAAGAACCCGATCAGCGGCTCCAGCTCGACGCGACCGCGGCCCGCGACGGGCGTGCCGACGAGGATGTCGCTCTGGCCCGTGTACCGTTGCAGCAGCGCGTGGAAGCCGGCCATCAGCGTCATGAAGAGGCTCGCGCCCTCGCGCCAACTGAACTCACGCAGCGCGCGCGTCAGCCCCGCCGAGAAGGTCACGGGGCAGTGCGCTCCGCGCCGTGTGCGGAGCGCTTCGCGCGGGCGCTCGGCCCCCAGTTCGAGGAGCGTCGGGGCGCCCCCGAGTCGCCGCTTCCAATAGTCCAGTTCCGCTTCCAGAACCTCGCCCCGCAGCCAGCCCCGCTGCCAAGCGGCGTAGTCTGCGTACTGAACCTCAAGCTCCGCGAGCGGCGAGGGCAGTCCGCTTGAGAATGATTCGTACAGGGCGTTGAGTTCGTGCAGCAGCACGCCCAGCGACCAGCCGTCGCTGACGATGTGGTGCGTGTTCACGAGACATAAGTAACGTTCTTCGCCGAGGCGGATTAAGGCGGCGCGCAGCAGCGGCCCCGCCGCGAGGTCGAACGGTTTGAGCGCGTCCTCGTGCCTCAAGCGCTCCGCCTCCGCCTCGCGCTCGACTTCACCGAGGCCGCTCAAGTCCACCAGCGGCAGACTCAACGGCCCGGCGGTTCTTATCAACTGCGTCGGCTCGGAGCCGACGACGGCGAAGGTTGTACGCAGGGCTTCGTGACGCCGGACGACTTCGCCCAGCGCCTGTTCGAGCGCCGTCACGTCGAGCCTCGCGTCGATGTACATCGCCGCTGGGAGGTTGTAGGCGTTGGAGCCGGGCGTGAGTTGGTCGAGGAACCAGAGACGCTGCTGCGCGTAGGAGAGGGGGATTGAACCTTCGACGGGCGCGGGCCGGAGCGGGGGCGCGTCGAGGCCGGCGCCCGCCCGCGCCAGCGACTCGACCCGCGCCGAGAACTCCGCGAGCGTCGGCGACTCGAAGAGCGCGCGCACGGGCAGTTCCACGCCGAAGGCTTCGCGCACGCGCGCGACGACCTTTGTCGCCAGCAGCGAGTGGCCGCCGAGCCGGAAGAAGTTGTCATCCCTGCCGACGCGTTCCGCCCCGAGCACCTGCCGCCAGATGGCCGAGATGACTTCTTCGATTGGCGTGCGCGCGGCGAGAAAGCTCCGGCCCGTGTCGCGCCCCGGCGCGGCGGGCTCGGGCAGTGCGGCGCGGTTGACCTTGCCGCTCGCCGTCAGCGGCAGTTCGTCGAGCACGACCCAGTCGGCCGGAGTCATGTACTCCGGCAACTGTTCCCTCAGCCAACGCTGCAACTCCGCGACCGGCGGGTCTGACTTCTGAGACGGAACCACGTACGCCACCAGACGCTTACTCGCCCCTTCGCCCGCCGTCCCGACGGCGGCGTGGAGCACCAGCGGGTGCCTCCTCAACGTCGCCTCGACCTCGCCCAACTCGATGCGATAGCCGCGCACCTTCACCTGCGAGTCCGCACGCCCCAGAAACTCTATCTCGCCGCTGCTCAAGTGCCGGGCTAAGTCTCCCGTCCGGTACAGGCGCCCGCCCGCCTCCGCGCCGAACGGGTCGGGGATGAATCGCTCGGCCGTCAGCCCCGGCCGCTCCATGTAGCCGCGCGAGACGCCCGCACCCCCGATGTACACCTCCCCGGCCACGCCGATTGGCACCGGCCGCAGCCGCCTGTCCAGTAGATAGACCTGCGCGTTAGTGATCGGCCGCCCCACCGGCGGCAGCAACGGCCACTCGTTTGGCGCGCCGCTCAGCGTGTGCGCCGTCGCCGCGTGCGTCTCCGTCGGCCCGTAGTGGTTGTGCAGCCGGCAACGCACACGCCCGCAGAGCCGTGCTATCTGCGCCGTCACCTCCAATCGCTCGCCCGCCGTCACGATCTCGCGCAGCGACTCCGGCTCCGGCCCGCCCTCCGCGTACGCCTCGGCCAGGTGTTGCAGGTAGACGAACGGCAGGAAGATTCTTTCGACGCGTCGTTCGGACATGAAGCTCAGCAGCGCGTGCGGGTCGCGGCGCAACTCGTCGCTGACGAGCAGCAGCGTCCCGCCCGCGCACCACGTCGAAAACATCTCCTGAAAGGATACGTCGAAGCTGAGCGAGGCGAACTGTAGTGTGCGGGCCGGGTCGGGCAACTCTGACAACTGCCAGCGGATGAGGTTGACGAGCGCGCGGTGTTGCATCGCGACGCCCTTCGGCCGACCCGTAGAGCCCGAGGTGTAGATGACGTAGGCGAGGCTGTCGGGGTGGACGGGTGCGTGCGCGTGCCGTTCGTCCACGTCCGGGAGGTGGTGCCAGTCCTCGTCCAGACTGAGCACGCGCGCGCCCGTTTCCGTCAGACCCGCGGGTTGTTGCCCGCCCGTCAGCATCACGGTGCAACCGGAGTCCTTCAGCATGAAGGCGAGGCGGTCGGTCGGGTACGCCGGGTCGAGCGGGACGTAAGCGCCGCCCGCCTTGAGCACGCCGAGCACCGCGACGGCCGTCTGTAGGCCGCGCTCGACGCAAACGCCGACACGCGAATCGGCGGCCACGCCCAACTCGCGCAGTCTATGCGCCACACGGTCGGCGCGTTCGCTAAGCTCGCGGTAGCTCAGTTGTCGGTCTTCGAACTCGACGGCCGGCGCGTCGGGCGTGCGCCCGGCCTGACTCTCGAAGAGGTCGAGCAGCGAAGCCTCGGGCCACGTCTCGCGCGTGTCGTTCCAACGCCGCACGACCTGCTCGCGCTCGCCGTCAGTCAGCAGCTCCAAGTCCGAGAGGCGACGTTGCGGGTCGGCCGCCACGCACTCAAGCAGCCGCCGGTAGTGGCCGAGCATCCGGCGGATGGTCTCCTCCTCGAAGAGGTCGGCGCTGTACTCAAGCGACACGAGCAGACCCCTGCCGGTCTCCACCGTTTGGAGCGTCAGGTCGAACTTCGCCGTCACCCAACCGCCCGGCAGCATACCCAACGTCAGGCCGGGCATCTCCAGCGCGCCCGCCGGAGTGTTCTGCCCGACGGCCATCACTTGAAAGAGCGGTTGCCGGCGAAGGTCGCGCTCGGGCTGTAGCTCTTCGACCAGACGCTCGAAGGGCAGGTCTTGATGTTCGTAGGCGCCGAGCGTGACCTCGCGCACGCGCCCGAGCAGTTCCGTGAACGGCGGGTCGCCGCTCAGGTCTGTACGCAGGACGAGCGTGTTGACGAAGAAGCCGATGAGTCCTTCCAACTCCTCGCGCGTGCGCCCCGCTATCGAGGTGCCGACCACCACGTCCTCCTGCCCTGCGTAGCGCGCGAGCAGCACTTTGAACGCCGCGAGCGCGGTCATGAACAGGGTGACGCCGTGCTCAAGACTGACGGCCTTGAGCGCCTCGTAGAGCGCAAGTGGCAGCACCACCTGCGTCTCCCCGCCGCGGTGGCTCTGCAAGGCGGGGCGGGGCCGGTCGCTCGGCAGTTCGAGCACGGGCGGCGCGCCCTCAAGGCTCCGCCGCCAGTAAGCCAGTTGCGCCTCAAGCCTCTCGCCCCGCAGCCGTCCGCGCTGCCACACCGCGTAGTCGCCGTACTGTAGCGGCAGCGCGTCGAGCGGCGACGGGCGCCCCGCGGCGTAAGTCTCGTAGAGTGCCGCGACCTCCCTCATCAACACGCTCATCGACCAGCCGTCCGCGGCGATGTGGTGCATCGTCAGCAGCACCACGTAGTCCTCCTCGCCCAGACGTAACAGGTTCGCGCGCAGCGGCCCGCCTTCCGACAAATTGAACGGTCTTTGCGCTTCCGCCGCGGCCAGATGCCCGGCCGCTTCTAATGCTTCTGGCAGACGCCGCAAATCAATTATGGACAGGGTCAGCGGTCGCGGCGCGGCGACGGCCTGCACGGGCTGCCCGTCCGCGGACGGGAACGTGGTGCGTAAGACTTCGTGCCGCCTGACGATCTCGTTGAGGCTCTGCTCCAGCGCCGTCACCGCCAGCCGCCCGCGCAGGCGCACCGGGGACGGGATGTTGTAGAACGAACCGTTCGGCACCAACTGGTCGAGGAACCAGAGGCGCTGCTGCGCGAAAGAGAGGGGCGGCGCGCCGTCGCCGTCCCTCCGCAGAATGACGCCGGGCGGCGTGAGGGCGACGCCCTCCTCTTCGAGCAGGCTCAGGAAGTACTCGCGCTCTTCCGCGGAGAGTTCGAGGCCGCCGGCCGTGTCTTCGTCGAGCATCCTAAACTCCTTCGCTCACACTCGGGGCCGTCGCGCGCGCACCCTCGCCTCGGGTCTGACGCATGGCTTTGACCTTCTGGAACGCGAGCGCGACCTTCGCGGTCTGACCCGGCCGCGGCTCGTTGGCGACGAGCGCCCGTGCGAACTCGGCCACCGTCTTCGACTCGAAGAGCCAGCGGAGCGGCAACTCCACTTGGAACAGGCCGCGCACGCGTGAGATCAACTGCGTGGCGAGGAGCGAGTGGCCGCCGAGGTCGAAGAAGTTGTCGTGGGCGCCCACCCTCTCCAGCCCGAGGACGCCGGCCCAAAGCTCCGCCAGCACCTCCTCCACGGGGCCGCGCGGCGGCACGTAGGCACTGCCCGTCTCGGGCCGCGTCTGGTCGGGCGGCGGCAGGGCACGCGTGTCCACCTTCCCACTCGGCGTCAGCGGCAGCGACTCCAGCGCGACGAACGTTGAAGGCACCATGTACTCCGGCAGACGCTCACGCAGGTGTCGGCCGAGCCTTGTTGCGAGCTGACGTGTGAAGGTTCCGCGGAGCGGGTCGTTGGTGTAAGTGGCCCACGGCCTGACGGCGGCGGCGCCTTCGGACGCGTGGAGGGCAACGCCGCCGAACGCTTCATCAATCGAAGTCGGCCGGCGCCTCAAGACCACGTCGAAGCGGCCCTCGGCGCCCGCGCCCGACCCGCTCACGTCCACGTCGTAGAGCAGGTCGTCGCCCAGTGACCAGAGCAGTTCCGGGTCAACGCCGGGCTCTTCATGAAGGGGTTGCTGTAGGCCGTCGCGGAACTCGCCGACGGTCTCGGGCCCGCCGTCGCCCGCGAGCCATTCGAGGGTCTTTATCTCCGCGCGCAGGCGCGCGTCGGGGACGCCGGCCACGCGCAGGCTGCGCGGCGCCGTCTCTTCCAGCAGTCGCCGGAGGGCGGCGGGCGTCAGCCCCTGTTCGCGCCAGTCGAGTTCGGGCGGGAGCGGCGTCTGCGCCTCTTCCGGTTCGACGTGGAGAATCACGTCGTAGCGGAAGCGCGTCAGCTCGTTGTGATGACGGCCGCGCTTCGTGCGAACTTCGACGCGGCCGACGCGCGGCAGGTGTTGCTTCAGGGCTTCGAAGAAGGCGGGGTCAACGACGAGTTCCTCTTCGGCGCTCACGCCGCTCCTCACCTGCGCGGCGAACTGCGCTTTGGATAGAGAGGGCGCGGCCTTACTCAGCAGCACAGAGGCGTGGAAGGCTTCGAGCAAGGGGAGGCTGCGCACGTCGCCGACGAAGATGTGGCCGCCCGGCTTCAAGGTCCGCGCGGCGCCTTCGAGGACGCGCAGGAGGTAATCGACGCCGGGGAAGTATTGAACGACGGAGTTGATGACGACGGCGTCGAAGGAGCCTTCGTCAATGCCTTCGAAGTCGTCCGCGGTTCGTTGCAGGAGGGTGACGGGCGGCAGCCCGCCGCCCGCTTCTTCGACCTGCCGGCGGAGCCGTGCGAGCGTGCGCGCGGAGAAGTCCGTCGCGCAGTAGCGGGCACAGCCCGGCGCGACGCGGAACAGCAGGAGTCCCGTGCCGCAGCCTATCTCAAGCACGCTCGACGGGCGCAAAGAAGCGATTCGCTCGACGGTCGTCTCCACCCACTCGCGCATCTCGTCGGCGGGGATGGGCCGACCCGTGTAGCTGCTGTCCCAACCGCTGATGTTGAAGGTCTCGTCCCGTGCCGGCGCCGTCCGGTTCTGCACTTCGTCGAACAGCTCCCGCCAGCGTGAGACGTGTTCGGACTGCCCTTCGGTCGCGGGCGCGCTTTCAACGTCATCGCGGTAGAGGCCGTCCTGTACGACGTAGGCCGCGAGCCGCGTCTCGCCGGATGTGTCCTGCCGCGGCACTACCAGCGCCTCGCGCACGGCCGGGTGCTCGCGCAGCGCCGCCTCTATCTCGCCAGGCTCGACGCGGAAGCCGCGTATCTTCACCTGCTGGTCGTTGCGCCCGAGGTATTCGAGGTTCCCGTCGTCGTGCCAGCGCGCGAGGTCGCCCGTCCGGTACATGCGCGTGCCGGGCCGCCCGAACGGGTCGGGCACGAACCTCTCGGCGGTCAGCCCAGGCCGGTTCAGGTAGCCGCGCGCGAGCCCCACCCCCGCGATGTAAAGCTCGCCGGCCACGCCGATAGGCGCCGGCCGCAAGCCCGCGTCCAGCACGTAGACGCGTGTGTTCCAGACGGGCCGGCCGATAAGCGGGTCTTGCCGATTTTCCACGCGCCCGGCCGCGTCCGCTTCGCCCGCGTCGAACTCGTGCCAGGTGGAGAAGACGGCCGTCTCCGTCGGCCCGTAGACGTTCAGCAGGCGCCGCCCCTTGCCCCAACGCCGCGCGAGGTCAGCGCTCAGCCGCTCGGCCCCGGAAGTCAGAACCTCAAGACTCTCCCACTGCCGCTCGTCGAGCGCCCGCATCCACGCGGGCAGCATCACCGCCGCCGTCAAACGCTCGCGCCGCGCCAGCTCGTTGACATGCTCCGGCGAGAGTCGCTGCTCGCGGCTTGTCAGGTAGAGGCACGCCCCGCTGCCGAGCGTCGCGAATAGCTCCACCACCGAGGCGTCGAAGCTGAACGAGGAGAGGTGCGGCACGCGCGATTGCGGGCCGAGGCCGAAGAGCCCGCGCGCCTGCTCGACCAGATTGCAGGCGCCGGAGTGATGCATCAGCACGCCGTTGGGCCTGCCCGTCGAGCCGGAGGTGTAGATGACGTAGGCCAGATTCTCCGGCCCCGAACCGCCCTCAAGGTTCGCGGCGCTCTGCCGGGCGACCTCTTCGCGCCCGGCGTCGATGCAGAACACGCCGGCCTT
>JBEVJD010000151.1:0-3145 GCA_040510435.1 Pyrinomonadaceae bacterium | reverse complement strand
GGAGCGGCTGAAGCCACCACGCGCCCGCCCTCGCATAGAGGATGATCTGCTGCCCCGGCCTCGCGCCGGACACGCTCCCCTGAATCACGTCGAGCTTGTCCGTGCGATTCGCCTCGGCTATGGGCACCCTCGTGAACGCGACGGTCGGCCCGTCCCCGCCGGTGCGCGAGCGGCAACCGCCGAAAAGAATAGAGATGAAAGCCGCCGTCAGAGCTATGACCCGGACGGGCGAGCGAGCCTTCGCGTTCGCCTGTCTTGGGTCTACTCTCCGCGCCGACGGCCGCGAGTGGCAGAGCGTGCTGAAAGTTGGGTGATTATTCGCCAAGGGGTGCCCGACGCTTTGACGCGACTCAACCGGCCTGAAGGACATCTACGAGGTAGCAGCGGCGATGATTATACTTGAAGTTACGCCGGCACGCCCGGAGAGTTCCGTACCGACCGGCGGGCGTGGGTCGAGTACGGGGTGAGGAACAAGAGCGCGGAGGTGACGACCTCCTACAACGCGCAGTCGGCCGACATGGCCGCGTGCACCATCACGCCGCCGGACACGACCGAGGCCACAGCAGACTTGTGCTGATTAACAGACAGGGATGAGAAGGCAAAAATGAGAGACGAGAAATTCCGGCCGCGAACGTCTACCTGATGCCGACGGTCGCCTTGTTGCTTGTGGCGCCGCGCAAGGTGACGCTCAGTTGGAAGTCACCGCCCGCGGTCATGCCGTCGGCCAGACGGACGGTGAGCTGCGTCAGCGACGGGAAGCCCGGCACCCTGCCGGCGTGCTCGACCGGCAGTTGGTACGTCTCTCCGCCCGCGCCCTCGGCGCGCACCATGAGTTGCTGGGCCGACTCGCTGGGCGTGAACTCGACGTTGCGCGCGAGAAGCGTGATGCGCCTGCGCCCGTCGGCGCTGAAGTTGTGCGGGGTCGAGAGCATGAAGGGGCCGCTCTCGAATGTGACGGAGTCGAGCGCGAGCGCCCGCTCGGAGTCCGGCTCGGTGAGCAGCACGGGCGGCGCGGCAGGCGTGAGCATGAAGGCGCGCTCCTGACCGTTCAGTCGGCCGCGGCCGACGACCTGACCTTGTTCGTTGATGTCGGTCGCCTCGTTCAAGACCCAGCCCGAGCCCGCGGGGATGAGCGCGTTCAGGTCGAGCATCACGCCGCCCTCGTAGAGGAAGGCGCGCTCGTCCTGTCGCGTGAAGAAGCTCTCGCTGGAGATGCCCACGACCTGCCCCGCGTTGTTGATGCCCACCGCGCGGCTGTAGGTGTGCGAGGAGATGAGCGTGCCGAGGTCTTTCACGACGCCGCCCGACAGGAGGAAGGCGCGGCCCGACCCGTCGTCGTTGCCGCTCAGGCCGCCGATTATCTGCCCGAGGTCGTTGAGGCGGCCGCCCACCCCCGTGACCGGGAAGAGCGTGAACGTGCCGTCGCGCGTGTCGTAGAGGAAGACTCCGCTGCGGTTGTTTGCGGTGTGGTGGCCGGCGACCTGGCCGACGGAGTTGACGCCGACCGCCAGGCTGCTCTTCGTGCCCATCTTCGCGCCGATGTTTTCGAGCTGCCCGCCCTTGTAGACGAACGCTTGGAACTCTTCGCCGATGTCGGGGGCGATGCCCGGGGTGTTGGAGTAGCCGACGACCTGCCCCGCGTCGTCGATGCCGCCCCCGCGGCTGTTGCGCCCGCCGAGCGTACCCAGGACGGTGAAGGCGCCGCCACGGTAGACGAAGGCCAGCGTCCGACAGTTCACGTGGTTGCCGTCCACGATGTCGCAGAAGGTGGCCGACGCGTTGACGTGGCCGTGGTTGTTGATGGAGCCGGCGTAGCCTGTGACTGAGCCGGGCGGGTTGATGGTCTTAAAGGTGCCGTCCCAGAGCGCGGTGTACTGAGGCCCGTCAATGATCGCGACGCCCGCGACCTGCCCCACCTCGTTGACGCTGGCGGGCGTGAACGGGCCGAGGTCTGTGATGGTGTAGCGCGGCGACTGTGCGGCGGCGTCCGGAGCGCCGAAGGCCGCGGCTAAGACGGCGGCGGCGGTCAGGAGCTTGAAGGCAAAGGAGTGGCGAGCGCGGCGCAGAGACATGGTGTGAGCACCTCACTTCTGCATGTTTTGCCGGGCGAACGACCCGGGAGGACGCGGATTATACTACAAGGCGACAGGGGCTCCGCAGACCCGCACAAGCCCTTTCGCTCGGCGGGCCGGTGACTCTTTCGGCAGCCCGACGAAGCTCGCGAACGCCTCCGGTCATCGGGGAAATCGTGTAGAATACTTTTGCCCCGGTGTCGTCGTGTGAGCTTATGGATTTTCGAGTATGAGCAACCAACTGACAGAATTGCAGGTCGCCCGCGTGGTCGCGGAAGTCACCAGACAGACTCAACTGCGTGAGTTGAAAGAGCGCGAACTACTCGACCGCGAGCAGGTGGTGCAGATACTTGAGGAGTTGAGTCTGCCGGTCGAGTTGCTCGACCCGGCGATGCATGAGTTGGAGCGGCGCGAGGCGGAAGCAGCCGAGCTGGCGCGCCAAGAGAAGGCGCGCGCCGCGGAGAGGCGGCGGAGATTTTTGCTCATCGGGTCGGGCGTCGCCGTGCTGCTCGTCTTGATTCTAATAGTCGGTGTCTACGTCCAGCGACGGAGTCGGGTCTTCGCCGATGTCACGGCCGTCGAGCCGGGACGCATCACGCGCGCAAACGACGACGGCGGGAACATGGGCTCCGTCAGCCGCGACGGCGGCGAGCTTGTTTACCGCGTGACGCTGGGGCGTGTGCCGGTCGCCGAAAATTTGTCGTTGAAGTGTAACTGGGTCAATCCCGACGGGCGCGTCGTCAAGCAGAACTCGTGGGAGACGCGGACGACCGACAAAGACGTGTGGGCGACCGCGTGCCGCCACAGTCTGGGGGCATCCGCGCAGCCCGGCGCGTGGAGGGTTGAAATGCTTCTGGATGATCGCGTGGTGAGTCGAACCGATTTCAGGGTCGAATAACAACCCGGCAGCCCCTTACTCCGCATGAGCATAGTCATCGGTTACTGGAGCAGCGATGAGAATGTTGAAACGCCAGACAAGCTGCACCGGCTGCTGACCGAAGCCGTGGCCGGTGTCGGCCGCGACGAATCTAAAATCATCTCGCCCTGCGTCGGTCAATCTTCACCCCGACCCG
>JBEVJD010000150.1:0-18474 GCA_040510435.1 Pyrinomonadaceae bacterium | reverse complement strand
AGGGTTTGGAAGGACTGAACCCGAGCGAAATTTTTATCCAGCGCGATGGATTTTACATGACCGCCCGCCCGCGCGTCCACACGGCCGCCCGCAACCATAAAAGCGGATTGATGAGAGTGAGGCTCTCATCAATCCGCTTTCAGCATTCTGCATTCCGCGAACGCCTCTAGTCGCCGCCCGCGCTGACGGTGTCTTCGGTACGGCCGTCGGGGCCGTCCTCATCCTTGACGGTGCGGCGGCGTGCGAAGGCGGCGCGCAGACCCGCGATGGCGCGCGAGGGGTAGGCGAAGAGGCGCCCGGCCCCCTTGCGCCAGAAGGCCGTGTGGCCGATGTCGTCGAAGACCGAGTAGGCGACGGGCGTCACGAGCAGCGTCAGCAGGAGCGAGAGCGACTGGCCGCCGATGACGACGACCGCGATGGAGCGCCGCTCCTCCGCGCCGGGGCCGGTGCCCAGGGCGAGCGGGAGCATGCCCGCGACGAGCGCGAGCGTCGTCATCAGGATGGGGCGCAGACGGTCGCGGCACCCCTGGACGATGGCCTCGAACCGCTCGATCCCCTTCTCGCGCAGGTTGTTCATGTGGTCGATCTGCAAGATCGCGTTCTTCTTCACTACGCCGAACAGGACGAGGATGCCGAGCGCCGAGTAAAGGTTCAGAGTGTCGCCC
The DNA here is from genome assembly GCA_040510435.1 of Pyrinomonadaceae bacterium. Lineage (GTDB taxonomy): Bacteria > Acidobacteriota > Blastocatellia > Pyrinomonadales > Pyrinomonadaceae > QHXN01. The sequence continues at coordinate 17,809 of JBEVJD010000150.1, read as the reverse complement.
GTCAAATACTGCGAGAGCAGCGCGAACGGGACGGCGAGCGGCAGGCTGAGCAGGATCGTGATCGGGTGGATGGTGCTCTCGAACTGCGACGCGAGGATGATGTACATGAAGATGACCGAGAGCAGGAACGCCCACAGAAACTCTTTGAACGTGCGCTCCAGCTCGCGGGCGCGGCCTGAGATGGCCGTCGTGTAGGTCGCGGGCATGTTCAGGCTCGCGGCCTCGCGCCTGAGCGCCTCGATGCGGTCGGCCAGCGCGAAGCCGGGCGCGACCGAGGCGCGCAGGGAGACCTGCCGCTGCCGGTCGAGGCGGTCAATGCGCGACGGCGCGGTCTCGCGCCGCACGTTGACGAGGTTGTCGAGCCGGATGAGCCCGCCGCCCGCGGAGGGGACGTAGAGCTGCCCGAGCGTCCGCGGGTTGTTGCGGTCGCGCTCGTTGACGCGGAGCTGCACGTCGTAAGCCTCGTTGACCGAGGCGTCGTGGAAGCGCGTGACCTCGGTGTCGCCGCCGACCATCACGCGCAAGCTATTGGCAATGTCCGAGGTCGAGACGCCGAGCGTGGCGGCGCGCTCGCGGTCGATCTCGACCCGCAGCTCGGGCTTGTTGAGTTTGAGCGAGGTGTCGGCGTCCACGATGCCGCCCATCTTCTCGGTGCGCTCGCGCAGCGTCTCGGCGTAGGCGACGAGTTGTTCGAGTTCCGGCCCGCGCAGGATGAAGTCTATATCGAAGCGGCCGCCCGTGCCGAAGTTGAACGAGGGCGCGTTGCGCACGCCGACGCGCATCGGCGCGTACTTGCGCAGCCGCCGCCGCACCTCCTGCATCACGTCCTGCTGCGTGTAGTTGCCGCGGAAGGCTTGGAAGGGCGTGCCGTTCAGCGTCTCGTGCCAGAAGCGCGTGAAGGAGAGCGTGCGCTCCTCGTGCGGCGCGATGCGGACGTAGAGTTCGCCCTGCCCGACGCCGCCGAGGAAGCCGCCGCCGGCCGACGCCAGCACGAGCCGGACGCCCGGCGTCTTCATCACCTCCGCCTCGACGGCCTGCATCGTCTCGTTCATCGAGGCGAGGTTCGTCCCCTCGGGCGCGTTGACGTTGACCTCGAACTCGGCCTCGTCCACGTTCGACGGGATGAACTCCTGCTTGACCGCGCTGTAGAGCGGCACGCTCGACAAAACGACCAGAATCGCCAGCACCGAGATGGCCAGCCGGTGGCGCATCGAGAAGGTGAGCAGGCGCGTGTAGGAGCGGTCGATGTAGCCGTAGAAGCCCGCGCGCGAGCCCGACTTCTCGCCCCCCTCGTACTCGCCGTCGTCGTGGTGCCCGCCGCCGTGCCCCGTCGCGTCCTCCGCGCGCAGCAGGCGCGAGGACATCATCGGCGTCAGCGTGAACGAGACGAGCAGCGAGACCATGATGGCCACGGCCGCCGTGATGCCGAACTGGTAGAGGAACCGCCCCGAGATCGAGGACATGAACGAGACCGGCAGGAAGATGACGACGAGCGACAGCGTCGTCGCCAGCACCGCCAGCCCGATGTCGGCCGTCGCCTCGCGCGCCGCCTCCATCGCAGACATCTTCTTCTCCTCGACGAAGCGGAAGATGTTCTCAAGCACGACGATGGCGTCGTCGATCACGACGCCGACCATCAGCACGAGCGCCAGCATCGTCACGCTGTTCAGCGTGAAGTCGAGCGCGCGCATCATGGCGAAGGTCGAGACGACCGAGGCCGGGATGGCGACGGCCGCGATGAGCGTCGAGCGCCAGGAGCGCATGAAGACCAGCACGACGAGCGAGGCGAGGATGCTCCCCAGCACGAGGTGGACGGTGATCTCGTGGAGCGCCGCCTCGATGTAGCGCGACTGGTCGCGGATGACCTCGGTCTTCACGTCCGAGGGGAGCTGCGCCGTGACGCGCTCCAGCGCCGTCTTGACGCCGTGGATGACCTCGATGGTGTTGGCGCCCGACTGGCGCTGGACGGAGAGCGTCACGGTCGGCACGCCGTTGAGGCGCGCGAGCGAACGCTGCTCCTTTGTGCTGTCCTCGACGCGCCCCACGTCGCGCAGGCGGACGGAGGAGCCGCCGATGTTGGCGATGACGAGGTCGTTGAAGCCGCGCGGGTCGGTGAAGCGCCCCATCGTGCGCAGCGTCAACTCCTCGTTGTTCGTCGTGACGTTGCCGCCGGGGATGTCCGCGTTCTGCCGCGAGAGCGCCGTCTGCACGGCGGTGATAGGTATCTGGTAGGCTTCGAGGCGCGCGGCGTCCACCCAGACGTTGATGGCGCGGTCGAGGCCGCCGACGATGTTGACCGCCCCGACGCCGCCGACGCGCTCAAGCTGCGGGCGGACGGACTTGTCGGCCAGCTCGGTCAGCTCGCGCAGGGAGCGCTCGCCGGTGAGCGCGATGGTGATGACTGGGGCGCTGTCGTTGTTGAACTTCTGGACGACGGGCGGGCGCTCGCGCGCCTCCTCGGGCAGGCGGTTGATGACGGTGGCGACGCGGTCGCGCACGTCCTGCGCCGCCGTCTCAAGGTTGCGGTCGAGCTTGAAGGTGGCGATGACGAGCGAGATGCCCGGCCCCGAGACCGAGCGCAGCTCGTCGATGCCCTCGACGGTGTTGACGGCCTCCTCGATGGGCTGCGAGACGAGCGTCTCGACCTCCTCGGAGGAGGCCCCGGGCAACTGCGTGCGCACGCTCACCGTCGGCAGGTCTACCGACGGGAAGCGGTCGACGCCCAGACTGAAGTAGCTCGCCGCGCCGACCACGACGAGCGAGAGCACGATCATCGCCGCGAAGACCGGCCGCCTGATACAGATTTCCGCCAGCTTTTGCATTGCGTTAGTTCTTCTTCTGCTCGGCCGCCGCCTTGAGCCTGCCCGCGGCGTAGTCGTCGGCCGACAACCCCTTGCCCAAAGCAGGGTCGTGCGCGTACGCCTGCCTGTAATGCTCCGCCGCCTCTTCCGCGCGCCCCTTGCGCGCGAGGAAGTCGCCCAGCATCTCGCGCGCCGCCGCGTCCTTCGGGTAGAGCGCGACGGCCGCCCCGATGTATTCCAGCCCCGCGTCAGTTAGTTGCGGCCGCGTGAGCCAGCGCCCGCCGATGTCGAGAAAAGTTTTAACGCGCATCACGCCCGCGGGGTTCGACTCGTGGGCGCGGCGGAAGTATGCGAGCGGGCGCTCGTACTCGCCCGCGACCTCTTTCAGCGCGGCGCGCCCCTCGGGCGACAGCTCCGAGAGGATGATGAAGTACGCCCAGTTGAACAGAAGCTCGTCCGAGTGCGGGTAGAGTTGGACGCCGAGCCAGCCCGACTTGAGCGCGACCAACCCCTGCTGTATCGGCTGGATGTCGGTCGTGAAGTCGGGGTAGACCTCCGCCTCCGCGAACTCCTTCCTCAGACGCGCCCCCACGGCGTCGAAGTCCGTCCCGGGCGTGATGGTCAGGCGGCGCGTGTAGTCGTTCCACGTCCGCGCCCAGTCGGCCTCCCAGCGCGCGAGTTGCCGCTCGAACTCCGGCGTGAAGCGCAGCGCCTTCGGGACGCTCGCGTCGGACTTGTAGAGGCGCACGTAGTCGGCGAAGAAAGTTATCGCGCCCGACACGTAGTACTTGTGGAAGCCTTCGGCGCCGCTCCTCTCGCGCAGGCGCGCGGAGACGTAGGAGCCGAGCTTGACGAGCGCGAGGTTGCCCACGGGGTGGCGCGCGTCGCGTATGCGCTTCGAGACGCCCGCGAAGTCCGCGCGCGCCGCCTCGCGCGCGGCCGCCGCGTTGAAGAAGGCGAAGGCGTCGGCCAGTTCCTTCGGGTCGGAGGTCAGCGGGCGCCGGTGCTGCTCGAAGTAGATGTTGCCGTAGTTGTACGCGCTTGAGAGCGCGAGCGCAGCGGGCGCGTCCAGACGTTCGCGCGTGTAAGCCTTCGCGTCCCACGTCTCGCCCGTGACGGTCTCGTAGAGCCTTCGGACGTAGCGGTAGGTGTCCGCGAATTCGAGGTTGGCCGCCGCGGCGATGCCGAGGCGCTTTTCGGGGAAGTAGATGACCGCCGTCGCAGTCCCCTTCTGGCTGCCCTCGTTGTGAACCGAGAAGCTGCCGTTGACCGGCTTCACGATCCACCCGAGCGCGTAATACTCGTCGCCGTCGCCGAGGCCCGTGAAGCGGCCTGACTTCGAGACGAAGGGCTTGAGCATCTCGTCCATCCACTTCGGCGAGACGATCTTCCCCGCGAAGGCCGCGCGCGCCCAGCGCAGGAGGTCAGGCACGGTGCCCGTCGCCCCGCCGCCCGCCCCGCGCGAGCTGACGTTAACGAACGGCGCGTTCTTCACCTCGCCGTCGGCAAGGTCGTAGCCGCGCACGCGGTTGGGGACGAGGCCGCGCACGTCGTCCATGCGCGTCTCCTTCATGCCGGCCGGCCCCCAGATGTGCTCGCGCATGTACGCCTCGAACGTCTGCCCCGAGGCGTGCTCGACGGCCGCGCCGAGCAGGTTGTAGCCGGCCGTCTGGTAGTCGTAGCGCGTGCCCGGTTCGTACTGGATGGGGAACTTCGAGATGCGCGACACTATCTCCTTCGTCGAAACCTGCTCCGTCCCCAGCCCCGAGCCGGTCTGCCCCGCGCCCGTGTGCGTCAGCAGGTTGCGTACCGTCACCGGCCACTTCTGCTTCGGGTAGTCCGGGACGTAGGTCTGAATCTCTGCGTCGAGGTCGATCTTGCCGCGCTCCGCGAGTTGGACGACGGCCTCGCCCGTGAAGGACTTCGTGATGGAGGCGAGGCGGTAGGCGCTCTCGGGTGTGGCCGGCACCTTGTTTTCGAGGTCGGCGTAGCCGAAGCCCTTGACCCACGTGTAGTCGTCTTTGAAGAACCCGATGGTCATGCCGGGAATGCGGTCGCGCTTCAGGCCGGCGCCCACGAACTCCTCGAACTCGCGCAGACGCTCGGCGTAAGGCTCTGCCGCCTGCGGCGCGGCGCACTGAGAGAGCGCCGGCACACAGACGCCGCCGCACAGCAGGGCTGCGGCGACGACGAGGCTCAGAGTCTTTCTCAGGCTGAACATTTTAAAGCAGGAGTCAGAAGTGAGAAGTCAGAAGAAAAACCTTCGTCGCTCGAACCGTTCGGTTCTCATCATTCCCCCCCGCAAGGCGGAGCCCTACTGACTACTGACTACTGTCTACTTTCATTCAACGACGTTGACGGGTTGACCGGACTGCAAGTTGCCGGGGTCTAAGACGACGGCCTCGCCGACATTGATGCCGGAGAGGATTTCCGTCCAGGTGTCGGCGCGGCGGCCCGTGGTGATGGGCTTCTCCTTGGCCTTGCCGTTCTCGACCGTGATGACCTTCTCGATGCCGGCGAAGGTGACGACGGCGTTGGCCGGCACGGTGACGGCCATGTCGCCGCTGTTGGTGACGATCTCGGCGCGCGCGAAGCCGCCGGGTCGGAGGCCGCCGGGGTTGGCGATCTCCGCCTCGACGACGAGCACGCGGTTCTGCTGATTGATGGTCGGGCTCAGGCGCACGATGCGGCCGGCGTAGAGGCCGCTGTCGCCCTCGACCGTGACGCGCACGTTCTGACCCGCCCGCACCGTGGCCGCGTCGCGCTCGGGCACCTCGCCGCGGAAGCGCAGGGGGTTGACGCGCACGACGGTGATGACGGGCGCGGCCGCGCCGAGGTATTCGCCGACCGAGGCGTGCTTCTCCTGCACGAGCCCGTCGAAGGGCGCGACGACCACTGTGTCGGCGAGCGCCTGCCGGGCGAGCGAGACCTCCGTGCGCCGCTGCGAGAGCAGCGCCTGGCGGTTGCGTATCTCCTCGACGGCGTCCTGGTAACGCCCCTGCGCGACCTTGAAGGCGGCGTCGGCCGACTCGTACTCGGCGCGCGGGACGACGCCCGACTCGACGAGTTGGACGACGCGCGCGCGGTTCATCCGCGCCTCTTCGAGCGTGGCGCGCGCCGAACGGACGGTGCCGGTCGCTTCGGGGTCGAAGCGGTCGCTGTCGCCCTGCGGCGGGAGGCCGAGGCGCGCGCGCGCCTGCTGGAGCGCGGCCTCGGCCGTCTGCACGCGCAGGCGGTAGTCCTGCTGCTCGACCTGCGCGACGACCTGCCCGCGCCGGACGACGCTGCCCAGATCGACGGCGATGGAGCTGACGCGCCCCGGCACCTTGACGCTGAGGGTCGCCTCGTCCTGCGCCGCGAGCGTGCCCGTGACGTTGACGCTCGTGCCGACCGGCATCTCCTCGACCCGCGCCACCTTGACCGCGCGCGCCTCGCCGCCGCCCGCACCCTTACCCTCGCCGGGGCCCTTCTGCTGACCCGAAACCGGATACTCGCTCTTGCACGCGGCCGAGGCCGCGAGGAGCGCAAAGACGCAGGCCGCGACAAGAATATGCGCGCCCCTCGAAGAGTTCGAAACACCTACTCTACCCGTGTGTGACATTACTAAAAGTTCGCCTTCAGGGATTGAAGACGCAAAGTTTAGCACGCGGGTTACAAAAGATTACAGGCAGTAGTCAGTAGTCAGTAGAAAGACAAGGCGGTGCGCCCGGTCTGAAGGCCGAGACGCACCGTTCTGTTTTCCTAGTGGCTACTGGCTACTGTCTACTGTCTACTTTCCTATTCTCCCCCGCCGATGCTGCGGCGGATGAGGTAGGACATTTTGATGAAGAAGAGGCGGCCGTTGCGGCGCAGGCCGGGCTCAAACTCGCGTGAGAAGGGGTTCAGGCCGTGGCGATTCATGTCGTCGTTGTAGCCGACGTAGAAGCTCGTCCCCGGGTTAGGCGTCCAGCCCAGCAGGAACTGCCCGCGCGCCCGCCGCCCGAGCGAGGTGTAGTCGATGCGCGAGCGCGCGAAGATGAAGCGCGTGAACTGGTAGGTGCCGCGCAGGGAGTAGATGTCGTCGTCGAAGGCGACGAGCCCCGTGTCCTGGCGCACGAGCCGCGCCTTGTTGTAGTTGAGCGAGAGCCGGAGCGCGTCGGTCGGCTGGTAGGTGAAGTTGCTCTCGACCGTCCACTGGTTGCCCGCGCCGGGGTCGAGCGGCGCCTCCTGGCCGAACTGCTGCGCCGCCGGGCTCACGCGCGGGAAGCGCGGGTTGCCCGTGCCGAAGTCGAAGTCCATCTGCCCCCAGCGGTAGAGGCTGAAGACGGAGAACGAGTACTTCTTCGACGGCCGCGTCTCGACGTAGAAGTAGAGGTCGCGGTTGTAGGCCGAGCGCTCGGGGTCGCCGCCGAAGAAGGTGCAGGGGTTCAGCTCGGCACTCCGCCCACCCACGGGGTCGTTCTCGAAGTTGAGGCAGGGCGGCCCGTCGGTGCCGGCCAGCCTCTCGTTCCGCGAGTTCAGGAGCGCGAAGCCGTCGCGCGACGGGCCGAACTCGGACTCGAAGACGCGCTCGTAGCCCTCCTCGACGCCGAAGCCGATGAAGGTCTGCTTCTGCATCCGGAGTTGTACCTGCGACTCGTTCTGGAAGAACTGGCTGCGCCCCTTCCAGTCGAAGTTGAAGGTCGAGTTGTTGAAGACGCGCCAGCTCACGATCTTCGCCTTCGGCTTGTCGTTCGTCTGGTAGCGCGCGAAGAGGGCCTGGTTGTGCGTGTTGTAGCGCCGGTCGAAGCCCACGTCGGCGCGGAAGAGGCGCGAGCGCCCGACCGCCGAGTAGTTCCAGCCGAAGTTGCGCGCGTTGTAATCGAGGTTGTAGGCGTAGGCCAGCCCCTTCGCCTTGCGGTCGAACCGGCCCGCCTCGTCCGGGTAGAAGAAGGGCTGGTGCGAGACGCTGCCGAGCGCCTGCGCCCAGAAGACCATCTTCGGGCTGAAGCGGTAGCGCACGTCGAGGCCGCCCACCTGGTTGTACTTGTCCACGAAGTTGTAGGAGGTGCCGAGGAAGCCGATGTGCCCCTCCTTCCCGATGTCGCGCTTGAGCCGCAGCACGCCGATGGTCGCGTTGCGGTCGAGCCGCTTGAGCAGCGAGTCGCGCTCGGCCTCCAGCTCGTCGGTCAGCGGAGTCACGTTCGGGTTCAGGTGATTCAGTTCCCTGTTCCTCCGCTCCGTATCCCTCACGGCCGAGAGGTCTGCGGTGGCGCTCAGGAAGTCGCGGTCGTCGTCGAGGAGGTTGCCCGGTGCCTTGTCCGAAGCGAACATCAGGCCGTAGGTGTTGCGGCCGCGCTTGCCGGTGAACTTGAAGGCGTAGTCGGGGTCGACGATGCTGCGCGTGTGGACGGCCGAGAGCAGCGTCTCGAAAATCTCCTTGCCTTCGAGGAAGAAGGGGCGCTTCTCCTCGAAGAAGATTGGGAAGCGCTGGTTGGCGGTGACGACCGTGGCGTCGGCCTCGACCTGCGCGAAGTCGGGGTTGATGGCCATGTCGAGCGTCATCGTCGGCGAGATGCCGAACTTGGCCGTGAGCCCGGGGTCGAAGCCGACGGGGTTGTTCAGGAAGCGCCCGCTGTCGCCGGGCACGGGGATGCCGAGCACCTCGGAGACGCCGCGCCGCCCCTTCGTCACCGAGGCCACGCGCCGCCCCTCTTCCGAGATGGTCAGCGAGGGGATGAGTTCGATGGTGCGCTCGGTCGAGATGCCTTCGAGGCCCGCGACGTGCCCCTCCTGCCCGAGCAGGCTGGAGTTGTCGCGCGAGATGGGCATCCATGAGGACTGCTCGTTGTTGAGCCGCTTGATGGTGCGCAGCAGGTGCAGCCCCCACTTCTTGTCCTTGCCCGCCTCGTAGCGCAAAGACTTGAACGGGATGGCGACCTCGACCGTGTAGCCGTCTTCGAGCAGCACGCCCTTCGACTCGTGCACGATGTCGATGGAGAAGTCCTCGTTGACGCCCTCGGTGAAGATGGCGTCGGCCTGCACGCCGAGCGGGTTGAAGATCAGCTCATAGGCGCGGCGGCCGTCGTTGAAGGTGTCGAGCCAGATGCCGACCCAGTCGTCGTCAAACACCGCGTCGCGCTTGGCGACCGTGGCGCGCACCTTGCCCGGCTCGTCGTAGGCGCGGAAGCCCACGTAGATGTAGCGCGAGTCGTAGCCGATTCTCACCTCGGTCGGCTGCGACGGCGCGACCAGATCGACGGGGCGGTACTGCACGAAGTCCTTGAAGACCGCGGCCGTCTTCCAAATCTCTTCGTCGAGCTTGCCGTCGATGACCGGGGCGCTGTCGAAGCGCGCGAGGCGGACGGCCTGCATCTTCTCCGGCGTGCGCAGCGCCGCAAGGCGCGAAGCCTTGGTGGCGGTGCCGCCGCCCGCGGGCGTCCCGGCGGCGGCCGACTTCGCTTCGGAGGTCGCGGCCTTGCCGTCGGAGGCGGCGTTCGTCGGGTCGGCGGGCGGGGGCGTCGGCGAAGGAGTGGCGGCGGCCGCCGCGTCGCCGCCGTTGCCGCCCGCCGACTGCTGCCCCGCCTGCGCGGCGAAGAGGATTTCCAAACGGTTGAAGCTCGCGCGCACGCGCGGCGCAACGTTCGACGTGAGCGTGAAGGCGATGAGCGCGTCGTCGCCGCGCTGCCCCGCCTCGACGCGCGTGAAGCCGCGCGCCTCCATCCCGCCCGTCGTGAGCACAGCCGCGTCGGCCTCCGGGACGAGGACGAAGAACCTGCCGCCCTCCGTGAAAGTCCGGAAGCCTTCGAGCGCCGCGTCCGAAGTGATGCGCACGCGCGAGCCCTCGGCCGTCTCAAGCGTGGCGAGCGTCATGCGCTTGAGCAGGCGCGCGCCGCCGCCGGCCGCCGCACGGCCCGACGCTCGCACCGACGCGACCTCCTGCGCCGACGCTTCGACGGGCGACAACGCGGCATGCGTCGAGAGGGCGACGGCGGAGAGGGCGACGGCGGAGAGAAACTTTTTCATCATGGCAGGGCTCTGGCTTCGCGGCCTCGAACGCGGCGCGCGTTCCGTTAACTGGATTTGGTGCTGCTGGAGTGGACGAACCCGCTCGCGGAGGCGCTCGGTGGAGTCTCGAAGGCCGCTTTAACGAGCGCCATGTTAGACGTAAGTCACCCGCCTAAGGTTTCAACGAAATCATGGAACCAACGCGGTTTCTTTCAGCGTGAAAAGGGCTCGTTAACCGCACACACGGCTTCATAACATTTCACATTTTTTCATCCCGTGTGCCGGGGGCTAACGTGCCTTCGTCAGCCGTTAAGACGCCGCGCGCGGGGCGGGCGTTAACGACGGCGGAGGATGATCTGGCCGTCGCCGGTGCGCAGCGTCAAGACCTGCCCGCCCCCGCCGACGCGCCAGCGGCGCACGCGGTTCTCGGCCTCCGACTCGGCCACGGCCACGCCGTCGTTAGAGACCGACTCAGCGTTGGTCTCGACAATCGCGTTCACGCCCTCGGGGAGCGAGAGCGAGATGGTGCCGTCGCCGGTGCGCGCGGCGAGGCTCTTGAAGTTGCCGTCGAGCGTGATGCGCCCGTCGCCGGTGCGCGTCTCGGCGTCGCCCTCGAAGTTCTCGACGCGGATGCGGCCGTCGCCCGTCTCCGCGCGCAGACGCCCCTTCGCGCCCGTCACGTCAATCGAGCCGTCGCCCGTCCGCAGCTCAAGGTCGCCGCTCACGCCGTCCACGCGGAGCCTGCCGTCGCCCGTCGAGACGAAGAGAGAAGAGTTGCGCGGGACGTAGAGGTCGAACTCGGCCGACGCCTGCGAGGAGTAGGTGACGTTGCCGCCGCTCGCGCTGTATGCCTGCGCGTGGCTCTTGTCGAAGTCGGCGCGGATGGTGACCTCGGCGCCCGCGGCCTGCGCGCGGAGCTTGATGCCCTGCATCTCGCGTTCGTCGGCCGCGCGCTTGACGGCCGTGTACATCACCTCGGGCTTGTCCCAGACGTGGACGTTGACGGCGCCGTCGAAGGTCTCGACGCGGACGCGCGGCGCGCCCGCGACGGTGAAGGTGTTCGACTCGCGCTCGGTGCGGCGCGCGGCGTCAACGACGCCGACCGCCTTCATGCCCTCTTTGATGTCGTTCTTGAGCGCCTCCTTGTCGATGGACTTCATAGCCTTGTCAATCTCGCCCGCGGCGCGCTCAACTTCGCGCAGGGCCTCGCGCTGAGCGCGCTCGGTCTCGCGGGCGGCTTTGCGCACCTCACGCGCGGCCTCGCGCTCCGCGGCACGCGCGTCGCGCTCGGCGTCGCGCGCCGCGTTGTTGGTCTTGCGCGTGATCTTGGCCTCCGCATCGGGGTCGTCGGCATCGTCATCGTCGTCAGAGTCGTCGGGCCTGTTCGTCTCTGAGAGGAGGTTGGTGACCGGGCTCACGGGCCGTCCGTCTTCGGCGCGGCGGATTTGGACGGAGCCGTTGACGTTGCTCAAACGCACGTCGGCGCCGCCGCGTCCGATGCGGCCTTCGAGGTCGCGCCCGACGTACTCGCCGACGCGCACGGGCAGATTGAAGTCGTTGCTGATGCCGCCGTGGACGGTGTTGGCGCGCACGACGGCGTTGGCGTCCGAGGGGAGCGTGGCGACGAGCGGGCCGTTGACCGCCGAGAGCGTCACGTCGGCCGCGTCGCTCAGGCGGTCGAGCGTCGCTTCGAGCCGGCCGTTGATGACCGAGAGGTTGACCGGGCCCGAGAGCCCCACGGCCGTCACGCGGCCGTTGATCGAAGAGGCTTTGACCGAGCCGGCGACGCCCGCGATGTCGAGGTTGCCGTTGATGAGGCTGATCTCGTCGATGTTCACGCCGCGCGGGACGGTGAGCGTGTACTCGACGCTCGCAGGGTTCTCGTGGCGCTCCCCGTCGCGGTCAGACCAGCGCAGCGTGGAGTCGGGGTAGTCCGTCTCGATGCGGAGGCGGCTCGGCGAGGCGTCAACCTCGATCTTCGCCTCGCGCAGGCGCTCGGCCGTGTAGGCGCGCTTGACGGCGTCCACCTTCACCTCGTTGCGCTCCCACACCTGAACCTTCACCGCGCCGTTGATGTTCGACAGGCTGAGGCGGCCGCCCGAAGCGAGCGGGTAGGTCTGGTGAAACTCCTCGGTCAGCTCCGGCCGCTGGGCGAGTGACGCATCCGCCGCAGTCAGGACGAGCGCCGCCACCGCGGCCAGGCTCAGTAACAAACGTTTCTTCAACATGACGATTCCTCTATTGAAAAAGTAGGCAGTTGGCAGTTAAGAGAGCCGCTGTCGAGAACTCCGGGTTAATCTTTTAACGTCCTTAACGCGGAGCGACTGCCTACTGCCACCTGCCTAATGCCTACTGTTCTTCGTTTATGACGCGCGGCGTATCTGGACGCTGCCGTTGACGGTTTCGAGCGTCAGTTGGCGTTCGCCGCCGGAGCCGATGGTGCCCGAGAGGCGGCGGCGGCTGACGGTGCCGGTGACGGTCATCGGGAAGTCGGTCGTGATCTCACCGTTGAGCGTCTTGGCCTCGACCCGCGCGCTCAAAGATGCCGGCAGGCTCAGGTCGATGCTGCCGTTGACGGTCTTGAACTCAAGCCCGTCGGGCCAGTTGGCGCTCCCCATGACGGCCGTGATGGAGCCGTTGACCGTCTGCGCGCGCGCGAAGCCGGTGGTCGTGACGCTGACGTTGCCGTTGACCGTTTTCGCGTCCACGTCCGCGCCGAGGCGCTCGGCCTCGACGTTGCCGTTGACGGCGCGCCCGTGGAATTTGACGCCCGCCGGGACGCGCACGGTGAAGTTGACGGTCGTGTCGTTGTCGCGCACCTGCGAGCGGCCGTTGTTGGGCTCACAGGTGTTCGGCTCGCCGCCGACGTTCGGGTAGACGGCGCAGATGAGCACGCCCTCGTTAGTACGGACGACCTCGACGCGCACCTCGTCGGGGTCGCTGCGGCGGGCGCGCTTGACGGCGACGACCTCGACCTCGCCGCCCGCGGCGGGCTCGGCCGAGACGTTGCCGTTGATGCCCCTGATCTCGATGGTGCGCCCCGCGGCCAGGACCTCGCGCCAGCGGAACTCGGCGCCCTGCCGCTCCTGCCGCTGCGGCTCGGCTACAGGAGTCGAGGGGGCGGCGTGCGCGCCCGCGTGCACGTGCAGAAGCCCGGCCTCGGCGTTGTATGTTTGCGCGAACGTGGCGAGCGACGCGGCGGCGGCGAAGACTGCGAAGAGAGTTACTGTGCGCTTCATCTTTCCTCCAGGGAGACAGGGTGTTCGGGCTTCGTCCTTATCCAACGAGGAAACACCGCGCCCGCGTGGTTCGTGGCAAAAAATTTCGGCCGGCGGTCGAAGAAAAAGCCCGACACGGGGGTGCCGGGCTCGCTCAATCCGCAAAACTTCTCTCCGCGCAGACCTTACCTTCTCCTCAGGTGCAGAGAGCCGCTGAAGGAGCTGAGGTTGACGACGGCGTCGCCGGAGCCGACCGTGCCGTCGAGCCGTGCGGACTCGTGATCCCTGTGCACCTTGACCCTGGTCGGCTTCTTGCCCGGGCCGGGCGGCGCGGGCGGCGTCACCACGACGACGACGGAGCCCCCGGTGGGCGGCGCGGGCGGGCGCGGCGGCATCGCGCCCGGGCCGCCGGCCGAGGAGCTTGCAGAGGAGGACGTGCTCGAAGAGGTCAGGGCGACGGTCTTGACGGGGAAGTCTGTGACAATCTCGCCGCTGACGACGACCTTTGCGTGGAGGTTGAAGGACGCGTCGGCCGGCAGTTCCAGCGTCACGTCGCCCGAGATGGTGCGGAAGTCGTAGGAGCCGCCGCGCGCGAGCGCGCCCGTGTAGAGTATCTGCCCGCTGACGGCCGAGCCCGTGACGTGCCCGTGCCCGACGCCCTCAATCGTCACGTCGCCGCTCGTGGACTTGACCTCGAAATTGTCGCCCGCCGTGGCCGTGCGCACGTTGCGCGCCTCCACGTCGCCGCTCACGGAGACGACGCGCACCGGCCCGGTCGAGTCGGAGACGGACACGTCGCCGCTCAGGCAGGAGACCTCGACGGCGCGCGAGACGCGGCGCAAGTCCACGTCGCCGCTCAAGACCTTGACGCGCGCCTCGGCCACGTCCGAGACCTCGACGTGTCCCGCGCGCGACTCGACCTCGACGGTCGCGCCGCGCGGCACGGTCAGCTCAATCGTCTCGCTCATGCCGCAGTGGCCGGCGTTCAGCTCCGCGTTCCTCTCTTCGGAGACGAGCACCTCGACGCGCGGCGCGGGGCGCACGTTCGGCGTCAGGAGCCGCAGCGTCCCCTCGCCCTCGGTGCGCGCGCGCACCTCGTTGCGATCCCAGCCGCGCACGATCACGTCGCCCGCGTTGACGCAGAGCGAGACGACCGCCCGGGCCTCGGCCTCGGCGCGGCGCTCGAGCGGGAACTCTTCGGCCGCGGGGCCGCCCGTCGCCGGGGTCGGCCGCTGCTGCTGCGCGGCGGCCCGCGGCGCCAGTGCGAGCGCGAGGGCGAAGAGGATGGTTAACGGTGAAAACTTCATCTCGATGATTCCGAACTCTATCAATATCAAGTCGCCGATTAAGTCTTTAGCGCCCGAGCGCGGCGACCTGCGCCTCGTCCGCGACGCGGGTCAAAAGCTCGACCTTGCTCTGGTAGGTCGCCATGAGGAAACCCACGGCGTCCTTGTCCTTCGGGTTCTGCGCGGCGACGCGTCGCGTCTGCTCGATGGCGCTGTCGAGGAGCGCGATGTTGCGCTCGTAGTCGGCGCGCAGCGCCGGACGGAGCGACTCGTCGCCGCCCAGTTTGATCGTCTTCTCCAGCGACGCGATGGCCGTCCGGTACTCCTGCTCGCCGGGCAGGACTTCTTCCTTCGGCGCTGAAGGGGCGGTCGGCCGCTTCCTGTGGAGACGCGGGGTATGATTCGCTAAAACTTGCGCGGCCGGCTTCTCTTCCTTCGCGGGCGTCGCGCCGGGCTTCGGCACGTTGCCCTCGGGCGTCATCGTCACCAAGGGCGGCGCGGGCACGGGGTTAGATTGAACGACTTGCGGCGTGGTGGTCGTCTGCTGCGACTTCTGGGATGAGACGTAGATGATTCCGGCGGCGACGGCTACGAGCAGCGTGGCGAAGGCGGCGGCCGTGCGCGGCGTGAAGGTGAAGAGCCCCGAGAGCGAGGCCCAGAAGCCGCCGAGGCTCCGAGCTTGAGAGTGCCGCTGTTCGGACTCCGCGGAGGCTTCGAGTTGTGCGACGGCGGCGTTCAGGCGAGCGCGCAGGGCGGCGGTCGGCACGTTCAGGGAGTCGTCGGGCGCGAAGGCGTTGGCGAAGAATGAGGTCTCGTGCTCGGCCTCGGCGAGCGCGGCGGAGCAAGCCTCGCACGCGGCGAGGTGCGAGGCCGTCGCGGCCGTCTGCTCTTGGGAGAGTTCGCCGTCGAGATAAGTCTGTATGATTCCCTCGTCCAAATGTCTGCCCGTCATCGGCGTCCTCCGATCTTCCCGTAGACCCTCGTGAACTCTTTCCGGCCCCGCGCGATTAAGCTCCCCACGTTCGCCTCGTTAAGCGAGAGCGTCTGCGCGATCTCCTTGTAGGAGAGCCCCTGCTGCTTGAGCAGGAGGCAACTGCGCATCGGCTCCTTGACCTGCGCGAGCGCGCGCCGCGCCTCTTCAATCTCAGTCCGGCGGTCGTAGTCGGCCTCGATGCCGACCGGCTCGGGGCCTCCGCCGACCGTGGCGGCGGCGGCGAACTCCTCCTCGCGCGCCCCGGCGCGGCCGCGGCTGCGGATGGTGTTGAGCGCCGTGTTCGACGCGACCCGCAGCAGCCAGGGGCGGACGTGCTCCTCGTCCCTGAGCGAGCCGATGTGCTGGTAGAGTTTGATGAAGACCTCCTGGGTCACGTCCTCGGCCAGCCCCGCGTCGCGGACGAGCGCGTAGGCGGCGCGGAAGACGGCGCGGTGGTGCAGGGTGAAGGCTTCGTCGAAGCTGGGGGCCACCTGCGCCGCCTGAACCGTCTCTGTCACCGAGTTAATCAAAGCTTCTGCCGCTCGTTCGCTCATTCGGCCACTCTCAACCACCTAAACACCGCCGCGAAAACGTTTGTGGCACTTAATTTTAACAGAACACCCGCCCCCACCCCGGGATTCTTCCCCGTCGCATCAAAACAGTCCACCCGATTCCTCCGACGAGTCTCCGAGTATGAAAGTTGGGTCTCCGAGTCTCAAAATTCCTTCCGCCGGATAGAAAGATGACTCTCCGAGAAGGAATTTTCCTTCTCGGAGAAGGAAAATTGGTTCCCAAAGAGTGAAAGTTGACTCTCCGGGAGGGAATGATGACTCTCTCAGAAGGAACGATGACTCTCTAACATAGAAAGTTGGGTCTTCGGGATAGAAAGTTGACTCTCCAAGAAGGAATTTTGAGTCTTAAGGAGGGAACGTTGACTCTCCAAGAAGGAATTTTGGGTCTCCGGGACGGAAAGTTGACTCTCCAAGAGGTAATGTTGCGCCTCTTACAGCGGCGTGCATACGGGTGCGACGCCGTAGCGGTCAGTACCGCGAGCGGTAGCGAGCGGGTACGCGCCGCGACAGACGGCCCGCGCGCTGTCACCCCGACCCGCTCGCTACCGCTCGCGGTACTGTTTTCGCGTGCTATATTGTCCGCGCGTTCAACAGCCGGAAAAGGATTCAGAGATGAGCGAAGCGAGGACGAGCGCCGGGGGTTTCCAACTGACCGAAGGGCTGCGCGACAGCCCCTTCATGCGCGCGTGCAGGCGCGAGCAGGTGCCGCACACGCCCGTCTGGCTGATGCGGCAGGCCGGGCGTTACATGAAGGAGTATCGCGACGTGCGCGCCCGCTACTCCTTCCTTGAGATGTGCAAGCAGCCCGAGGTCGCCGCCGAGGTCACGGTCTACGCCGCGCACCGCCTGAACGTGGACGCCGCCATCATCTTCGCCGACATCCTGCTCATCATCGAGCCGATGGGGCTCGAACTCGAATTCGCCAAGGGCGAAGGCCCCGTCATCCACAACCCCGTCCGCACGGCCGCGGATGTTGAACGCGTCCGCGAGGTCGAAGACCTCTCCTCGCTCGACTACGTCTACGAGGCCATACGCATCACGCGGCGCGAGCTGCGCCCAGACCTCCCGCTCATCGGCTTCTGCGGCGCGCCCTTCACGCTCGCCTCCTACATCTGCGAGGGCGGCGGCTCGAAGAACTACATCAACACCAAGCGCCTGATGTACACAGACCCCGGCGCGTGGCACGCCCTGATGTCGCGCATCGCGCGGGCGCTCTCGCGCTACCTCAACGCGCAGGTCGAGGCGGGCGCGCAGGCCGTCCAGATTTTCGACTCGTGGGTCGGCGCCCTGAGTCCCGACGACTACCGCGAGTACGTCCTCCCGCACACGCGCGAAGTCATCCGCAATGTCACGCCCGGCGTCCCTGTCATCCACTTCGGCACGGGCACGGCCGGCCTGCTTGAACTGATGAAGGAGGCCGGCGGCGACGTGATCGGCCTTGACTGGCGCGTGCGCCTCGACGAAGGCTGGGCGCGGCTCGGCGACGTGGCCGTGCAGGGCAACTTCGACTCCATCGCGCTCTTCACGACGCCCGAGGTCGTGCGCCGACGCGCCAAGGACGTTTTAAACCAAGCGGCCAACCGCCCCGGCCACATCTTCAACCTCGGCCACGGCATCCTCCCCGAGACGCCCGTCGAGAACGTCCTCGCCCTCGTCGAGGCCGTCCACGAACTGAGCAAGAGGTAGAGACCCGACACGATGACTCAGAGCTTCGACGCGCTGCTCGTTGTCTCCTTCGGCGGCCCGGAGGGGATGGACGACGTGATGCCCTTCCTCGCCAACGTCCTGCGCGGCCGCAACGTGCCCGAGTCGCGCATGCGCGAGGTCGCGCACCACTATGAAATGTTCGGCGGGGTGAGCCCCATCAACGAACAGAACCGCCGCCTCATCGCCGCGCTCGAACGGGAGCTTGAAGGAAAAGGCCCGCGCCTGCCCGTCTACTGGGGCAACCGCAACTGGCACCCGCTGCTGGCCGACACGCTCAGGCAAATGC
>JBEVJD010000149.1:0-11540 GCA_040510435.1 Pyrinomonadaceae bacterium | reverse complement strand
CTGAGCCCGCCGGCCCAAGCAGAGCCGGCGGGCTCAGCCCGCCTCTAAACGTTGATCGGTAAACTCAAAGGCACACCGCTCCAGGTCACCTGGCCGTCACAGTCCTCGTGGCCGAGCCGCCGAGACTGCTCCGCATGGTGATGCTCTGCGGGTTCGACGGCCACGCGAGTTCGCCCCTGTACCTGCCGCCCCCGTTGTTCGACAACGTCCCGATCAGCGCGCCCGTCGAGGTGACGTAGCAACGCAGCACTGCGCCCGAGTTGCTGCTCGTCGCCTCGACACGCAGCACACGCTTGCCCGAGTCGTACTCGGCCTGCTGGACGGCGACGGTGTCGGTCGTCTGCGACGCGTTCACGTTGAGCGTTGCCGTCCGCGTGACGCCGCCCGCCGACGCGGAGATAGTCACCGCGGTCGAAGTCGTCACGGCCGATGTGCTCACCGTGAAGCTCGCCGACCTCGCGCCCGCCGCAACGGTGACGCTGGCGGGCACGCGCGCGGCCGCCGTGTTGCTGCTCGACAGCGAGACCGCCACGCCGCCCGAAGGCGCGGGGGCGCTCAGCGTTACCGTGCCCTGCGACGAGTTGCTGCCGGTGACGCTCGTTGGGTTGAGCGTTAGGGCCGATAACGTGACCGGGACGGGCGTCGGCGTCGGAATCGGCGTCGGCGTAGGTGTCGGCATCGGCGTCGGCGTCGGTATGGGTGTTGGTGCGGGCGTTGGAGTCGGTGTTGGTGTCGGAGTGGGCGTTGGCGGCGGCGCCGCGCCCCTCCTTATTTCAAACGTGCGTGCGGCAGACCAGGGGCCGAGGTCGCCGTTGGCGTTGCGCCCGCGCACGCGCCACCAGTAGCGCCGCTCGTTCGAGAACGAGTGAACGGACTGAGTCTGCGCAAGGCCGGAGCGCGAGGCGACGAGCGGCGCGCTGAACCCGCTCGAATCGTCAATCTGAATCTCGTAGACGGCCGCGCCCGCGGCGGCGTTCCAGGCGAAGGTGAGGTTGAAGTTGGGCGGTAGGCGCGCGTCGTTCGCGGGGCTTTGCAGCGAGACGGCGGCGGGCGGCGGCGGCGTGCCCGCGTTGAAGGTGCGAACCTCCGACCATTCGCTGACGTTGCCCGAGCGGTCGGCGGTCTGCACGCGCCAGTAGTAAGGGCCGTCGAAGCGCACCGAGTCCACGTGCTCCGAATCCGTTGACCAGACCTCGATCCAGTCGTTGCAGCAGACGAAGTCGGGGCGGCGGTTGATCTGTATGTGGTAGCCGTCCACGCCCGACGTGTCGGGCACGTCCGACCAGTCGAACGTGACAAGCTGATTGACGCCCACCGCAGCACCCGCCGCGGGCGCGAGCAGCGCGGGCGGCGCGACCGTGTCGTCGCCGTCGCCGTCGGGCAAAAGCGTCAGCCGCGCCAGAAAGCCGTCGAAGGGCACGCTCGCGCCGCCGACGCCGTCGTTGTTGAGGACTGAGTCGAAGGCGGTCGGGCTCGCGGGGAAGTCGCCGGACTTAGTCCAGCCTGAGACCGCAGCCGAATCAGTCCCGTTGAGGGCCAGGCGCGTGCTCTCGTCGTTAAAACTCCCGCCGAGATACGTCCCGTAGAGCAGACGCGCGCCATCGGGGCTGAGGCGCGCGACGTATGCGTCGAAGAAGAGGAGGCCGCTCGTGATGGCGACCGTGCGGTCGTATGCGCCCTGCGTGGTCGGCAGGTCGAAGGAGTTCGTCGTGCCCGTGATGACGACCGCGCCCGCCGCGTCCACGGCAATGTCGGAGACCTCTTCGTAGAGAAAGCCGCCGAAGAGCGTTGACCAGATCAACTGGCCGCCGCCCGTCGCGGGGAAGCGGAACCTCATGACGAAGCCGTCAACGCTGTCGGAGGTCGGGCGTAGCGTCCCGGCGGTGGTCTGGAAACGCGCGGTGCTGACGGTCGAGTAGGTGACGCCGCCGACCAGCACGTCGTTCGGATTCGTCGGGTCGAGCGCGACCGCATAGCCCTCGTCGGTGTCGTTGCCGCCGATGAAGGTCGAATACTTGAGGTCGGCCGAGCCGTTGCCGTCGAGCTTGAGGCGCGCGAGGAAGGTGTCGGCGGTGGTCGAGCCGCTGACGGGATTGGGGGCGAGCGCGCCGGGTGTGGTTGGGAAGCGCGGCGCCGCGGTGTCGGGCGAAGCGAAGGTCAGACCCGTCAGGGTGACGAAGCCCGCGGAGTCCACGACGATGCTCTTCGGTATCTCGTCGCCGTGGCCGCCGAGGTAGGTCGAGTATTCGAGCGCCGAGCCGTTCGCGCTGAGGCGGGCGACGAACGCGTCCTTGATGGAGAAGCTGCCCCCGCCGAAGGGCGTGCAGCAGCTCCGCGTGCGGTCGTAGGCGCCGGCCGTCGTCGGGAAGTTGTTCGAAGTAGTCTCGCCCGCGACGACGACGGCGCCGTTGCGCGCGACGGCGACCGTGTAGGCCCAATCAATTTCGTTCGTGCCGAGGTAGGTTGAGAAGATGAGTTGGTCGCCCGACGCGTTGAGGCGTGTGACGAAGGCGTCGGCGCTCGCGCGGCCGTCCGCCCCGATGCCGTGCGTCGTGTCGAAGGCGCCGGGCGTCGTCGGGAAGTCGAGCGAAAAACTCTCGCCGACGACGACGGGCTCGCCCGCCGCGTTGACGGCGAGGCCGTGAATCCGCTCGCGGTCGGAGCCGCCGAGGAACGTTTTATAAACGAGTCCGCCCGAGGCGTCGAAACGCGCGACGAAGCCCGTCCAGAGCGCGGCGCGCGCGCTGAAGTCGGACGAAGCCGTCACGCCGACGGCTATCACGTCCGCGGTGCCTCCGCCCGCGGGGGCGAGGTCGAGAATCTCCTCCCACTGCCCGCCGCCGAGGTAGGTCGCCCATTCGAGGCCGGGGTCAATGACGAGCGGGAGTGCGGCGTCGCGCCCCGCAGCCTCGAAGCCGTAGCGCCGCGAGTCTATCTTACGGAAGCGGCACTCGACCGTGCGGCGCGTGCCGTCCGGCAGCACTTCCCAAGTCCGCGGTGGTGCCTGGCGCAGCGTGCCGCCGTCCGCATGTAGAAGCAGCGAACCGTCGGCGGCGACTTCGAGCCGCGAGGCACCGTCGGCGCGAATCAAGACCTGTGCGAGGTCTGCCCCGGCGGCCAGCAGCAGGTCGTACTCGAAACGCCCTTCGGCTTCGCGCACGCGCACGTCAACGCCTTCGTACAGACCGCGGTAGAGCACGCCGCCGTAGGCCGCCACGTTCGAGCGCCAGCGCACGGGGTCGTCACCGACGAAGAAGTTATAGCGCCCGGCTCGCCGCTCTTCACCCGCGAGCGACGCGCCGCGCGAGGCGCCTTCGAAGTTCAGGGACAGAGATGTCGGCTTCTCCTTCCCGAAGCTGAGCCTGACGGCGTCTCGCTCGAAGGCTGCGGCCGCCGCGCCGCTGCGTGCGGCGAACTTCACGGAGTCGTCCCACTGTCCGTGGTTCTCGATGAAGTCGGCGGGCCGGTTGGCCGGCGGCGCGACCCCGCGGCCCGTCGCCGGGGCTGCGTGGGCTGTCTCTCCCGCACGCAAGAGGTCGAGGCCGAGAACGCCGCAGGCAAGACACGCGACGACGATGAGAAGTGAGAGGGCAGGGGCGGCAGTCTTCTTAACAACCGGCAAGCGGTTTTCCATTCAGGCACCTCCCGGAGGCTCGTGACCTATTCAGGATGAGGAAGACTCGAACGAAACGGCGCGTAAAACGGCTGGTGCGCCGTGTGCCATTTTTCAAGTCAAAGGCGCGGGGGGTTGCCTTGACGTGACGGGGCGGGGTAGTGCTTGGGGGCTATGCGAACAGAGCAGCCTCGACGCTCCCTGATACATTCGGGGGATGAGAAAAATCGGGTCTTAAAATTTATCTGTAAGCGTTTCCGCGCATGATAACACCGCCGTCAATATTCGTGGAAAAGAAAACGGGGAGGCGGGCCGTTCGGCGGCCCGCCTCCCCGTGCCGTGCGGAGCATTACGGCTCTGCGAAAAGCGACGGACTTCAGCGCGCCGCCGCGCCCTTGGAGAGCGAGTCGCTGCCGAAGTTCGCCGCCCAGAGGTTGACCCCGTCGAAGACGACGCCGAACGGGGTGTTGCCCGTCTTGTAGGTGGAGAGCACGGAGCCGTCGGACGGGCGCACCTGGATGACGGTGTTGTTGCCGCTGTTCGCCACCCAGAGGTACGTGCCGCTGTACGTGATGCCGGCCGGCGCGTCGCCCACCGCGAACTTGCCGGCCACGACGCCGTCCGAGGCGCGCACCTTCATCAGACTGTCGCCGAAGAAGTTCGTCACCCACAAGTCAGTCCCGTCGGAGGCGAGGCCGATGGGGCCGTCGCCGACGGCGTAGGTGCCGAGCGTGGCGCCGTCCGAGGCGCGCAGTTTCGTCACGGTGTCCCCGAGGTTATTCGCCACGAAGACGCTCGTGCCGACGACTGCGACCCCGATGGGGCGGTTGCCGACGGCGTAAGCGCCGATGACCGCGCCGTCCGAGGCGCGGAGCTTCGTCACCTTGTTGGTGTTGCGGTTCGTCACCCAGATGTAGCCGCCGCCGTGCGCCAGTCCGCTCGGCCCGTCGCCCGCCGCGAAGGAGCCGATGACGGCGCCGTCCGAGGGGCGCAGCTTCGTCACCGAGTCGCTCTCAAGGTTCGCCACCCAGACGCTCGACCCGTCGTAGATGACGGCGACCGGGTTCTCGCCGACCTTGAAGGTGCCGGCGGACATCGAGTCCCCGGCGCGCACCCTGGAGACGGAGTTGCGGAACTGCCGCGCCACCCAGACGTACGTGCCGTCGAAGGCGATGGCCTCGGCGCCGCCGACGCTGACCGTGTTGGTGGCGCCGCCGATGGTGGCGCCGCCCCCCTCGCCGGCGACAGTGCCGTCGGTGGTGGCGGTGCCGTCTTTCACCACCGTGACCGGCTCCTCTTCGAGCGGGACTTCGGTCGTTGATTGTTGCGCGTAGGCCGGCGCCGACACGAGCGCCGCCAGCGCGGCGGCGGCCAACAGAACTCTCGCCCTGAGCAGAGTCGTTCTCATTTCTGTCCTCCTTTCGCTGCCGTGGCCGGTGCGGCCTGCGGCCAGTCAACCCACGAGATGACCTCGGCGATGGCGTCGGGCTTGCTCAGACCCGGGCAGGCCGACCAGATCGTGCGCGCCTCGTTGCCGTACCGGACGTTGCCGGTGTGGCTCAGTTTGGTCTTGTCTATCTGCGGGTCGAGGTCTACGTAGCCGAGCTTACGCCGGAGCTGCTCCATGTCGTCGGGCCGGCCCGTCAGGAACAACCAGCCGGGCCCCGCGCCGTGCGCGACGGCGTAATTCTTGAGCGCTTCGGGGCTGTCCTGCTCGGGCTTGAGCGTGAGCGAGTACATGACGATCTCGCGCCCGAACCTCGCGCCGTAACGCTCGCGCAGGAGCTTCTGCACCTTGACGAGGTTCATCGTGGTCGGCATGCAGATGCCGTCGCACTTGGCGTACATCATGTTGAGCAGCACGATCTTGTCTTTGATGAGGTCGTCGTAGAAGAGCACCTCCTTGCCCTCGTGCGTGACGAGCGGCAGGTTGGGGAAGAAGCGCTGCTGAATCCGCGCGCGCGCGGGAGAGACGGCGTGCGCGCCGGCACCTTCCGCGGAGGTGAGCGCCGGAGCGCCGCCCGCGCGGAGGCCGACCCCGGAGGCCGACAGCCAGTTCCTTCTGTTCATGCTTGGCATTTCGGGTATCTCCTTTCCGTTCGCGCCCTACGGCCGCTGGATCGTGTCGCCCACGTCCGCGAGGCTGAAGCGCAGCATCATGGCGTGGTCTTCGTGGATCGTGTTGTGGCAGTGCATCGGGTAGCGGTCGCGCCAGTCGCGCCAGCGGAAGAAGAGTTTGACCGTCTCGTTGTCGCGCAGCCGCACCACGTCCTTGCGCGAGTTCTCGACGAGCGCGTTCGGGACGGCGCCGCCGCGGCTGCGGTTGAGGATTTGGAACTCCTCCATGTGGATGTGGATCGGGTGCTGCCAGCCGCCCGAGCTGTTGACGAGCGTCCACTCCTCGATGCTGTTGCGCTCGATGACGAAGCGGTTCTCGCTGCAATCGCCGGGCATGAGCTTGCCGTTGATGCGCCAACCGCTGCCGCCGCTGCGCGTGAACTCGAAGGTGCGCCGGACGCGCGGGACGATGTTCGGGTTCGTGTTGGAAGTCTCGGGCAGTTGGTAGAAGGTCTGCGTGGCGGGGTCGCCGCTCGGGTCGGCGACGACCGTGTTGCTGACGACGAACTTCAGCAGCTTGTTGCCCTGACCCGCGCCGCGTATCTCCTCGCCCATCGGCCCGCGCCCGTCGTCCTGCCGCAGGCGGTTCTCAAGGTAGATGGTCTTGCCGCGGTACTCGCTGAAGTCGATGATGATGTCGGAGCGCTCGGCTACGCCGAGCTTGAGGCTCGACACGCGGACGGGGCGCGGCAGCAGGTTGCCGTCGTTCGAAATCTGCCAGAACTTGTTGTCAGCGCCGGTCGCCGCGAGATTGGTCAGGAACAGTTGGTAGAAGCGCGCGGGCCCGCCGTCGAGCACGCGGAAGCGGTAGCGGCGCGGCTGCACGGCGAAGGTCGGCGTGATTCTGCCGTTGACGAGGAACCGGTCGCCGAGGATGCCGTCGAAGTTACCCAAATCGAAGCAGAGCAGTTTGGAGTCCTCGTCGAAGCTGCGGTCGGTCAGGATCAGCGGGATGTCGAAGTTGGGGTGCGCGGGCAGGTTGAAGCCCTGTCCCTCGACGCCGGTGTCGAACTCGTTGAAGAGGAGGTAGAAGCCGGCCAGTCCCTTGTAGACGTTCTGCGCGGTGAACTCGACGCGGTGGTCGTGATACCAGAGCGTCGAGAGCGATTCGCGGATGTCGCCGTTGGGCGAGTGGGTCGAGTCGAAGCCGGCGAGCACGTTCGGGTAACGCTGGTCGTAGTACTGCCCCTTCCTGAACCAGTCGCAGGGGAAGCCGTCCGACTCCGAGCCTGTGTGCCCGTTGTGCAGGTGCGTCGAGACCTGATTGATGCCGAAGCCCTCGTTGTTGTCGGGCA
Source organism: Pyrinomonadaceae bacterium (assembly GCA_040510435.1). Classification (GTDB taxonomy): domain Bacteria; phylum Acidobacteriota; class Blastocatellia; order Pyrinomonadales; family Pyrinomonadaceae; genus QHXN01. The sequence goes on along the minus strand of JBEVJD010000149.1, from coordinate 4,514 downwards.
GGTCGTTGAAGTTGCGAACCATGATGGGCTCGCCGTAGTGCGCGACGTAGGTCACGCCGGGGCTGAAGGCGACGTTCGCCGGGTCGGTCTTGCGGCCGAAGCCCCAGAGCGGTTGCTGCGGCAGCGCCGGGTGCACCGTCCCGAGGAAGCGGCGCTGGTGGACTTCGTAAAACTTGACGGGGTTGAAGCGTGTGGCGAACTGGTGCGCGCGCGTGCGGCCCTCGAATGGCAGCCCGGTGGCCGGGTTGATGGTGGTGTTCGGGTTGACTTGCGGCGCCGGGCCCGTCAGGTCGGTCGCCGCGGCGAATGGTTGGATGATGGGCATCAGGCCGTTCATGGCCGTGGGCAAGTCCCAGCCGAGCGGGAACTCCGGGGTCGAGGGACTCTGGCACGGGATATCATCTATGAAGTGGCCCGCGCTGTTGCGCGCGCGGGCGCTCAGTCCGCTCTTGGGGATGAGCAGGCCGGCGCTCGTCAAGAGGCCCAGCCGCATCATCTCCCGGCGCGTCAGACCGGCTTTGAGTATCTCCTGCCTGTTCTTTCTTGCTTCTTCAACTTCCTTCCTTCTGGTCTTCGAGAATTTCGGCATCGGGATTTTCTCCTGTCGCTCCCGCCGCTTCCAGCCTGGGGGGCGGTCGGGACTAAGGTTGGTGGCGTGACGGAATCTCGGCCGGTGCTTCCGCGGGCGAATCACTGGCCGCCGTCATTCGGGTCGAGTGAAACTGAATCGTCCTGGGTTGAATTGCGGAGTCGTCACCCTTCGCCGCGTCGAGGCCGCCCGCCCGCGCCCGGACTTTGTGTCTCGTCGGGGCGGAGGTCGGAACTGCGTCGCAGTCGGAGCTTTGGTGACGTTGGGAGGGACGCGGAGCCGTGCCGGCGCGCCGGTAGGGCGGAGCGCGTCGGGCGACGGCGGAGACACTTCCACGGAGCCGTGGCAGCGGCACGTGTCCCTTTTCAGGTAGAAACCGTTGAGAATTACAGAGCGCCGTCGGAGTCTAGCGGGGCCCGACGGCCGGGGCATTGCGAATTGTCCGGCGAAGGCTTGTCCGGCGCGAGACTAACCCTGAAGCGTTACTAAATCGGCTTCCGGGTGTGCACAGATTGTAAAGGAGACCCTTTCGGGCAAAAGGTCGAACTTGTACGGTAGAGCACGCAGAATCTATAACGGCCACGCCACCGAAGTCAATCTTTTTGCGTTCCTGACCGCTTATCACTTTTGCGGCGCAGGCGGCCCTGTCTGGCTCCTGCGTTAAGAGTGTCTGGTGGTCAGCGTGAAAATGGGTTGACATCCATAGCGAGTGAGAATATTTTCTCCGCGTCCTTCATCCGTCACTGATACCGAGGCGCCGCTTGCGTTAGCCTCACACGTTTCAATCGTCGCGCGGATGGAATCCTCGCCGGTCTCGCGCGAAGACTCGTGACCTCAACTCCGGAACATCTCGCATCAGTTGCGGTCTCGTCCGCGTACGCCGGGCGGCGCCGCACCCACATGACGTACAGGAGGAAATCATGGCACATGAGCACGCCCGGCAGGGGGATTGCACCGCCGACTGGAGCATCGCGTGGAGCGGCGAGAGGAGATGGACTCCGCTCCTCCCGGACATGCACGCGACCTACTGGTACTACGCCGTCACGCGCGTCGAAGGAGATAAAGTCGGCTTCGAGCTACACGCTCAGTTCGGCCACGCCCGCTATCAGGGCTTTAACGTCTACAACGACGTGACCGGAGACCTCGTCTGGGGCAGTGGTTCGGGGCGCAGGTCGTCTTTTCGCGATGAAGAGATAGAGCCCGACGAGGGCAGCCAGAACCCTTACCGGCTCTACGTCCCGCGCGATACGCTCGAACGCGACTACACACTCCACCTCGTCCCGGAGGGCAGCGACACCTCCGGCTACCGGAATTGCATCACTTTCCCTGCGGACGTCACGCAGCTCTCTGTCTACTTACGCGTGTACCTGCCCGACCAGCACCTCAAAGGCCATCCGCATTACCTCTCCGGCGGGGTTCCGTTGCCTCGCATCAGGGCTTTCGACACGGGCGACGGCTTGCCGGCCGCGTGCCCGCCGACCCGCCCCATCCCCGGCACCGGGACGCTCCCGCCCGGCCCCGGCGCGAATACGGACGGCCAGGTGCATTTTTACAGGGTGACGGCGAAGGACTACTACCCCAACCACGACAACGCCTACCTGGCGACCGTCTTCGAGCCCATCGGCGATAACGTCGCGCTGATCAGGGTCAGGCCGCCCACCTACACCAACACCTCCGACCCCGCCGCCCCCATCACGGAAGTCACACAGGTGCGCTACTGGTCTTTCAACGTGTACAGCATCGAGCTGAGCAACGTCACCGCCTGCCTCGCGGACTTTGAAGCCGAGGTCGCACCGGACGGCTTTGTCTACCTGGTACTGGGCAGGCGGCGGCCCGCCATTCTCGACAAGGCCGAAGGGTTTAACTTTCTGCCCTGGGGGCTGCATGAAAAGATCGCGCTCGTCTACCGCCACATGGCTCCCGACACCGATAACTTCAAGCAGTCGGCCGCGGCCGTCCCCATCTACGATTCGGCTCTGCCCAGGGAAGACCAGGCGGCAGAGAGGTACATCGGAGAGTACGCGCCCTCCGGCGTCTACTGCCCCGGGATAAAGTTTGTCAAAGACTTCTGTGCCCCCCCTTGGGAGATGCCGTAGCCCCGAGCGAAAGCGGCGTGGCGGCCGTCTGCCGCCACGCGCCTCTCTTTCCTTCCCGAAAGTGATGAGTGGGCAGTTTTGCGTCCCGACCGCAGACGGGATGACAGATTGCCCGTTCCCGGGCGCGGTCATGGATTAAGGACTCTCGCGGTATAAATCTTGCTCTCTTTCCCTCATGGAATTACAATCCGCGCGCTACCCGGCCGGCACCCGGCTTCTCTGAAGAGTAACTACATTGCGTCCTCGATCACCAAAAACGCTGAAAGCGCTGACTGCCGCCAGAGTTTTTCTGGCAGCGGTGCTGACCTTGGCGGTGACGGCGGGCGCGATTCCGTCCGGCTCGGCCTTCGGCGCGCACGGCTGTTCGATGCCTTGTTGTAAAGGCGCCGACGGCCTGCCCGGAGATTGTAAGGGCGGCTCGTGTCCGATCTCACACTTAGGGAAGGCGAAGGCCAAGCCGCCGAAGCCCGCAGGCACCGCGCCTTCGTGCCACACGGGCGGGGGCGCCCCTGCGTCTCACGAAGACGCGTCGGCCGAGCATCACGCGGAGCCCACGCACGACTCCTCACACGAGCAGGACGCCGACAGGATAAGACACACGCCCCACGGCGATGTTTCACCGCGAGACACCTCGACCGAATCTGCGAGCGTGTCCGCAACTCTATCGAAGCCGTGCCCTCCGGACTGCGGCGGCATCCCGAACGCCTCCACGCAACTGCGGCGCGGGCGCGACGAGGCCGCAGTCTCATTCAAGTTCCGACCACGCCCGCCCGACGGGGAAGTGAGCACGCGCGACACCGCGAGCGTCAACAAAACTTCGTCGGAGCTACGCCGCCAGTACCCGCCCCGCGCACCTCCGGCCGTTTAGGCCGGCCGACCAGTTTAATTCCCAAAGTCTTCTCGGAGTCGTCAGCACTTCGCGGCGCATGCGTTCCTTTCTGCGCCGCCGTGCGCCGCCGTCTATGCGGCGCTCGCTAGTGGTGCGGCGGCGTGGTGCAAATAATAATCGGAGGCGACCTCCATGACTTTTATACGGAATGATAGAAGGCGGCTCATACCGCCGGTTTTGCTGTGCTTTCTCCTGCTAATCGGCGGCGGCGCCGCGCCCGCGCTCGCCCAGCAGACCGTGACCTCGGCCACCTTGAGCGGGCGCGTGGAGGACGCGGGTGGCGCGTCGGTGAGCGGCGCGACCGTCGTCGTCCATCACGTCGAGACCAACCGGCGGCAGACGCACGTGACCGACGAGGCGGGGCGCTACAAATTCCCGTTTCTGCCGGTCGGCACGTACCAGCTCACGGTCGAACAGCTTGGCTTCGCCACCCTCACGAGGCGCATGACGCTGACGCTCGGGCAGTCTCTGGACGTGCCCCTCACACTGGCCGTCGCCGGCCTCAGCGAGAGCGTGAGCGTCACCGACGCCGCCGCTCCCGTCGTCGAGACGGCGCGCACGCAGGTCGCCGAGACGGTCGTCTCGCAGGAGGTCGACACTCTGCCGCTCAACGGGCGCAACTATCTCGACCTCGCGGCGCTCACGCCCGGCGTCACTCGCACCAACCCCGTCGCCAACCAGCGCTTCCCAGAGACCTCGGCCGTCCCCGGCACGGGGCTCTCCATCACGGGGCAGCGGTTTATTAACAACGGCTTCGTCGTCGACGGCCTCTCCTCGAATGACGACGCCGCCGACCTCGCCGGCACCTTCTACAGCCAGGAGGTCATCCGCGAGTTCGAGGTCATCACCTCGGGCGGCATCGCCGAGTTCGGGCGCGCATCGGGCGGCGTCGTCAACATCGTCACGCAGTCGGGGACGAACAGCTTCGGCGGGCGCCTCT
>JBEVJD010000148.1:0-15187 GCA_040510435.1 Pyrinomonadaceae bacterium | reverse complement strand
CACCTGCCCCGTCGAGAAGGGCGAGAAGTACTGTAGTGTCCACTGCCAGAGCACCCCGAACACCATCCAGATCGACTGCGACTGCGGCCACGACACCTGCAAGGGCGACTTCTAGGGATGCAGTAGACAGTAGTCAGTAGTCGGTAGACAGTAGAAAAAACGGGCGGCGCGCCTTAACCTTCAGGTCGGGCGCGCCGCTTTGTCTTCCTACTGTCTACTGACTACTGTCTACTGACAATAGACGTATGGGTCTTGGCCGGTGAAGTAGTAGCCGTTGCTCTGGCTGTCGAGCCAGTTGTCCCAGAAGAGGTGGCGGGCGGTGACGAGCGCCGACATGAAGGCGCAGGCGTCGGCGCCCTTCTTGCGCGTGAGCGTGCCGCGGACGCCCAGGGCGGCGAGCGCCTGCGTGACGACCTCGCGCGAGGGCGCGGTGGTGATGACGCCCCAGCCCACGGTCGCCCACGGCGCGGGGTCGAGGACGGGCAGGGAAGTCAGGTTGTATGTGCCCGTTGTCGTCGGCGTGTATTCGGTGACGCGCGGGAAGTAGGCCGCCCGCTCCAGCGCGCGGCGCACCTGCCAATTGGTGACGCGGCGCCCGGAGCCGAGGACGAGCGCGGGCTCGCCGCGCTCCGTGTAGTTCATCCCGCCGACATGATTGAGCGCGCGGCGCGCTTCGAGGATGATCTTCGAGGCGGTGCCGGCGCTACGCGGCGTGGCGAAACTCGTCCCCGACACGCTCTGATAGCCGCCCGTCTCGCAGTCGGCGCAATAGGGCAAGACCTGCGTGAAGTCGGCGACGAAGTCGGGGAGCGAACCGCTCACCAACTGCTTGCCGTTGCTGCCCGGGTCGGCCGGCGTGGTGCCCTCGGTCGCCTCCTCGAAGCCCGCGACGCCGATGCTCCACCAGGGGCCGGAGGTGCCGTCGGGCGGCGAGAGCGCGGGGCTGTTGTCGGACGCGCCGAAGTGCATCTTGCCGAGCGCGACGACGCCGTAGAAGCTCTGGTTGAGGTGCGAGTACGCGTTGCCGAAGACGGCCGAAGGCGCGGGGACGCTGCCCGGGATGCCGTAGCTCGTCGTGACGACATCAACCTCGGGGTGCGTGAAGGCGTAGCGCTCGGAGTCGTCGCTGATGCCCTCGACGAAGAGGACGATGGCCTCGGGGTTGGCGCGCAGGACGGCCGCGGCGGTGCCGAAGCCGTGCGTGTCGGCGGAGTCGTCCGGCAGGACGGGGCGCGCGCCCGGCGCGAAGGAGACGGCGATGACGTTCGTGCCCTTGAACCAGTAGGGCTCGCCGGGGCGGATGTTCGACCAGACGCGCCCTAGGTCGGCGGCGTAGTCGGCGGCGAAGTTGCCCGTGCGCGTCAACTCGATCTGGTGCGCGGCGTCAATCCGGAAGGCCGCGAGCACCTCGGGCGTGACGCTCGAAGGCGCGGCCGTCTTGTAGAGTTCGCCGCCCGCGTAGAAGTAGGAGTGGTAGACGTTGATGCCCGAATCTATGTCGGCCACGACGACGCGCGCCGGCCCCGCGGGCGTGTGCCCGCCCGGGCCCGTGGGGTCGCCCGTCTGCGCCGCGGCGTTCCGCGTGGGCGCGACGGCGAAGACGACCAACAACACAAACAAAGCCGCCGAGCCGGCGAGCAGAATGCGTGCGCGCCCGCGCCGCGACTCGTTTTGACCTCTGGATTTCATGGCGAAACTGCCTCCTCCGTTTGGCTTCCCCGTCGATGGCGACCACTTTAACGGCCGGGGTTGAGGAATCCTTGAGGCGGGCTGATGTCGCCGAATTACAAGGGATTCGCGACGGCGGGTTCGCCGGAGGAGGCAGTTAGACACGGAGACACAGAGACACGGAGGCACAGCTTTGAAGTCATAAGTCTTCGAGCTGTGCCTCCGTGTCTCTGTGTCTATTCTGTTCGAACTACTCCTCGAAGCCCTCGCGCAGTTCGGCGAGGATTTCGAGGGCGACGGCGCGGGCGCGTTCGACCTCGTCGGGCTTGAATGAGACGGCGCCGACGACGGCGTGGCCGCCGCCGCCGTAGCGCTCGCAGATGGTGGCGAGGTTGTGGCGGCGCGGGCGCGGGCTGAAGGGGTTCGAGCCCACCGAGATTTTGGTGCGGTAGCCGCCGCGCGTCACCGCCACCGAGTAGGTCGTCTCGGGGCAGACGTAGTAGGGAATGAACTTGTTGAAGCCCTCGACGCCTTCGTCCACGAGGTCGAAGGTGACGGCGCCGCGCTCGTACACGGCCTTGCGGCGGATGGTCTCCAACGTCTCGCGGTGGCGCGCGAGCAGGGGCCGGAAGCGTTGCTGCACCTCCTCGCCCGTCGCCACCTCTTCGAGCGTGCGCGTGACGAGCCCGCGGATGATCTGCTCGATGAACTCGTCGTCCACGTTCTCGATGACCTGCATGAGCTGGAGCGCGGGCTCCTTCAACTCGACGGGCTGCGCGGCCGATTCGTAGAAGGCGCCGTCGATGGTGTGCGCCCAGTGGACGAGCGGGTCGAGCGCAGGGTCTCGGAAGCCGAAGCCCTCCGAGGCGACGCGCGCGATGAACTCGGTGCAGGACTTGCTGTCGGCGTCCCAGAACTTACGCCCCGCGGTGTCCGCGCGGAAGTGCGCCTCGTCCTCCGCGGAGAGGAAGGCCGATTGGTGGTGGTCGAACCACCAGGTCAGGCGCTCGGAGGGGCTGTACTTGAAATCGACGATGGCGTTTTCGTCGCCGTCGAACATCCCCTCGTCGAAGAGCGCGCCGGCCGTGTGCAGCAGCGGCGCGTACGACACGTCGGCGCCGGGGCGCACGCGCGAGAGGTAGAACCGCGTAAAGACCGCGGCCGAGGCCACGCCGTCGAAGCAGTGGCCGTGATAGAGCAGACGGAGTCTCATCCTTCTTTATAAAACCGGTCGAATAATCGGGGTCGAAAAGAGCAGGACATCATAGCACAGCAGTAGGCAGTTGGCGGATGGCCGAGGGGAGAGTAGGCGGCAGGCCGATGGCAGATGGCAGATGAAGGCCGGTTACGGAGCCCCGGCGGGGCGGCAAGTTTATAGCAGCCGGCGTTAATAATTTTGACAAGCTCCGGAGGAGCGGCATGTCCATGCCGCCCCTGACGGGGCTCGGGGTTGTTTAGAACGTCGGAACTATAAACATGCCGCCCCTCCGGGGCTGCCCGAACGTCCTAACGGCCTTCAACTGACTACTGCCATCTGCCTCCTGCCTATTCCCCTCACGGCATCCCGAAGCGGGCGCGGTATTCGGCGGACTCGACGAAGGCGCGGGCCATCTCGGCGCGGGCGGCGCGGGAGGCGGCGACGGCGTCGTCGCGCACGTCCTCGCCGGGGAGGCTGAAGGAGTCGAGCTTCGAGAGCCAGAAGTCGTAGCCGGCGAAGCCGCTGTCGGGCGCGGCGTTCGGCGCGCGGCGCAGGTAGCCGTAGTACTGCATCACGACGAAGGCCGCGTTGTACTGGCTGTTGTAGAAGGAGCGGCTGTTCGTCGCGCTCAGCAGCGCGGCGGCGCGCCCCTCCGTGCCGCCCGCGCCGAAGGCCGCCTCCGCCGCGTCGCGCTCGGCCGATGTCGGCGTGACCCCTGCGTTCGAGAAGAGCGTGTTGACGTAATCGGCGGCGGGCATGTCGGCCGGGAGGTACGCCTTGAAATCATCGCGCTCGACCCAGCGGCGCGCGAAGTCGAGCGTGTTGTCGCGCAGGCGCTGCTCCCAGTCGGGCCCGCCCACGACGACGCCGCGCTGGATGGCCGCCATCTCCGGGAAGAGGATGCCCAGCGGCGTGAGCTGGTAGACGCGCCCGTTGGAGTCGGAGTTCAGGCGCTCGGGGTAGGTGGCGGCGTAGACGCGGAAGACCTGATAGCCGGTGCGCTGAAACTCGATGGAGAGGAAGAAGGCGGCCGAGACGCCCGCGCGCATCACGCGCCGGCACTCGGCGCTCGCGCCGCAGGCGTCGATCTGTCCCTTCCAGAAGGCGAAGCCCTCGGCGTCGGGCTCGCGCGCGAGGAAGTCGTGGTAGTGCTGACGGACGAAGAACGAAGTGTCGTCAACGGGGTTGTTCGCGGGCGTCGGCGGCTGTGCGTCGTCGCTCGTGATGTTGAGGCGCGCGACCTCGAACCCGAGCGTGCCCGTCGCGTCACCCACGAGCAAGAGCGAGACCTCCTCGGGCGACTCGACGAAGGCGTCGTCGTTGACGAGGAAGACGAAGCTCTTCTCAATCTCGCCGGGCGCGAAGTCGAGCCGGCCGTTGACCGGCGTGTAGTCGTGCACGGAGGCCGAGACGTTGCTCATCCGATATTCGACGGAAGCGGCCGTGGACGTGTCGCCGCGCCGCACAACGCGGATGTCGAGGTGCCCGGCCGTCTCGGCCACCTCGTAGTGGGCGGAGGCGAAGTGGACGCCCGGCGCGCCGTCGTCGTCGAAGATGAAGCCGGAGGCGGAGGAGGTGAAGCCGCGGCCGTCATCGGTGGGCGCGACGACCCTGAAGAAGAAGTTCTCCTCCGGCTCCGGCTCCGTGTCGCCGAGGACGTTGACGGTCACGGTCTTGAGGGTCTCGCCCGGCGCGAAGGTCAGTTCCCCGGTCGCGGCCTCGAAGTCCTGCGGCGCGGCGGCGATGCCGTTCGGGGTCGAGTAGCGCACCGTGAGCGGCTTCTCGCTCGCCACGCTGAGCCTGACCTTGAAGACCGCAGGCGTCGTCCCCGAGTCGCCCTCCTCAACGATGGTCGAGCCGCTGTCGGCCTCGGCCAAAGGCATGCGGTCGTCGTCGAGGATTCGGACGAGGGTCGTGCTGTTGACGCCCAGGGCGACGCCCCCCGTCGGGTTGCTGAGCGTGACGTTGAAGCCTTGCGTGTCCTCGTCGGTCGGGTCGTTGACGAGTTGCACGGCGAAGCTCCGCGTCGTCTCGCCGGGCGCGAAGTTGACGGTGCCCGCGGCCGCGACGTAGTCGAGCCCCGCCCGCGCCGTCCCGTCCGAGGTCGCGTAATCAACGGAGGCCGCGCCCGACGAGGCGCCGACCGTGCGCGTCACGGTGACGACGACCGCGGGAGCCGCCGTCTCGAACACCTCGTAGAAGGCGCGTTTGAACTGGACGGTCGAGGGCGCGGCCGCGTTGAGGCAGGGCGAGAACTCCGAGGTGTTGCCCGAAGGATCTGTGGCCGTCGCCGTCAGCACGGGGAGCGAGGCGGGAATCGAAGGCAGCGACGCGTTAATCTGCGCGTGCCCCGCGGCGTCGGTCGTCACGCTCGACGAGCCGACGTACGCCTGCCCCTCGCCCTGCCCCGAGCCGTCGCAGGCGGAGTTGGCGTAGAAGTCGAGCGCGTAGGTCGTGTCGGGCCTGCTGTCGAGCGAGCCCTGCACGTTCGCGCCCCCGCCCGAGGGCGCGGCCGACGTGAGCAGGGGATGGTTCTGCAAATCGTTCGGGCCTTCGTCGGCGTCCGAAGGGTCGTTGGCCTCCGACACGGTTGGCGGGCGGGCGAGGCTGATGCCTTGCAGGCCGTTCGAGTAGAGCGAGTTGCCGCGGAAGCTGTTGGCGCGGTTGAAGACCTCGCCGTGCTTGTGCCCGGAGACCGAGATGCCGTTGCCGCCGTTGTGTGCGATGACGTTCGACTGCCCGGCCGCGGTGCCGCCGACCGAATTGTCGTGCGCGTCGGAGATGACGATGCCGAAGGGGTTGACGGACGAGAGGATCGACACGCCGTCGCCCGCGTTCGGCAGCGGCGTCGAGCCGTCGGCCGCCACGCCGATGTAGTTGCCGCGCACGGCTGCGGTGCTGCCGAAGATGACGACGCCCGTCACGTTCCCCGAGATGACGTTGCGTTCGGCCGCGCTCGCGCCGCCGACGAGCACGCCGTCGCCGCTGACGAGGACGCCCACGCCGTTGCCGACCGCCGAGACGCCCGCCGCGTCGGTGCCGATGTAGTTGCCCGCGAGCACGCCCCCGGCGCCGCCGATGCGCACGCCCGCCGACCTGAAGCCGTTGATGACGAGGCCGCGGACAATCATCGTCCCGGCATTTATGAAGAGTCCGTCCGCGGCTGAGCCCGCGTTCGCGCCGCTCAGCGTGACGAGCGGCGTGCCGGCGTAGCCCGGCTGCGTGGTCGCGTCTATCGTCAAAGAGTCTACGACGACGGGGAGCGCGAAGGCGGGCGCGATGGTCTGCGCGCCGGTGCTGATCTGGAAGTTGATGGTGTCGGCGCCCGCGGTGGCGTTGGCCTGCTGGATGGCGGCGCGCAGCGTACAGTTGCCGGAGGCGTCGGCGCAGAGGTTGTCGGCGGGATTGGCGTCCGCGCCGTCGGCGTTCGAGTTGACGACGAAGGTCGAGGCCGCGCCCGCCGAGGGTGTCAGTCGCCCCGGGAGCGCGGCGCCGAGCGCGGCGCACGCGGCGAGGCAGAGCGCGAGCGTGAACAGTCTGCGTCCGAGCCGGGGGGCTTCGAATCGAGGCAGGGGCATAGAGAAACCTTTATGAAACGGGAAGGGTTGAGGGCGGCCGGGCGCTCAACGGGCGACCGGAACTCCCGCCCCGGCACCCGCGCCGGCTACGGCTTTTGCGTCCGCCGCAGAGTTTATGTCAACCCCGCCGGGAGGTAAAGGGGAGCAGATGGCAGTAGGCAGTAAGAAGGTGTTGGGTGCTGGGTGTTGGGTGTTGGGGAAGGCAAGGCTGCTCTTACCCAACACCTAACACCCAGCACCCAGACCCTCTTACCTGCCATCTGCTCCTCACGGTTGTCCGAAGCGCTGGCGGTATTCGATGGAGGAGACGAAGGCTTTGACCATCTCGGCCCGGCGGTAGTCGCCGCCGAACTCGTCGAGCTTCGAGAGCCAGAAGTTGTAGCCGTCGAAGTTGAGCCCCGTCTCCGGCGCGTCGTCGGGGTTGCGCTGGAGGTAGCCGAAGTACTGCATCAGCACGAACGCCTTGTTGAATTCGCGCTGGTGCAGCGTCGAGTCCTCGGCGAACTTGCGGAGCACGCTGGCGCGCGCCGCGTCCGAGCCGTTCCCGTTCGCCAGTTCGTTGACGAGAGCCTGCCTCTCAACCTCGTCGAGCACGCCGCCGGCGTTGAGGTTGAGCTTCGAGACGAAGGCTTCGGCCGTCATCGCGGCGGGGTAGGCCACGAGGAAGTCCGGGCGCCTGACGATGGCGAGCACGTAGGCGTTCTTGTTCGCGTCCAACTGCTCGCGCCAGTTGCCGACGTTGACGACGACGCCGTTCCCAATCGCGCGCGCCTCGGCCGTGAAGCGGTCGCGGCGCACGGGGACGGGCTTGTCCTGAAGGTTGCCGAAGGCCGCCTTGTACGTCTTGTAGACGAAGTAGCCCGTCTCCTGAAACTCAATCGAGAGGAAGAAGGCGGCCGACGTGTCGATGCGCTTGACCTCGCGGCACGCGGCGTCGGCGCCGCACGACTCGATGCCCTGCACCCAGAACTGCAAGCCGTCGGCGTCGGGCTCGCGCCCGAGGAAGTCTCGGTAGTGCTGCGTGACGAAGAACTCCGAGCCGTCGATGGGGTTGGTCGGCGTGGCGGCCGTGACGTTGACGAGCCAGTTGACGCTGTCGGTCAGAAGCTGCTCGGGGTCGCTACGCACGAACGTCGTCTGGTCGCGCACCGTGGCCTCGACCGTGTGCGAGCCGACGGAGAGTGTGCCGATGTTGACGGTCAGCGAGTTGGACGTGCCGGCGGGCTGGCCGTCAATCGCCCAGCTCACCGCGAGCGCGTGCGTCATGGGCGCCGGGGTCGCGACGCTGAAGGTCTGCGACTGCGCCGTCGTCAGCGAGAGTGAGCGGTTCGACGGCGCGAACGAGTCCAGGGGCGAGACGCGGTTGTAGACGCGGCGGACGAGCTGCTCGCTGTTGACCTGCTCGAAGGGCTGCCCCAGGATTCTCATCTTCGAGCTGAAGGTCGGGCGGTAGAGCCCGGTCGGGCAGTAGCGCGCTCCCTCGTAGAGTCCGACCAGCCCGGGCTGCGTCGAGAGGGTCGGCAGCGGCGTCACGGCCTCGATCCAGGCGTTCCACTTGATGGCGGCGCGCGCGGTCTGGCGCGTGGCGTTGACCTGCACGGGCTCGGACGCGTTCGAGCAGGTCGGGGGCTGTGAGGTGTACTCGTCCGCGAGCAGGCCGAAGGTGTGACCCGACTCGTGCAGCACCAGCTCGACGGCCTCCGTATGCGTCGAGGCGATGGCGATGGCGCCGCCCGAGCCGCCGTAGACGGGGTCGTTGACGATGAGGATGACGAGGTCGCGCTGCGCGGGCGTAAGGCTCGCGGAGGTGACGTTCGAGACCTTGACGGTGTCGGCGCAGATGAGGCGCTGGATGCCCGTGCAGTTGTAGCCTGAGTCGAAGGCCGTGTTGCGGAAGGTGCCGTTCTCGGGGTGGTCGGAGCCCGACTCGGCGCTCGCCACGTCGATGCGGTGGACGTTGAAGAAGCGCTGGTACTCCTTGAGCGGCTCCTGCTCGAACATGAGCCGGACGAACTGCTGGATGTCCGAACGGTACTTCGACATCTCGGCGGCCGTGTAGCCGTCGCCGAGGATGACGATGTCCACGCGGTTCGCCGGGTCGCCGTTGTTGACGATGGTCTCGACGGGCTCGGCCGCGGCCGCGCGCGCCGCGCACACGACCGCGAGCAGGCACAGCAACGTTCTCAAGGCGCGCGCGCCGACGAGGGCATGGAAGTTAGAACCCTTACTCATGGCGTTAAACCCTCAGCGCGCGGCGACCGCGCCGACCAGCTCAAGCGAAAAGTTCTGCCCGTCCCACTCGGGGTGGTAGAGCCGTATCTCGGCGATGGCATCGTCGTCCGGGTAGCTGACGACGAACTCGGCCGACTCCCTGTAGATGACCTGCCCGGTCATCTCGCCGTCGGGCCCGGGGCCCTCGGCGCGCAGCAGCCGCGGGTCGTTGACGAGCCCGCACCAGCGCATGCGCCCCTTTGCGTCGAGCGCCACGACGACGACCTGCGTCGGCGAGAGTTCGGCCGAGCGCTGTCTGGGCAAACCGCCCTCGCGCCGCACGGCCGCGCGCGCGAGCGCGACGCGACCCGGCGCGTTCCTGTACTGCGCGGCCGCCGACGGTGGGAGCGCCGCGCCCTTGTCCGCCTCCCACGAAGCCCGCAGCTCGCGGTGCGAGCGCGCGGCCGCGGCGGGCTCAGCCGCGGTCGCGCCGACCTCGACGCCCGACGCGGCGAGCAGCGCGCGGACGCGCTCCGGCAGGGACGTGCGGCTACCCACGGCCGCCTGCGCCGGGGGGGCGTTCGTGCCCGCCTCCTGCGCGCCCGTCCTGGCGAAGAGCATCGCGGCGGCGAGGGCGATGCCGACTGCTGACAGCATTGTTTTCATCATGCAAAACTCCCTTGCGTCCACGCGTCACGAACCGAAGCGCCTGCGGTACTCGATGGAGGAGACGAACGCCCTGACCATCTCGGCCGCGCGCCAGTTGCCGTCGAACTCGTCGAGCTTGCCCGGCCAGAAGTTGTAGCCGGCGAAGTTCGCGTCGGGGTCGCGCCTCAGATAACCGAAGTACTGCATCAGCACGAAGGCGCGGTTGAACTCCTGCCGCGAACTCGGCCGCCGTCAACGTCAGGGGATAGGCCGAGACGAAGCGCGGCCGGCCGACGAAAGCCGTGAAGTAGTCCTGCTTGTTCGACTCAAGCAGCTTCCTCCGGCGCCGAAGCGTCGGCCGTGTGATTCCGCGTCGAAATGGTGAAAAACGTGCACGGGGCGCGAAGAACGGCCCTTCAAGGTGACGAAAGGGGCTCGGCAATTCTCAGGCCGTGTCGGTGATTCGGACTAACACCCTTTGAACGCACGGGTGGCTGTCGGGGAGGCTGTTTGATGCGGGAAAGGCTTCGGCGGCTGGCTGCTGACAACTGCCGGGCGAACTCTGCGCGCGCGCCGGTCTACTGCTTGGTGGCGGCGGTTTTCTGCGGCTCGTCCTTGCACTGCTCGGCCGCCGCGCCCTGCTCCTTGATGCCGAGGCGCTCGCGCACGAAGCGCTCCACATCCTTCTCGATCAGCTCGCCGCCGACGACCCAGGCCTTCTCCGTCAGCAGCTCGCCCGACGCGTTGAGCTTCGCCGGCTCCAGAAAGACGTTGAAGGGCGAGCCCCAGTTGCGCGGGTCGCCGACGGACTTGCGGTAGGCGTAGTGCGTGGTCTTCTCCTTGGCGTCGCCCGCCTCGGACTCGACGACGACGGGGAAGGGCGCGCCGCCCTGCGACTCGAAGTACTTGCGCGAGTCGTCGGCCGACGCGTACTCGCTCACCGCCACGACCTCGAACCCTTGCGCCTTGTACTTCTCGTAGAGCCGCCAGACGGTCGGCGCCTCGTTCTTCCAGTTGCCGCACCACGGCGCGAAGTAGACGACCAGCACGAGCTTCTTACCCTTCGACAGCTCGCGCAGGTTGACGGGCGTCCCGTCCTTCAGGCTCTTGAGCGTCCAGTCCTTGTAGTCGAGTTTCTGCTCAAGCAGCGGCGCCCACTCGTGCCCCTCGCTCCGCACCAACTGCGTCCCGCCCTGCGGCTGCGGCGCGGCCGGCGTCGCCGCGGGCTGCGGCTGCGGCGTCACGACCGGCGGCTGCGGCTGCTGCTGCGTGCCGCCCGGGGTTCTGAAGACCTGCGCGCGGGCCGACTGCGCGGGCGCGAGCGCGGCGGCGGCCAGGAGGAGTGCGGCGGCTGTGCGGCTGGGATTCTTGGACATGATTATTTCTCTCGTTCGTGTGAGCCCTGACGTTGGGCCGCGGCGGCGCGGCGGCCGACCTTACTCCCCTCTGAGCGCGGCGGTGGCCGGCGGCTCGTCGAGCAGGGGGTTGATGAGCGCCTCGAACTGGGCGCGGGACTTTTCGCCGATGATCTTGTGACGGATGCGACCCTGCCGGTCGATGATGAAGGTTGTGGGGAGCACGCCGACGGCGTACTTGTTGGCGACCCCGGCGTCGCCGAGGGCGACGGTGTACTCCTGCCTCACGTCCTTCTGGTACTCGCGGACGAGGTCGGCCGAGTCCTCGGTCGTGACGCCGACCACTTTGAAGCCGCGGCTTGAGAGGTCGCGCTGCATGTCGTTGAGGCTCGGTATCTCCGAGCGGCAGGGCACGCACCACGTCGCCCAGAAGTTGAGCAGCACGACCTGCCCGCGCAGCTCGGACACTTTGATGGGCTTGCCGTCGAGCATCGTCAGCTCGACTTCGGGCGCGGGCTCGGCGGCCGAAGTCGGCGGGGCGGGCGCGCCCTGCGCCGTCGGCTTCGGGATCGGGTCGGTGGGCGTCTTCTGCTGCAACACGCTCTCGGCGTTGGGCAGGTAGCGCGAGCCGAAGACCGCGATCTTCGTCAGGATGTTGAAGGCGACCATCAGGCCGATGACGATGAGCAGGACGCCCGAGGCGACCTCGACCTTGTGGAGGTGGCGGCGGAACCTTGAGTAGAAGCCGAGGAACGCGTTCATCGCGAGCCCGACGACGAGGAAGGGGATGGCGAGCCCCGCGGCGTAGAAGGCCGAAAGGATGAGCCCGCTCTTCCAGCCGCCGCTCGTCGCCGCCAGCCCGATGATGCCGCCGAGGATGGGGCCGATGCACGGCGTCCACCCGGCCGCGAACGCGACGCCGAGGAGCGCCGCGCCCAGAGGCCCGCTCGGCTTGTCGTCAGAGAACTTGCGCGTGTCGCGGTAGAGCGCGCCGACCTTCAGGACGCCCATCATCTGGAGGCCGAAGAGGACGATGACGCCGCCGCCGATCCAGCGCACCCACGGCGTCGAGAACAGCACGTTGCCGATCCAGCCCGCGGTCGCGCCCAGCAGGATGAAGATGAGCGAGACGCCCGCGTTGAAGGCGAGCGAGTTGATGATGACGGCGCGCCGCGCCGCCGCGCGCGAGCCGACGACCTCGCCCTTCAGGTGCTCGACGCTCACGCCCGAGATGAGCGAGATGTAGCCCGGCACGAGCGGCAGCACGCACGGCGTCAAAAACGACAGAAGCCCCGCGGCGAAAGCAATCGCGATGGTGATATTAGAGCCTTCCATAACGGTGAAAGATTACAACAGACCACGTAAGGTTGTCGCGCCAACGTCGGCCCGCACGTCTCAGCCGCGCCGGCGCCACGAAACGATATTCAGGTAGATGCCGGAGAGTGCCGAAAGGCACGCCAGCGCGGCGAACCCGACGAGCAGGGGCACCTGCCAGCGCCCCGCGAAGAAGTAGAAGTGCGCCTGGTTGAAGTACCTCGTCAGCGCGCGGGTCGGCGGCGTCTTGATGACCTCGCCCGTCTCCGCGTCCACGAGCAGCGAGTCGCCACCCATGCCGCCGACGGCCTGGTAGACGGGGCGGCCGTCGCGCGTCAGCAGCGTGAGTGCCGTCGTGGGTAGCTCGCGCGCCGCGAACTCGTTGGCGCGGCGCATGGCCTCGGCGGGCGCGACGCGCACACGCGCCGCCTCGATGGGTCTGACCTCGCCGCCCTCGACCGCGCCCGGCAGCGCGTAGAGCAGGCCGCTCGAAGCCCAGAGCAGGACAGGCAGGGCGACCGCCAGCCCCAGCCAGCCGTGCGCGCGGTAGATGAATGACCTCATAGGTTCCGGGGCCGGCTACGGCGCCGGCTCGTCGAGCAGCTTCACGATCATCTTCTTCAACAGCTCGGCCTCCTCTTCGCTGGCGCCGATGGTGAGGAAGCGGACGCGGCCGCGGCGGTCGAGGAGGACGGCCGTCGGCAGACTGGCGACGCCGTAGGGCGCGTCGTTGCGTGCGTCGGCGGCGACGGCGAAGTCGTAGGGGACGTTCATCTCGCGCTTGAAGCGGCGGAAGTATTCAAGCTCCTGCGCGCGCGTCGCGGGCTGCCCCTTGATGTGACCCTCGAACTCGTTGAGGCCGATGATGACGAGTCCCTCGTCTTTATGCTTCTTGTGCAGCGCGTTCAGGCGCGGCATCGTCTTGACGCAGAAGGTGCACCACGTCGCCCAGAAGTCGAGCAGCACGACCTTGCCGCGCAGCCCCGAGAGTTTGACGGGGCCTTCGCCGATCAGCTCGGTCACGACGAGTTCGGGCGGGGACGGCGGCTCAAGCCCCGCGATCTCGGGCGGCGGGCCGAACGGCTCGCCCTGCCGCAGCACGAGTTCGGTCGCCTGCCCGTAGAGGCGCGCCGAGGGGAGCGCGACGGCGCGCGCGCGCAACTCCTGCGCGACGCGCAGCCCTTCAGCGCGGCGGCCGGCCGCGACCAGCACGTTGGTGTAGAAGGAGCCCGCGCCGAAGAGGGTCGTGTCGCGCTGGACGGGGTCTTTGGCCGTGCGCGCGGATTCGAGCGCCGCCGCGTAGGCCGCCCCCGCGGGCGCCGCCGCCCTCGCGTAGTCCTTCTGCTTCGCGTAGGCCGAGGCGACGAGGAGGTTCATGCGGTGCAGGTCGGCGACGGTGCGCGGCTCGGCCTTCGTGTATTCGGCGAGCGCGCGCTCGGCCTCCTCGGTGAGCCCGAGCTGCGCGGCCTGCTGCGCGATGACGGAGCGCGCGCGCTGCTTGAGGTCGGCGGGCGCGGGGTCGGTGTCGGCGAGAAACTTCCGCATCGAGTCGAGCGCGCCCTCGCCCTTGCCGGCGAGCGAGTAGAGCAGCCCCGAGTAATAAATGTCCGTCCCGCGCAGCGGCGCGCGCGCGGCGAGGCGCGCGGCGTTCTGGAGCGCGAGGTCTTTCTGCTCCTGCAAGGTCTTCTGTTCGAGCAGGCGGTCGTAAGGAAGTTGCTGCTTCTGGAACTCGTCGAACTTGCGCTGCGCGTACTGCGCGGCCTCTTCGTAGAGGGTGCGCGCCTCGTTCGCTTTGGCGGCGTCGGCGCCCGCGACCGTATCGCCTTTGCCGTTCTGCTCCTGCTCCGCGCCTTCGGCGGTTCGCGGCCGGACGCCCGCCTGAGCGCGCGCGCCGACAGTGACGGCCGCGAGTGAGAGGGTGAGCACGAGGGCGGAGGTTAAAACTCTCTTCATCTGTCCGAACTTGCTCCTTGAGATTTAAGCACCGTCGGCGGCGCGCTGATGCGGCGGAAGCGCGCGGGGGAGAAGGTTTCGAGTACGCGCGCCGGCAGTCTGGTTGCACTGTTCGTGACGAGGTCGGCGATTATTTCGCCCGCCGCGGGCGCGAGCAGGATGCCGTTGCGGTAGAACCCGGCCGCGTAGAAGAGCCCTTTGACATCGACCGACTCGCCCAGCACTGGCAGGCCGTCGGCCGCGCGCGGCCTCAAGCCCGCCCACGAGTCCGTCACTTCGAGCGCCGCGACGGCCGGCGCCATCTCGGCGACGTGCGCGGCAATCGAGCCCCTGCCCTCCTCGGTCACGCGGCAGTCGAAGCCGGCGCGCTCGGTCGTCGAGCCCGCGAGCAGTCGGCCGTCGCGGCGTGGGACGATGTAGCCGCGCGGGCCGTAGATGACGTGGCGAACGAGCGGCGTCCGGGCGTCGTGCTGCTGGTAGCAGAGAATCTGCCCGCGCACGGGCTCGACCGAAGGGTCGTCACTCAGGTAAGGATTCCCCTCGACGCCGGAGAATTTATGCAGCCAGGAGTTCCACGCGCCCGCGGCGAAGACGACCGCGCCTGCTTCCAACTCTCCGTCCGAGGTCACGACGCCCGCGGCGCGACCCCCCTTGACCATGACGCCGCGCGCCTCGACTGCGCGGATGAGGCGCACGCCCAGACTCTCGGTCGCGGCGTCGAGCGCGATGACCAGCCGCTTGCTTTCGACCTGCCAGTCGCGCGGGAACTTGAGCGCCAGCCGGACGCCCGCCGAGATGTTCGGCTCAAGCGCGCGCGCCTCGGCGGGCGTCAGCCGCTCGACTTCGAGCCCCGCGCTCGACTGCCACGCGAAGCGCCGCTCGACCTCCTCCACGTCCCCGTCGTTGAGCGCCAGATAGAGCGTGCCCGTGCGGTCGAGTTCGACGGAGATGCCCGACTCCGCGCCCACCGCCGCGGCGAAGGCCGTGTACATCTCGCGGCTCGCGCAGAGCAGTTCGAACAACTCGTCGGCGGAGTCGGCCTCGGCCTGCGGCGCGAGCATCCCGGCCGCCGCGCGCGAGGCGGAGCCCGCACGCCCGTCCTCCAGCACGGCGACGCTCAAGCCCCGCCGCGCCAGCTCCCGCGCCGCCGCCAGACCCGCGACGCCGCCGCCCACCACGGCCACGTCCGCCCTCTCGCCCAAACTCTTTCGCATTTTGAAGGACTGCTGGTATGATTCGGCAAAATAAAGTAGTCAGTAGCC
>JBEVJD010000147.1:0-3423 GCA_040510435.1 Pyrinomonadaceae bacterium | reverse complement strand
CCGAGTACCAGCGCCGCGTCCTCGACGAAGCCCTCCGCCTCATCGAGCCCATCGACCAGCCCAGCGTCCGCAACCTCATCGTCGCCGCCGCGACCGAAGTCGAGATGGACAGGGGCGAGAGATAAAAGGGGGTGTTGAGTGTTGGGTTTTAGGTGTTGGGTTAGAACAATCTTCTGTCTCTAACCCAACACCCAAAACCCAACACCCAACACCCCTTCTTCATCCTCCGAACTGCGTCAGAACCTCTTCCACCTGTGAGAAGTCGAAAGGCTTGCCGATGACGGTGTCGGCGGGGGCGTCGCCCTGCGTGCGCGCGGCGTCGCGGCCGTAGCCGGTGACGACGGCGATGCGTGTGCGCGGGCTGCGGCGGCGCACGGCGCGCGCCACCTCCCAGCCGTCCATCTCGGGCATCGAGAGGTCTGTGAAGACGAGGTCGAACTCGTGCTCGTCCAGGGCGACGAGCGCCGCGCGTCCGCCGTCGGCGCGCCGGACTTTGTGACCCAGCGCCTCGATTATCTCGGCCAGCGTCTCGCGCACGTGCTCCTCGTCGTCCACGACGAGGACGGAGAGCGGGCGGGCAGTCACGCTGCGGTCGGGCGCGTGCGCGGGCTGCGCCGGCTCGTGCCGCGAGACTTCGGCGGGCGGCAGTTCGATGGTGAAGGTCGTGCCGCGGCCGGGCTGCGAGGCGGCGGAGATGTGGCCGCCGTGGCGCTCGACGATGCCGTAGGAGACGAAGAGGCCGAGCCCCGTCCCGTGCACGCCCTTCGTCGTGAAGAAGGGCTCGAAGATGCGCACGCGCACCTCCTCGGCCATCCCCGTGCCCGTGTCCGTGAAGAGCAGGCGCAGACGGTCGCCGCGGCGGCGGCAGTTGATGTCGAGGCGACCGCCCGCGGGCATCGCGTCGATGGCGTTGACGACGAGGTTGACGAAGACCTCGCGCAGCTCCGAGGCGTTGCCGCGCGTGTAGAGCGTCTCGTCGCCCTCGACCGTCACCTCGTAGCGCAGGCCGCGCGCGCGCGCGTCGTTCTCCCAGCGCGTGCGCGTGATCTCGACGGCGTCGCGCAGGAGTTCCAGCACGCAGACCTCCGAGTACCCATCGCCCGGGAGCTGGCGCGCGAAGGAGCGTATGCGGCGGACGGTGGCCGCGGCGTCCTCGGCAGCCGTGAGGATGATGTCGAGCCCGCGCGTCAGATGCCGGTCGCCTTCGGCCGTCCGGCGCAGGAGCTGCGCGCGCCCGAGGATGGCGGCGAGCGCGTTGTTGAAGTCGTGCGCGACGCCCGAGGCGAGCTGACCCAAGGCGCGCAGCTTGTCGGCCTGCCCGGCGCGCTCGCGCTCAAGGCGCTGCTCGGTCACGTCGCGCGTGATGGTGAGGACTCCGGTCGTGCGGCCGTCGGTGACGAGCGGGGTGGAGTCGGTCACGGTGTAGCGTAGCTTGCCGTCGGCGCGCAGCAGCCGCAGCTCGACCGTCTGCGGCTCGCCCGCGAGCGTGCGGCGGAAGCGCTCCTCGGCCGCGGGGCGCTCAGACTCCTCGACCAGCTCAAGGAAGTGCAGGCCGATGAGCGCGTCCTTCCCGTAGCCGACCATCTCCGCGCCCGCGCTGTTGATCCACATCAGGTGACCATTGGGGTCGGTGGCGGCGATGTTCTCGCGCGCGCTCTCAAGGACGTGTTCGAGCAGCGACTGTCGCTCGCGCGCGACGGCCTCAATCTGGCGCAGCTCTGAGAGGTCGCGGACGGTGCAGACCGTGCCCACGCGCCCCGACTCTTCGACGATGGGCTCGGCCGTGATGAGCAGCGTGCGGCCGAGCGCCTCGGGCGTGTACTCGATGGTGACGGGGCGCCGCTCGGCCGCGACGCGCTCGACGATGCAGCCCTCACCGCGACCGGCGCGCAGGATGTCGCAGCAGCGGCGGCCCAGCAGCTCGTGCGGCTCGGCGGATTCGAGCCCCGCGCCCGCGCGGTTGACGCGCATCAGGAGGCGCTCGTTCGAGAAGATGAAGATGCCGTCCGACATCGCGTCGAAGGTCGTCTCCCAAGTGCGCTTGGCGCGCTCGACCATCTGGAACAGCTCGGCCTGGCGGACGGCGATGCCGGTCTGGTCGGCGACGGCGCGCGCGAGCGAAATGTCTTCGGGACGCCAGCGGCGCGTCTCTCCGACCGTGGAGATGGCGAAGCAGCCGGGCACCTCGTCGCCCACGCGGATGGCGACGTACATGATCGAGCGCGTGCCGAGTCCCTTCAGGATTTTTTCGTAGATGCCCCGGATGGCCGGGTCGTGCTCCACGTCTTCGAAGGCGAGGACGCCCGTGCCGCGGATAGACTCGACGAGACGGCTGACGACCGGGAGCGGGTACTCGCCCGCGGCCGGGGCCACCCCCGGCGCGGTGTAGATGGCCTGCGTGCGCACGACGCCCTCCCCGCGGTCGAGCATGAAGACGGCGCAGCGGTCGGCGCCGAGCTGGACGCCCAGCTCGTGCGTGGCGGCGCGGAAGACCTCGTTGGCGTCGAGCGACTGGCGGACGGCGCGCGTGATGCGGTTGATGAGCGCCTCGCGCTCGGCCTGCGCGGCCAGCTTCTCGGCGTCGCGCAGGCGCGCGATGAGCTGTGCGGCCTGCCGCGCGAAGGCGATGGCCGGGAGCACGCTGCGGCGGTCGGGCGCGCAGCCCGAGCGCGGGTCGTCGAGCGCGATGAGCCCGACGAGCCCGCCGTCGTGCGCGACGAGCGGGACGAACAGCTCGTCGCCGTCGTGCCACGCGTCCGTGCCGTAGCAGGGGGCGGGGCGCGGCAGCCCCGACTTGAAGCGGCGCGCGTAGAAGTCGTCGAGCAGGTGGTAGTGGCTCGGCGGGTAGTAGGCGGCGTAGCCCAGGCCGCCCACGTCGATGCGCACGCCGCGCTCGATGAGTTGCGCCATCTCGTCGCGCGGGCAGGGGCGCGCGTCGGCCTGCGCGATGTACTCGCGGGCGATGTTGGCGGAGTGGGAGATGATGCGGCGCGTGCGCCCGTCCTCGTTGAAGAGGAGGACGAGGCAGGTGCGGTAGTCGGTCAGGTTCGTGATGGTGTCGGCGAGCCCCGCGAACGACTCTTCGAGCGCGCGGCTGTCGCCCGCGGGCGCGGCGGCGAGCGCGGTGAGCGCCTCCAACTGCCGGACGGAAGCGCTCAGATACTCCTCGGGCGTTTCGCTCTCTTCGGGGTAGATTTCGGACAGGGGCATGCGAGCGTTCTCCCGGCAGAGGGTCGGCGAAAGCGTAGTCCGGCCGCCCTGGTTTCTTTCTGCCTGGGGGCGGCGGCGCTTGGGGAAGATAGCGAGAGGTGGGGGCTTTTTCTGTCTTGAGGTCTTCGGGTCGTCCCCTTGTACGCGCCCGCAAACGCGGGGCAAATCTGAATATAACAAAGGTTTAGCGCGGTTGTCATCATGAAACAGTAG
>JBEVJD010000146.1:0-6742 GCA_040510435.1 Pyrinomonadaceae bacterium | reverse complement strand
AGTTGACATCCACACTCTCCGACTTCGCCTGCGCCTCGCGCGCCTCTTTCGGTTCGTCACTCATCTGGGGGTTCGTCCTCCTGTCAGCGTTTTGATATACGTCGCGCGGGTCGGGCAGAGTTTCACAACGTGGGCGGGTTTCGCGCCGCCCGCTCAGATGTGTTCGAGCACGGGACGCGTGCGCCCCTCGACCACGTCGCCGGTGTTGAGGACGGACCTGGGCTCGAAGAGGAGGACGTGAGCCTCCTCTTCGGCGACGGGTTTGTGCTCGACGCCGCGCGGGATGATGATGAACTCGCCCGCGCCGAGGCGCACGTCGCCGTCGCGCAGGCGGATGGTGATTTCGCCTTTGACGACGAAGAACATCTCATCCTCGTCGTCGTGCTTGTGCCAGACGAACTCGCCGCGGAACTTGACGAGCTTGACGTAGGCGTCGCCCACCTCGCCCGCTATCTTCGGGCTCCAGTGCTCGGCGAAGAGGTCGAACTTTTCAGACAGATTAACCTTCTCAATCATCTCGTCACCCAATTCTCAATCGAGCGTGCGCAGGACGGCGCGCGCGGGCGCCCCGTCGCCGCTGCCGGCAGCGATTTTGAGCGGCAGGCAGCAGAGGTCGTAGAGCCCGGGCCCGACCGCGCGCAGGTCGAGCCCTTCGACGACGACGACGCCGGCCGTGAGCAGCGCGAGGTGCGTCTCGAATCCTTCGGAGCCGAACTTCTCGACGGACAGGTAGTCGAAGCCGACGAGCCGCACGCCGGCCGCGACGAGCGAGCGCGCCGCGGCTGGCGCGATGTAGGCGAAGTCCTCGCGAAACTGCCCGCGCGGGTCTTCCCAGAAGGCCGAGTTGCGCGTCTTGAAGAGCACGCGCGTCGCGCCTTGAAGCGACTCGGGCCGCACGTGGCTTTCGCCGACCGCGTCGGCCTCGGCGGGAATCTCGACGACGCGCGCCGCGCCCACGAGCGCGTCGAGCGGCAGGGAAATTATGCCGGGGCGCCCTCGATGAAGTGCGACGGCGCGTCGATGTGCGTCCCCGTGTGCGCTCCGAAGTTGAGCACCGACACGTTCGCGTGGTCGCCGCGCGCGATTGAACTCCACGAACCGACCTCGATGCCGGGGTCGCCCGGGTAGGTCGGCGTCACGCCCGGGGCGATGGCGACGCTGATGTCGTAGATGGGCATATGTGTTGAGTGATAAGTGATGAGTGATAAGTAATGAGAAGAAGACAAGACTCGTCCTTCCCTCTCGTCACTTATCACTCATCACTTATCACCATTTCATGGTACGGTCGGCCACAGTGGCTGTCAACGAAGGCGCGTCCGGCGCACTTCTTGCGGGGCTGCGCGTGTGTGGGTTAGCATCGAGCCGGCGGTCAACGGAGTGGATTTGGAGAGAGTATCGGACAGGGATTTCGACGCCAGCGGCGCGCCTCGGGTGGCCGCGTCGAGCTATTTGAACACGGCGCCGCTCATCTGGAGCTTCGCGCGGGGCCGGCGGCGCGGCGAGGTGGAGCTTGTGACCGACACGGCGCCCGCGCGTTGCGCCGACATGCTCGCCCGCGGGCAGGTCGAGGCGGCGCTCGTGCCCGTCATCGAGTACCAGCGTCTGCCCGAGACGGCCGTCGTCCCCGGCGTCTGCATCGGCGCGCGCCGCGAGGTGCACAGCGTCGTCCTCGTCACGCGCGGCGCGCGGCTCGAAGACGTGGAGTCGGTCGCGCTCAGCACAGAATCCCGCACGTCCGCCGCGCTCATCGAGGTCATCTGCCGCGAATTCCTCGGGCGCGCGCCGCGGCTCGAACAGTTCGAGCCCGACCTCGAGCGGATGCTCGACCGGCACGACGCGGCGCTCGTCATCGGCGACCCGGCGATGACGTTCGAGCGCAAGGGACTGCGCGTCTACGACATGGCGGCGCTGTGGCGCGAGTTCACGGGGCTCGGCTTCGTCTTCGCCATGTGGATGGCGCACGAGAGCGCGTCGGAGCGAGTCCGCGCCGTGAACTTCGCCGCGGCGCGCGACGAGGGGCTGGCCGCCGTTGCAGAGATCACCGAAGAGTACGAGAGGGAACTGGGGCGGCCGCGTGCGGAACTCGTCCGCTACCTGACCGAAAACATCGCCTTCGACCTCGACGAAGAGATGCGCGCCGGCCTCGAACTCTACTTCAGCCTCGCGCACAAGCACGGAGTCATACAGGAGTTGCGCCCGCTGAAGTTTCTTGGCACGGGCGGTGCTTGAGTTTAAGCGGGAAGCGCCTCGGCCGCGGCGAACGTCGAGTTCGGTCGTGCGGCCGGGTCGCAGAATGCGGATTTGAAAACTCGGATTTGAAATTTGCGATAACTCAAATGACTACGACAGACATTCAACCCATTCTCGACCGCGTGCTGGCGGGCGGGCGCGTGACGGCGGAGGAGTGTACGCGGCTCCTCGAATCCTTCGACGTGGCGCGCATGGGCGTGGCGGCCGACGAGGTGCGGCGGCGCAAGCACCCGGCCGATGTCGTCACCTACATCATCGACCGCAACATCAATTACACGAACGTCTGCAACGTCGTCTGCACCTTCTGCGCCTTCTACCGAAGGCCGGGCAAGCCCGACACCTACGTCCGCACGGTCGAAGACATCTGCCAGCGCATCGACGAGACCATCGCGCTCGGCGGCACGGGCGTGCTGATGCAGGGCGGCCTCCATCCCGACTTCGGCATCGAGTGGTACGAAGACCTTTTGCGCACGCTGCACGCGAAGTATCCGGACTTTCAACTCCACTGTTTCTCGCCGCCCGAGATACACAACATCCACCTCATCTCGAAGCTCTCGTACGAGGAGATTCTGGGGCGACTCAAGGAGGCGGGGCTCTACAGCATGCCGGGAGGCGGCGGGGAGATTCTCGACGACGAGGTGCGCAAGCGAGTCTCGACGAAGTGCACGACCGACGAATGGCTCGGCGTGATGCGCGCGGCACACCGTGTCGGTTTGCGGACGACGGCGACGATGATGTTCGGCATCGGCGACAGCACCGTGCACCGCGTCCGGCACCTGCAACGCATACGCGACCTACAGGACGAGACGGGCGGCTTCACGGCCTTCATCCCCTGGACGTTCCAGCGCGAGAACACCGCGCTCGGACGAAAAATAAAGGACGAGCTGACGGGGATGGATTACCTGCGCATGCTCGCCGTCTCGCGCCTCTTCCTCGACAACGTAGACCACATCCAGTCCTCCTGGCTCACGCAGGGCCTGCGGCTCGGGCAGGTCGCGCTCCGCTTCGGCGCCGACGACATGGGCTCCATCATGATCGAGGAGAACGTCGTCTCGGCGGCCGGCGCGCACAACGAGGCCGACGAGAAGATGCTCCGCTACCTCATCCGCGAGGCCGGCTTCCGCCCGCAGCAGCGCGACATCCTCTACCGCCACGTCAACCGCGAGGAGTCGGTCAGACAGGACACCTCCGACTCCGCCACCCTCCGCGAACTGACCGTCGCCTTCGCCGACTGAAGCAGTAGGCAGTAGGCAGTGAGCCCCGGAGGGGCAAAATGTTTATAGACAACGTCAATCATAATTTTGACAAGCTCCGGAGGAGCGACATCAACATGTCGCTCCTCCGGAGCTTGGACTTACTTAATCCGCAATTGCTATAAACATTTCGCCCCTCCGGGGCTCTCCGAACGGCCTTTAACTGCCTACTGCCGTCTGCCTACTGCCTACTTCTCCCTTCCGGGTGACACGGCGGCGGCCGACACGATAGAATCCAATTTCCCGGTTTTAGCTTGTGAGTCGGAGAGGATTTCGGGGGCGGTGGTTTATCTGCCGCACGCTGCGGCGAAGGTCAAGAGTTTTGAATGCTTTACGACTTCGAGCTGGTCGGAAGACGCGTGCGGCTGTGGCAGCGGCGGGGCGAGAGTTACGGCCACGTGCTGATGAAGGCGCTCGGGTTCGCCATGTTCGTCGGGGAGCACCCGAACCTTGAGATCGAGCTGCCGGTGGGCTTGCGCTACAAGCCCGACCTCGTCTCCCTGAACGAGCCGGAGGGCGGGCGGCCCCGCGCGGGGGCGCGCTTCCGCTTCTGGGGCGAGTGCGGGATGGTCTCGATGCGGAAAGTCGCGTGGCTCCTCAAGCACGGCGACGCGGAGCGACTCGTGCTCTTTAAGATCGGCAGCGGCGTTAAGGCGTACACGCGCGAGCTGCGCGACGCGGTCGAGCCGCGCTACCGCGAGCGCGGCCGCCTGACGCTCGTCAACTTCGCCGCCGACGTGGCCGAGCGCGCGGCCGAACGCCGGATCGAGAGCGTCCCCGAGGGCTGGTACGAGAAGATAGAAGTGTGAGGGCGCGTAAGGTCGATGGAAGAGAGGGGCGAGATAGACATCCGCGAGTGCACGACGGTCGAGGAGTTCGACCAGTGCGTGCGCTTGCAGCGCGAGGCGTTCGGGCTGCCCGACCTTGAGCTGTCGCCGCGGCGCCACCTCATCGTCGCGCGCAGCGCGGGCGGCTTCACGCTCGGCGCGTTCGACGGCGGGCGGCTGGTCGGCTTCGTCCTCAACCAGCTCGCCGCGCGCCGCAGCCCCGCGACGGGCGCGGAGGAGACCATCGGCTACTCGCACATGATGGCCGTGGCGAAGGACTACCAGAACCGCGGCGTCGGCGCGCGCCTGAAGTGGGCGCAGCGCGCGCGCGTCGTCGCGGACGGGCGGCGCTTCATACGCTGGACGTGGGACCCTGTGCAGTCGCGCAACGCGCACTTCAACCTCAACCGGCTGGGCGTCGTCGTGCGCAGCTACGCAGTCAACTACTACGGCACCGACTACTCGACCGTGACGGGTAAGTTCGGCGAGCCGCTCGGCTTGGACAGCGACCGCCTCGTCGCCGAGTGGGCGCTCGACTCGCCGCGGGTCGAGGCGTTCGCGCGCGGCGAGTCACCGGAGCCACTGGGCGAGCCCGTCGCCTCCGTCGTCATCCCCACCGACTGGGGCGCACTCGTCCGCGAAGACCCGGCCACCGCGCGCGCAGAACTGCTCCGCGTCCGCGGAGAGTTTCAGGCGGCCTTCGCCGGTCGCCTCGTCTGCGCCGGCTTCGAGCGCGATCCGTCCGCCCCACGGTATCTGTTTTTTAAATGATTAGGTGAAGAGATGAAGTACGGAACGCCCCGGAGCGGCGACATGTTTATAGTAACGGCGATTAATTAAGTCGCAGCCCCGTCAGGGGCGACATAGACATGCCGCTCCTCCGGAGCTTGAATAGTTAAAAAAAACATAGTCTATAAACATCTCGCTCCTCCGGAGCGAAGATTTTGCCGACAATCTCTGAACGCTGAAAGTTCATCAATGTCTTTCACACGCTTCGACCGATACGTTGACCGGCACGCGCGCTCCTTCACGGAGCGTTTGCAGGAGCTGTGTCGCATGCCTTCGGTGGCGGCGCGCGGGACGGGGATGCGCGCGGTGGCCGAGAAGGTCGAGCAGTTGTTGCAGCGCGTCGGCGCGGGCACGCGCAGCTTTAAGATCGGCAGCGGCTTCCCCATCATCTACGGCGAGTGCGGCGCGGGGCCGCGCTGCTTCCTCGTCTACGGCCACTACGACGTGCAGCCAGTCGGGCAGTTGACCGAGTGGTCGACGGGGCCTTTTGCCGGCGCCGTCGATGACGGCAAGCTCCGCGCGCGCGGCGCCTCGAACAGCAAGGGCGACTTCGTCGCGCGCGTCGCCGCGGTCGAGGCGTACCAGAAGACCTACGGCAAGCTCCCCATCTGCCTCCGCTTCGTCGTCGAGGGCGAGGACGGGCTCGCGAGCCCGAGCCTCTACCGCTTCGCCGCCGAGAACTCTGAACTGCTGCGCGCCGACGGCTGCATCTGGGACGACGGCTATAAAGACACGAAAGACCGCCTCGTCATCAACCTCGGCTTCAAGGGCATCGCCTTCCTTGAGCTGCGCGCGTACGGCGCGCGCACAGACCTCCACTCGAAGTGGGGCGGCATCGTCCCGAACCCCGCGTGGCGTCTGGTGCAGGCGCTCGCCACCGTGCTCTCGCCCAAAGGCGTCATCACCATCGACGGCTTCGGCTCTTTCGTCGCGCCGCTCACGGCCGAAGACCGGCAGATGCTGAAGACCATCGAGCTGGACGAGGCGGGCCTCCGCCGCGAGTTCCGCATCAGCTCGTGGCTGCACGGGATGACGGGGAGGGAGCTGGCGAAGGAACTCATCTTCGGCCCGACCTGCACCATCTGCGGCATACGCACCGGCCACACCGATGCCGGCGCGAAGACCATCCTGCCGGGGGCCGCGACCGCGCGCCTCGACTTCCGGCTCGTGCCCGACCTCACGCCCGAGCTGGTCGTCGAGTTGCTGCGCAAGCACCTCGACAAGCGCGGCTTTCAGGACGTGGAGATCATCGAGCTGGGCTCGGCCCCCTACGCGAAGTCTTCGCCTTACTCGATGGTGGCGCGCGCGGCCATCGAGAGCGCGGGCGAGACCTACGGCAGCGAGCCCGTCGTCTACCCGCTCGACCCCGCGAGCGGCCCCGTCGGCGCGGTCTGCGGCGCGAACCAGCCGCCGATGCCCGTCGTCTCCTTCGGCGTCAGCTACTTCGGCTCCAACCCGCACGCCCCCGACGAGAACATACGCCTCGACGACTTCATCCAGGGCATCAAATACTTCGGCCGCGTCATCCACCGCCTCGCCGCCCTCGAAGACGAAGGCGCCGACGCCACCAAGCGCCCCCGCGAAGCCCTCGTCCGCCTCGACAGATAACGTTTCAACGCCCAG
>JBEVJD010000145.1:0-19659 GCA_040510435.1 Pyrinomonadaceae bacterium | reverse complement strand
TGAAAAGGTCCTTATCGGACTCTGCGTTGATGGGGATTGGGGCTGCGTGCGCCCGGCTCGGATACTAGTTGTTCCCGGCGGCGAAATTCTGCTTGAGGCCGGACGGCGGTCGGGGGTTGCAGCGCGGGCGGCGCAACCCACCGAGCCAAACTCACAGGTTGTGCCATGATTCGTTGTTGTCTTCTTTGGACTCCGCGACGACTTCGGTGGCATCGACGTTGAGACGAAACGTGGTGGATTCGAGCGTGACGTTGTTCGGCAGGATGTCTTTGGCGTTGACCGAGACCCACCTCTCCTTGCCCGCCGCGATTGCCGGGAGCTTGACCTCGGTCGTGCGGCCGACGGCGACGCCGTTGATCTTGCGCACGGTCAGGCGCAGGACGCAGAGGCCGGAGGGCGCGCTGCCGACGTTGGCGACGCGGACGCGGAGCGCCTTCTCGCCTGCGAAAACGAACTCCTCGATGTGCAGGTCGGGCTTGCCCTGTCTGGCCCTGAGCCTGTCCGGCTGGGCGGGCAACTGCGTCTGCGCGCGCGCCTGCCCTTGCGAGATGGCGGGCGCGGCGGTGGCGGATGCGAGCAGCAGGGCGGCGAAAATCAGTTTCATACGGTTCATCATGTTCTCCTTTGGCGGCAGCGTGCATCAGTCTGCCTTCACTTAATAATGCGAAAGGCGGGCGACAAAACTGTCTTCCGCATCGAAGATTTTTTTTGCGGGCGCTTCGCGTGTGGTAAATTGCCGCGCACAAGCTGGGGAGGACGGCAGAGATGACACGTTCTTCGACGCACGAAGTCACAGAGTTGCTGGTCGCCTGGGGGAATGGCGACGAAGCGGCACTCGAACAGCTTGCCCCGCTCATACACGCCGAGCTGCACCGACTGGCACACCTCTACATGAGCCGCGAGCGCACGGGCCACACGCTCCAGACCTCCGCGCTCATCAACGAGGCGTACGTGCGCCTCATCGACTGGAAGACCGCGCGCTTCCAGAACCGCGCCCACTTCTTCGGCGTGGCCGCGCAGTTGATGCGCCGCATTCTGGTGGATGTCGCGCGCCGCCGCCCGAAGGCCGAGGGCGGCGCCCCCGCGCAACTCATCGCGCTCGACGACGCCCTCTCCGTCGCGCACGAGACGGACGCCGACCTCGTCGCGCTGGACGAAGCGCTGGACGAGCTGGCCGAATTCGACCAACGCAAGAGCCGCATCGTCGAGCTGCGCTTCTTCGGCGGCCTCAGCGTGGAGGAGATCGCGGAGGTCTTGCAGATCGCCCCCGTCACCGTCACCCGCGAATGGAACAAGGCGAAGGCATGGCTCTACAACGCCGTCAACCGTGAATCGTAAACCGTGACGAGATAAAACGGGTTCTTACTTGTCACGGTTGACGGTTGACGGTGCCCGGCTCTTTCTTTATGAACGCCGAGCGATGGAGGCAGATAGACGAGGTCTTCGACGCGGCCCTCGAACTCGAACCGGGGGCGCGCGCGGGCTTCCTCTCCGAGCGTTGCGGCGGCAACGCGGAGTTGCGGCGCCAGGTCGAGGCGCTGCTCGCCGCGCACGACAAGGCGGGCGGGTTCATCGAGACCTCTGCGATGAAGGTGGCCGCGCGCGCGGTGGCCGGCGACACGCTCCACGCGAGGCTCGAACGGCAGATCGGCCCGTACCGCATCCTCTCGCTGCTCGGCGCGGGTGGCATGGGCGAGGTCTATCTGGCCGAGGACACGCGGCTCGGCCGCCGCGTCGCCCTCAAGCTCCTGCCGCCGCCGTTCGTCTCAGACCCCGACCGCCTCCGCCGCTTCGAGCGCGAGGCGCGCGCCGCCTCGGCGCTCAACCACCCGAACATTCTCACCCTCCACGACATCGGGCGCGCAGACGGCACGCACTACATCGTCACGGAGTACGTCGAGGGCGGAACCCTGCGCGCGCGCCTGAACTCCGGTCGCATCCCTGTGCCCGAGGCCGTCCGCGTCGCGGCACAGGTGGCCGAGGCCCTCTCCGCGGCGCACGCCGCCGGCATCACACACCGCGACATCAAGCCGGAGAACATCGCCGTCAGACCCGACGGTTACGCGAAGGTGCTCGACTTCGGTCTGGCGAAATTGGCGGAGCTGCCGTCGGACGGGGCCGACGCTCTCTCGCCGTCGATGCGGACGCCGACGGGCCTCCGCATCGGGACGGTCAAGTACATGTCACCGGAGCAGGTGCTGGGGCACGCGGTGGACGGGCGCACAGACCTCTGGAGTCTGGGCGTCGTGCTCTACGAATCGTTGACGGGGCAGGCGCCGTTCGCGGGCGCGAACAAGGGGGTCACGTTCGACCTCATCCTGAACCACACGCCCGCGCCCCTGGCGGACTTCGACGAAGACCTGCCCCCGCAGCTCGATTCCATCATCAGCCGCGCGCTGGAGAAAGACCCGGAGCTGCGCTACCAGACCGCCTCCGACCTGCGCGCCGAGCTGAGGCGTTTGCAGCGCGAGTTGGAGCCGTTCTCGTCGAGGTGGGGGCGCGCCGTGACGCGCCTGCGACGTGCCCCGGCGCGCGCCGTCGGCTGGCCTCTGAAGGCGGCGCTCGCCGCGTGCGTGCTGGCGCTGGCGGTCATCGGCGGGTGGCTTCTCTTCTCGCCCCGCGGCGCGCCGCCGCAGGAGACACGTGCGGCCGGCCCGAACTGGGCGCAGGCCAAATCGACGCACCTGACGAGCGGGGCCGGACCGGAATATTCCCCGAACCTCAACCCGGACGGCAAGTCTTTCCTCTACGCCAGCCGCGCCGCGGGCAACTGGGACATCTACTGGCAGAGGGTCGGCGGGAAGAACGCGGTCAACCTCACGAAAGACTCCGCGGCCGACGACACGCGGCCGGCCTACTCGCCGGACGGCAACCTGATCGCCTTCCGCTCGGAGCGCGCGCCGAGGGGCATCTACGTGATGGAGGCGACGAGCGAAAACGTCAGGCGCCTCTCGGACTTCGGGTATGACCCTTCGTGGTCGCCCGACGGCAAAGAGCTGGTCATCAGCTCGGCCCCTTTCTCCGAGCCGACGACGCGCAGCCTGAACCCCGGCGCGCTGTGGGTGATCGACGTGGCGACCGGGGCCCTGCGACGGCTGACCGAAGGGGACGCTGTCCAGCCGAGCTGGTCGCCGAACGGCCACCGGGTCGCTTACTGGGGCGTCCAGCCGGGCGGCGGGCAGCGGGACATCTGGACGATAGCCGCCGGGGGCGGGGACGCGGTGCCCGTCGTGAAAGACGAAGCGCTCGACTGGAACCCGGTCTGGTCGCCGGACGGAAAGTACCTCTACTTCGCCAGCAACCGCGGCGGCAGTATGAACTTCTGGCGCGTCCCCATCGACGAGCAGTCGGGGCGGCCGGCGGGCGAGCCGGAGGCCGTCACGACCCCTTCGGCTTACAGCCAGCACATCAGCTTCTCCCGCGACGGCAAGCGGATGGCCTACGTGCAGAAGGTCGAAACACGAAACCTGCAACGGGTCGCTTTCGACCCCGCGGCCGGGAAGGCTGTGGGCGCGCCCGAGGCCGTCACACAGGGCGCCGTCCACGTCAGCGCGCCGGACGTGTCGCCCGACGGCGAGTGGCTGGCCTACAGTTCGCAGGGGGAGCGGCAGGAGGACATCTCCCTCATCAGTAAGGACGGGACGGGACGGCGGCAACTAACCAACGACCATTTCTCCGACCGGTTCCCGCGCTGGTCGCCCGACGGCAGCCGCATCGCTTTCTACTCTGACCGGAGCGGCCGCTACGAAGTCTGGCTGGTCAGCCCGGACGGCACGGGGCTGCGGCAGGTGACGTTCACTTCGGGGCAGTCGGCGGTCTATCCCGTCTGGTCGCCGGACGGCAGACACATCGTTTTCAAGCAGCGCGACCTCATGCCCTTCGTCGTCGAAGCGGACACGCCCTGGCAATCACAGACGCCGCCTCGACAACTGCCGCCCTTCGAGAAGGATGGGGACGGGCATTTCTGGCCGTGGTCTTGGTCGGCGGACGGGCGACGTTTGGCCGGCTGGTGGGTGGATCAAGCGGCCTCGAAGACCTACGTCTACTCATACGACTTCGAGACGCAGAGCTACGAACGGCTCACAGAGTTCGGCAACAACCCCGTCTGGCTACGCGACGGCAGGCGTCTCCTGTTCCACAGCGAGGGCCGCATCTACTTCGCCGACAGCGTAACGAAGAGGGTGCGGGTGGTACTCTCCGTCCCGCCATACGAGGCGCAGTCCGCCGCCCCCACGCACGACGACCGCACGCTCTACTTCACGTTCCTGCAAGCCGAAGCGGACGTGTGGCTTCTGAGCCTCGATTAGCAAAACACCCCCGCCGTCAGCCCCCTTCATCCTCAAGCCGTCCCCTCAATCCCGGCACTCTCGCGGCGCGTGCCACGAGCCCTGAAAAAAAATCTTCGGCGCGGACGATAGTTTCCGCGCCCGCCTTTCGCATTAACTGATAGAGGCGGCTTCGGCGCCGCCCGACTTTGCGGGAAATTCAAACACCGAGGCCAACCGGGCCAACGTTTATCTAATTGAGGAGACGAAGAAATGACCGGAACGATGGGTACTCAAACGTGCGAGACGAAGGCGAAAGGCAGGTTGCGCACATGCGGGGCGGCGCTGCTTAACCTCGCCCTGGCGGGCGCCGCGTCGCTCGCGCTGACCGGCGCGGCCTTCGCCCAGAACGAGAAGTCGAAGGGCGTCTACCGCATCCCCTACGCGAACGACACCGACGTGAAGGTCACGCGCGACCACACCAAGCACACCCCGGTGGGCCGCCTCGACATGGTCGGAACGGGCGCGGCGGGCGGCGAGTACAAGATCGTGGCGGCGGCCGACGGCACCGTCCGCTTCATCGAAGACGGCTTCAGCGCGCAGGTGCAGAACGACGACGACGACGAGACCCCGAACAAGCCCTGCACCAACAACTACGTCTGGATCGAGCACGCGAACGGCGAGTGGACGAAGTATTCGCACATGCAGAAGGACTCGACGACTAAGAAGGCGAAGATCAAGGTCGGGCAGTTCGTCAAGGCCGGCACCTACCTCGGCGACGAGGGCAAGGTCGGGTGCGCCAGCGGCGACCACCTCCACTTCGAGGTCGGCGTGCCGCGCGCGACCAACCCCATCTCGGATGTCGGCGGCTTCCTCGCGGACAACTCCGGCAGCAAGCGCAACCGCGTCCCGCGCATCTGCAACATCTCGGGCGGCGTCTTCAAGAGCGGCGAGACCTACAAGGCCGAGAACGTGCCCGGCAATCTCAAGCCCGGCTCCGCCGAGGTCGCGCGGCACGGCCTCGCGGCCGAGGACTACCAGTGCCTCTTCGACCAGGCCGTCAACGCGGATTACCGCCTGGAGTGGGTGGACGGCTTCAGCGCCAACGGCAAGCTCTACTTCAACGTCATTTACCGCCCCGATAAGACCGGGAACTGGTCGGCGGTGCACAACCTCACGGGCGCGCAGTACCAGGCCGAGTTCGACAAGCGCAAGGCCGCCGGCTTCCGCGTCAAGCAGGTGGACAGCTACCCGGTCGGCAACCAGATTCGCTACGCGGCGATCTTCGTCAAGGACGGCGGCGCGGCGGGCGCGGCCTACCACGGCGTCACCGCGGCCGAACACCAGAAGAAGTTCGACGAGTTGACGGCCGGCCCCTGGAAGCCGAAGAACATCTCGGTCGTCTCGCTCGGCGGCGAACGTTTCTACACGGCGCTGTACGAGAAGGCCGGCGCGGGCGGCAGCTCAATAGCGAAGTCTTTCCTCACCGCGGCGGAGTACCAGAAGCTGTCCGACGAGAACAAGGAGAAGGGCCGGCAGCTCGCTTACCTCGACGCCTACGAGCACCAGGGCCAGCCACGCTTCTCCGCCATCTGGAACTCTACCGCGCAGGGCGCATACAAAGCCCGGCACGGCCTGAGCGGAGGCGCGTACCAGCAGGAGTGGGAGGACGCGTTGCAGGGCGGGCTGCTGACCCGCGTCGTTACGGGTTACGAGGAGGGGAATGCGGTTCGTTACGCCGCCGTCTGGAGAAAATAGTGTCATTCGACCCGACGACCACCGGTCGCGTTTGAAAGGCGAAGGGGCTGCCGACTTCAAGAAGTCAGCAGCCCCTTCGCCTTTCAAACACCATCAGATACTTCAACACGTTCCTGGCGTGGCAGAGGTAGCAGTGGGAGCATTTCAGGTCAATCTTGTGAGGCTTCGGCGGGTTCTCGACAGTGAATATAAGATGTCAGACTCCCCTTCCCCGGCCGGGGAGTTAATGTCCGGCTCGTGTTGCCGCTTATAATGTCGCGTGCTCGACTTCAATCTCAAATTCGTCAGCGACCCCCGGGAGTTGACCGCCCTGGCCGCACGGCTGGAATCGGCGCCCGCACTGGCGCTCGACATCGAGACCGTCAACTGGTGGGATCGCCGCGTCGAGCGCGTGGCACTCATCCAGTTAGCCTTCCGCGAGGGTCATCGCCTCCGGGTCGCCATCGTCGACGCGCTCGCCGGGCTCGACCTCGAGCACCTGCGCGCGCCGCTTGAGTCGAGCGTGGTGACGAAGGCGATTCACAACGCCGCCTACGACGCGTCGCGCCTCCTGCGCCACTTCCGCATCCACACCTCACCGATTCACGACACGATGCTGGCGGCGCGGCGCGGCGGCGAGAAACGCTACTCACTCCAGGCGCAGGCCCGCGCCCACCTCGGCTTACAGCTCGACAAGGGCGAGCAGCGCGGCGATTGGAGCTGGCGACCGCTCACCGTGAAGCAACTGCGCTACGCCGCGCTGGACGCGGCCTGCACGCTGTTACTGTACGAGGATCAGTTGACGCGGGGTTTGTCCGCCGGCTATCAACTGCGCGAGACGCTCCGGTCGCAACAAACGTCGCTTCCGCTCGATGATGTCTCAAGTCCGACGCCCGGCCCCGGTGAAGAGCCAAAAGTTGCGGGTACGGAAGCATCAGCGGCGGAAGGACTGCGCGCGTCCGCGGTCGCCCTGCTCGGCGTCGTGACCGAGCTGGCCGGACGTTACAGTCCGGAGCGACTGGCCGTCTCGGCGGGTAGCGAGCGGGTGGGACTAGCGGGCTGGATCATTGACCGTGCGCTAGGCCCGGAGGCGGATATCGACGAGGACATGGCGAAACTTGAGATCGCCGAACTCTGCGAGCGAGGGCTGGCCAGGCTCGACGCGGCGAACCGGCTCGAAGCGACCGAGTCCGGGGCGCTCCTCTGGCGACAACTGAAACCTGCCTGAGCCCGAGCTTGCGCGCGACCGCACTCTTCGCCTTCGCCGCACCTCTCCCGCGCAGGAGCCGGGGTAGAAATCTCTCCAGCCTCTCATCCCGCCTGGCCGTTATCCGCATCGTCGATGGACACACGATGGCCGAGCCCCTCGACGAGTTCAACGAACCCTGTGCTTTAAACGCTGGCCTCGATGCCAACAGATGGTCACAGGCACCTTCTTCGCGGTCTCACGCGCAACCCGAAATTACCGCAGCTCGCCCCTTCGAGCTGGAGGTATCGGCTTCATCACGTCATTACCCGTTGACGCAGTTGGTTGGGTACTGCGGCGGTCGGAGGTCACAGCGCTTTAACGGTGTATCTTCAAACGCTCGGTAATTTGCCGGCTGTGCTTATCACTCTTAACGGCAATTCTCCCGATATACACCCGCGTCGTCGCCAGGTTCTTATGCCCCAGCGCGTCCTGCGTCTCCACAATGCTCCCCGTCTCCTCGGAGATTATCCGCGCGAACGTGTGGCGCGTCTGGTGGATGTGAATCTTCTCAATGCCAACCTCCCGCGCGTACCCCTTCAGGTTTTTCGAGAAGGAGTGTGACGAGAGCGGCGCGCCCGGCCGCCCCGCCCGGTCGTGCCGCGTCCAGAGCGGGCGGTCACTCCCGAGAGCGTTCGTTCGGTCGCACGATTCGAGGTAGTCGAAAAGCGCCTCCCGCACCAAGGGCTCGTTGACCGCCCGGCCCACGTAATCGCCGCCCTTCACCCGGCACCGCACGACGAAGTCGTCCTCCCTCAGCTCGATGTCCGAGCCCCGCAGGCCAATCACCTCCTGCCGGCGCATGCCCGTCGTGATGAACATCAGCAGCAGCGCGTAGTCGCGCTTCCCGACCACGTCCCCGGCCTCGGCCCTCCGCATGACGACCCGCACGAGCGCCCCCACCTGCTCGTCGTCGAGCGCCTTCGAGCTTTCGGTCTGGTACGGCTTTGGGCACTTCGGCCGGGCGAAGTCAGCGGGGTTACCCTTGATGAGCAGCCCGAGGGCTGGGTCACGCATCATCCAGGTGTAAAAGGACGAGAGGCGGGAGATGCGCGCGTAGACGGTCGCCGGCTTAAAGCCCTTCCCTTCCAACGCGTCGCGCCAGCCCTGCACGTCGAGCGCAGTGACCTCGCTCGGGTGCTTGCCACAGTGGGCGAAGAATGAAGAGACGGCTTGTCGCTTACTCCTAATGAGGTCTTGGCGGCAGGCGCTCTCCACGTCCGTGGTGGCCGCGGCCCAGAGGTGAATGGCGTTGAGCAGCGCCAAGTCGACGGTCTGGCCTGCCGGGATAAGGGCTCCAGACCCCTTGGCCTGCGTCTGTCCTGCCTCTTCGGTTGTCGGTTCGACCATAAAGTGATTCTAGCCTTCATTGAGAATCAACAACTTACAGACTCGCTTCGACCATAAGATGATTATTTTCTCGGCCATAAAATAATTCTACCCTAAAATTTTCGACCATAAAGTGACTCCTTACACGGACTACATCACGGGAATCGATGCCCCGCTTCATTGAGTTATTCAAGAATGGAAGAGTAGTACTTGAGGCTTAAGGAAGTTGAGATATACAGGCCGTCCTGGCCGAGCAGGTCTTCAGGCTTCTGGTAATCCTTCAGCAGTTCGTCGAGCAGTTCGGGACGGATCGGTGGCATAATCAAGTCTCCTTTCGAGACCGAACGGTTGATTATCGCCACTTACACAGAATCTAGAAAGGGTTCTGTTGTAGAATGGTAAGAACATACCGGGTCGACCTCACCCGACGAGTCATCCCCCACGCCCAGGTCGCTTCACGTACCAGCGATGACCAGAAGGCGTCCCGGAGCATTATTGACGAATTATCGAACGTGGATTCTGAGCTGACTTAACCGCGGCGCGCCCGCTTGGGCCCGCGCCCGGCCGCCACACAACCTAACCTGGTGGTTCGCAAATATAATTGACTTGATATATTTTTTACTCCCCGGCTTCACTATGCACGGCCGCGCCTCGTTTTTCTCCGAGCACCTTCTGCGTCCTTGCCATCACCGGACCGCGGCGGGTGCGTCCGGGCGCAAACTCAAACACATCGTCGGCAGGTAATTGAGCAGCTCCACATGTCAGGCACAGAGACATACACCAAGCCCAGATGGCTCCGTGACTTGCTTCGGTTCCTCCCCCTCAAGAGTCAGTTCGTGCTCTCCGGGAATGTTAAAGACCTGCAGACGCAGGAGGTGACCCCGGGCGTCGTCGCCGCGGCCCCACTCCTCAGCGTGCTGTCCGCCGAACTGACGGCGGCCGGCTACGGCCGCGTGCTCCTGCATGACCCGGTTGCCGGCTTTCGCGTCTTCGGGATTTCAGGGACGGATTCAGAGGCCGACGGCGTGCTCCAAAGCTACGGCCTGACTTCATCCAACGGCGTCGCGCCCGCGGGCCCCGACGTTCTAGCCGCGACCCTCGAGCAGGTAGTGACCGACGAAGGACCTCCGACCGCCGTCATCGTCGATTTCGCCTCGCGGCTTCTTTCTCGCGCGGACCACTTATCGCCGGCGGAGCAACAACTCTTCACGCGGGCACTGGTTCTCAGCCAGACCGGCCGCCCTCGCCCCGTCGGCCCCGACCGCACCCCCATGTTCAACACGGTGCTCTGGGTCGTGGACAAGGAGGGCGACCTCCCCGACTGGATGGTCGTCGACAACCCCCGCCTGCGACACATCCCCGTCTCCAAGCCGGACAGGTCCGCCCGCCGCGCCGTCGCCGCATCCCTGCTCCGCAGCCTGCCCGGCGGGCGGGAGGCTGATTCCAGCGTGCTCAAACAGGCGGAAGATGACCTGGTTGATGAAACCGAGGGTCTGCTGCTCGTGGACCTCAGCTCCATTGTCCAGCTCGGGCGCACCGAGGGCGTCCGCGTCGCGCAGATCTCCAACGCGGTGAGGCGTTACAAGGTGGGCGTTACGGACGACCCCTGGCGTAAGCTCGAGAGGGAGAGGATTCGCACGGCCGTCGATTTCGTCACGCGGCGCGTGATCGGGCAGGACCACGCGGTGACGCACATGCTCGACATCGTGAAGCGGGCGGCCACCGGCATCAGCGGCGGCCGACGCGGGGGCCGGCCCCGGGGCGTCGCGTTCCTCGCCGGGCCGACCGGGGTGGGGAAGACCGAGCTGGCCAAGACCGTCACCGAACTGCTCTTCGGCGACGAGAGCGCGTACATTCGATTCGACATGTCCGAGTTCA
The DNA here is from genome assembly GCA_040510435.1 of Pyrinomonadaceae bacterium. GTDB lineage: Bacteria > Acidobacteriota > Blastocatellia > Pyrinomonadales > Pyrinomonadaceae > QHXN01. Next base: position 9,204 of record JBEVJD010000145.1, on the reverse strand, counting down.
GTGCCGAGCACGCCGACCAGCGGCTCATCGGCGCGCCGCCCGGCTACGTGGGCTACGACGTCGGCGGTGAACTCACGAACGCCATCCGGGAGAGGCCTTTCAGCGTCGTTCTCTTCGATGAGATCGAGAAGGCCCACCCCCGCATCCTCGACAAGTTCCTCCAGGTGCTCGACGACGGCGTCCTGACCTCGGGGCGCGGCGACCGCGTCTATTTTTCGGAGGCGCTCATCGTCTTCACCTCCAACCTTGGCATCTACTCGGTCGGCGCCGACGGCGATCGCGTCCCGAACGTCACCCCCGAGCAGCCTTTCGAGGAGGTCCGCCGCCGGGTGCGGCTGGAGATCGAGAGCCACTTCAAACTGGTTCTCAACCGGCCCGAGATCCTTAACCGCATCGGCGAAAACATCATCGTCTTCGATTTCATCCGCCCCGAGATCGCCGTCCGCATCTTCGACCAGATGGTCGACGCCATCCTGCTGGGCGTGGGGGAGGCCGGTTACGCGGTGACCATCGTGCCGGAGGTCAGGGAAGAGCTCCGCGCGATCTGCCTCGCGGACCTCTCGAACGGGGGGCGCGGCGTCCACAACCAACTGGAGTCGCACCTCATTAACCCGCTGGCCCGGGCGCTCTTCGAGGAAGAGTCCTCGGGCGGGAGTTTCCGGATAGTCGGCCTGGATGGCGGGGCGACTACCACGCTGCGCCTCGAGGGCACGGCATGACGCAGTTGTCACTCTCACGACTTCATTTTCCGGTAACGACCCTCGGCCCAGGGCGGCGCATCGGCGTCTGGCTGCAGGGGTGCTCTATCCGGTGCCCCGGCTGCATATCCGCCGACACCTGGCCCGCAGCGCATGGCCTGACTACCACCAAAGCGGTTGTCGAAGCACTAACAGAGTGGCTGCCGGACGCGGAGGGGATTACTGTCTCGGGCGGAGAGCCTTTCGACCAGCCCGAGGCGCTCGAAGGCCTGCTCCGCCAGTTGCGGCGCATGACCCCTGTGGACATCCTCGTCTACTCCGGACATCCCTTTGAAGTCTTGTCCGGGTGGCTCAGGAAGAATCCCGGGTTGATAGACGCCCTGATCTCCGAACCTTACGACGAGCGCGTCGCGCAGACTTTGACCCTCCGGGGCAGCGATAACCAGCGCATCCATCTTCTCACAGAGCTGGGCTCCGCCCGGTTCTCCTCTTTTGACCGCCCGGCCCTGCCGGACGACCGCCGTTTCGACGTCATGTTCGACGCCGACGGAACGGTCTGGCTGGCGGGCATACCGGCCAGAGACGACATCCGACGCCTGCGAGAGGCCATGCGGGCCCTCGGTCATGACGTCGTCTTCTCCGAGGCAAAATCCGGCGAGGCACTGTCGTGATCCGCTTCTGCCCAAACTGCGAAACCGAGCGCGGCCCGCAAGAGGTCTTCTGCGAAGGCGAACTCGGCGGAGCTGTCTGCAACTGGGACCTGACCTCCTTACCGATGCGTCCCGAGGGCTGGCGCCCGGTGCCGGCACCGGCCGCGCCTACCGCCCCTCAAGCACAGCCCGCCTGCCCTAACGGGCACCCGGTCGAAGTCGGAGACCTGCTGTGCCCAATATGCGGGGAGGACCTCGACGACCGATCTGCGCCCACGCCTGCCCCCCCCGCCCCCGCTGCCCAGCGCGAAGAAGTCACCCTCGTCGAAGGGTGGCGCCTTGAGGAAAGGCTGCCTTCCAGCAGCCGGGTGCGGGAGCGCTTTCGTGCGACGCACGAAACCACCGGCGAAGTCGGGGTGTTGACGCTTTATAACTCAGGCAGCGAGCCCGACGGGTCGGTCTACGACGTTCTCAAGTCACTAGACCTAGACCACGTGCCGAAGATCATGGCGGTGGGCCGGTGGCAGGACCGCGCCTACGAAGTCAGCGAGGAGATCACCGGCGGCACGCTGGCCGAGTTGGGACTGCTCCCCGACGACTCCGCGACATTGTCCCGGGTGGTCGACGAGGTCGGAAAAGCCCTTCACAGCTTCTCAGAGCACGGCCTGCGGCACCGGGACCTCAGCCCCGAAGCAATCATCGTCCGCGCAAGGGAGCCGCTCGACCTCGTTATCACCAACTTCGGCTCGGCCCGGCTATCGGATTTCGACCTGGACGTCGTCGCGCCACTGGAGACCAACCGGTACACCGCGCCGGAGACCATCGCGGGCGGCGTAGCGGCCGCGTCCGACTGGTGGAGTCTGGGGATGATCCTGCTGGAGCAGGTCACGCGCAGGGACTGCTTCGAAGGCGTCAACGAGCAGGCCTTCCTGATCCACGTCCTGACCAACGGCGCGCCGATCCCCGACGGCATCGAGCCGCGGCTCGATCTCCTGCTGAGGGGGCTTCTGGCGAGAGACCGCCGCGAGCGCTGGTCGTGGGACCAAGTGCGGCGGTGGCTCGACGGCGAACACCTAACGGCCCCGGCGTCAGCCGGGGGCCAGGCCACTGCTTCGCCGGTCGGCCCGACAATCTCCTTAGCCGGCCGATCCTACGCCGGCCCGTCCTCCTTCGCCCTCGCGGCCGCTGACCCCGCCGCGTGGGACGAGGCCCGGGACAAATTGCTCCGGGGGGCGGTACTGACCTGGGCGCAGGAAGCCGGCATGGACGCTAGGATTCTAGCCGGCTTGCGGCAGGTGGCTACCCTCCAGGATGTTTCGGACGACTTCCGGCTGGCGCTGGCTTTGAAGCTCCTGAACTCCTCCATGCCGCTGATCTGCCGGGGCGACATCGTCACGCCAGGGTGGCTGCTCGACCACCCTGACGAAGGGTACGCGCTGATCACGGGGCCCGTCCCCGAGATGCTGGGCCGGATGGACGCCGAGCTCTGGCTGTCACGGCTCAAGGCGCGCGCCGCGAATATACGCGAGCGCGCCAGGCAACTGGAGATCGCCCTCAACGAGGAAGACCTCCGGGTTCATCTGCTTTCTACCTCACAGAGCCGCCTGGCGGCATTGTGGGACGAACGCAGATGCCTGCTGCCCGACACCGACCACTCGGCGCTGCTGGCCCTCCTCGAACGACGCCTGACTTCCGAGGACGATTTGATACTGCTGCTCTCGGCCGCCGTCGGCCAGTTCCGCGCCGGCGATACGATAGTCGCCGAGGCCGCGGAGGAGGCGGGGCGTGCGGGGCTGCCGGACTTCGACCCGGAGGCGGCCGCGTCGCGCCTCTCTGAGCCCCGCAGGGAGATCTACGCGGCGCTGGAGAAGAGGGTGCAGGGTTTCGTCCGCTGCGGCATTACGCGCGTGGACGAGATGGTGGACAGGTTCCGCCTTGAACGCCGGCTGCCGATCTCACATGCGCTCGTCGTCCTCTCCGTGCCGCCTGAACTGTGGCGCGAGCCCCCCGGACAAAACTACGTCGCGACCCTGCTGGACTTTTTCGCCAAGCGGGTCGCGGTGGCGGTCCAGCGGGGGCCTCTGAGCCGGATGACGATCGGGAAGACGACCGCCCGCGTCGACCTCACCGAGTTCGGCAGCGAGAGGGTGAGCGCGTCGGCCCTGCTCGATCACATACTCCTGCGGAGCGACCTGACTGTGAACGTCGACCCCGCGGCGTTCGACAATTCGGCGACGCTGGAGCGCCGCACGCGACTGCTCCACAGCCACGCCACGCTCTACCGCCGCGACACAGGGATAGACGGGCTCTACATGGGTTTCCCCTTTCTGCTCACCCGGGCGGGTGCCTCGTCGCGCCCGCGCATCAGCCCGGTGCTGCTCTGGCCCGTGCGCCTCCGCCCCGAGGTCGGCGCTCGCGGCAGGGTCTCGATAGGCTTCGACCGGGACCGCGAAGAGGTCCGACTCAACCCTGCTTTCGAAAGCCTCCTGGGGCCGGAGGCCGCCAGGCGGTGGAATGAGGTAGCAAAGGAAGTGCTCGGACGCGGGGCACTGACATCAAGCGAGGTCATGGACGCGTTCGGGATGTTGGCCGCCGCGGAGGGCAGGCGCGTCGTCCCCCTGCCGGGAAAGGACGTACGCGCGGCCGCGGGCCAGGACCAGCTTAGCTGCTCGGCGGTATTTTTCCACCTGGCCTACATGGGTCAGGCGGTGGTGGAAGATCTGAGGCAGCTTAAGTCGATCCCGCCCACCGGCACCGGGCTCGAGACGTTGTTAAGGGTCTCCGAATTGCTGGCGCGCCCTGCGGCCCAGGCCGTCAGGGAGGCGGACAGGTTCCTCACGTCCGACAGCGACCCGTCTCAGGAGGCCGCCGTGTTCGAGGCGAGGTGGGGCCGGGGGTTGGTCGTCGAAGGGCCGCCGGGTACGGGCAAGAGCCAGACCATCGTCAACATGGTCGCGGACTCCATAGGCCGCAAGCGGAGCCTCTTGGTCGTCTGTCAGAAGCAGGCCGCTCTCGAGGTGGTTCACAAGCGGCTGGAGGCCGAAGGGCTCGGCCGGCGCGTCATCATGATCACCGACGTCAACCGCGACAGGGAGCCTACGGTCAGGGCCGTGAGAGAACAGCTCGAGGCCCTTTGGAATACCACACACCTTCAGTCACAGAATTGGCGGCAGACTCGGCTGCAGACCGCGGCCCGTATCGAATCGTTAGAGTGGGAACTTGATAACTATCAGGCTGCGCTGTACGAAGCCGACCCGGCGACGGAACTCACGTATCGGCAACTTCTCGGGGAGCTCATCTCTCTGGAGAGTGAACAGCCACTTCCTGTCAGCGCCCCGGGGATGAGAGGGCTGTTATCCGCACTCGACGTGTCCGGGGTCGTCGCCATCGAGGAAGCCTGCGGGCCGCTCGCGCGTCACTGGCTGCCCGCCCGCTTCGAAGACAACCCGCTCGCAGCTCTCCTGCCGTTCGGGGCAGATGCCGGGACGGTATCTACATTCGAGGCCGATTTACAAGCGTTCGTCACGGCCGAAGCAGGGCGGCTGGAGGTCATCGACCGCACCCACGGCGCGCCACCCGTCGGCGACGCGGAGGCCCTCCGAGCCTGGCTGCAAACTCACGCCCTCGCTTTCCGGAACCTGACGGACTACGAGCGGAGCCGCCTCAAACAGTGGCTCCCGCTATTCGGGGCGTCAGGAGGCGAGTCGCGTGTGCGCGGCCAGCTCAATGAACTGGCTGCGATAGTCACAAGACTAGCGGTGGTGGTCGCGCCGGGGCCCCGGCCTGAAGTCCGGGCGGTGGTGGTCGGACAAAGAGATGTGGAGCTCGCCGAGTGGCTCGGCCTGGCGGAAGAATTATCGAAACCGGCTTCATTCTTCGCCAGGCTCTCCCCCTGGCGCTGGATGAAAACCTCCCGCCTGAATGCCTTCTTCACGTCTCACTCTCTGGGCGCTCTCGAAGAGGCGGCACCCGCTTACGTGGCGGCGGCTAAATACGAGGTTGCGCTCCGGCCCTGGAGGGTACGCCTCGAATCCGCGGCCGCGGCTCTCGAACACGGCTCACAGTCGCTGGGCGCACACCCCGGTTCGGCGCTTCTGGAGTACGCCCGGCGTCTGGAAGGCGAACTGGACCTCGCCCGATCCCTGTGGGAGCGGCTACGGCAGTGCCCCCTACAGTCACTGGCGTTAGACGTCGTGCGTGCAGCGACGCCCGAAGCCTTCGAGAGTTTTGTCGCCAAAGCGCTTCAGGCGCTAGAGCGACACGGCGCGCGCGCGCGGTCGCTATCCGCCTTGGAACGTCTTGCGCAATGGTGCGTCGAAGCCTGGATCACCGAGCGCGCCGCAGCCATAGCCGGGGATGGCTCGAACGATGAGAGCCTCGAGAAAATTACCGGCGCGCTTCCGACCCTACCGGCATACCAGCGCTTCCGCATCAGGGCCAAGCACCTTTCACCCACGGCCGTGTCCGTCTTCAGGGTCCTGCGCGGCGTGGAAGCCGCCCTCTCCGCACTCGACGCGGCGCAACTGGACTCAGTGGTACGCCGGACCATCGCGCGCGAGGCGCGCCTCGCGTGGAAGGCGCGACTCGAGGAGGCCACGCCCGCCCTCCTGATGGAGCCCGACGAACTGGACGCGAAGGTCGAAGCGCTGGCCGCGGCCGACGCCGAGATGCGCCAGGCCAACCGCCGACTGCTCATCGACGGGATCGACGTGGGCCGCCTACGGCCGGCGAGGGAGTGGGAAGACATCACAAGACTCCGCGGCCAACGCGCGAAGCGTCTGCGCGAGTTCCTCGAGCGGGGAGTCAACCTCGGGTTGACCGAGTTGCGGCCGGTCTGGCTGATGAATCCCGACGTGGCGAGTCGCGTCCTGCCCCTCAAGGCCGGCCTTTTCGACACGGTAATCTACGACGAGGCGTCCCAGATACCCGTCGAGTACGCCCTGCCCAGCCTCTACCGCAGCAAGGCGGTGATCGTCAGCGGCGACGAGAAGCAGATGCCGCCGACGTCCTTCTTCTCCAGCCGGGTGGAGAATGACGAGGCCGGCATCTTCGAGGGCGACGATGTGGAGGAGGGGCTGACCGACGAAGAGCGAGCCGAAGTTTCCGAAAGTTGGAACCGCCGGGAGATCAAGGACTGCCCGGACCTACTCCAACTGGCGAAGTCCGTTCTCCCCACGACGACCTTGCAGATCCATTACCGTTCCGCCTACCGGGAACTTATCTCTTTCTCCAACGCGGCCTTCTACTCGAACGGCCTGAGCGTGCCGGTACGCCACCCGGACGAAGAGGTCAGCCGCGCCAAGCCGATCGAGGTCGTCCGCGCGGACGGCCTCTACCAGGAGCAGACCAACCCCGAAGAGGCCAAGGTCGTGGGTGAACTGCTACAGCAACTGTGGGCCGGCGCCAACGGGGCGCGAAAGTCTGTCGGCGTCGTCACATTCAACCGGAAACAGGCCGACCTCATCGAGGAGCACCTTGAAGCCCGCGCGGAGGCGAGCCCCTCCTTCAAGAGCGCCCTGACCCAGGAGCGCGAGAGGGTCGAAGACGGCGAGGACATGGGCTTCTTCGTCAAGAACGTGGAGAACGTCCAGGGGGACGAGCGTGATGTCATCATCTTCTCCTCTACCTTCGGCCGGAACGCGCAGGGGACGTTCCGGAGGTCTTTCGGCGTGCTCGGACAGACGGGGGGCGAGCGGCGACTCAACGTCGCCGTGACGCGAGCGAGGGAGAAGGTCGTCCTCGTCACCTCGATGCCGATAGCCGAGATCTCCGACATGCTGTCGACCCACAGGCCGGCCGCCTCGCCGCGGGACTATCTACAGGCATATTTCGAATACGCGCGCGCGGTGTCGGCGGGTGAACTCGACAACGGCCGCGGGTTCCTGGCGCGCCTGTCGGGGGCGCGGCCGGGCGGGTCGAGACATACGGCCGATGGTGATGAACTCGACGGCTTCCAGGCCGCGGTTGCGGGCTTCATCGAGTCGCTGGGTTGGCGGCCCGAGCCGGTCCGGGACGACGGCCCGTTCGGCCTGGACTTCGCCATCGAAGACCCGCGAACCGGCCTGTACGGCATCGGCATCGACTGCGACGCCCCGCGCCACCGACTGCTGGCCCACGCCCGGGCGCGGGAGATGTGGCGGCCCAAAGTCCTGAAGCGGGCTATCCCTCACGTGCACAGGGTGTCGTCGGCGCGCTGGTATCTGGAGCCGCGGGAAGAGCGGCAACGCCTCCGGTCGGCCATTGAATTAGCTTTACCGGGGAGGTAGGCATGAGCGGCCCGAAAGTCGTTCGCATCGTCACGCGCGAGGAGATTATCGCCATTTGTGAAGGACACCTGGCCAGACTGGATGCGGCGGCACAGGAGTGGGTGAAGGTGGGCCGGCGTAACGGCGTGCTGACCGCCGCCGAGATCTCGGCCACCGAGTCCCGCCATCAGGCGCTGCGAAACCTCCTGGCGCGGGGCCGCTACATGGACCTCCAGAAGAAGGTTCCCGACGAGATCTCCTTCCTGCAGGCGGACCAGCAGGAAAGACTGGTTCGGGCGATAACCGAGAAGGCGTCAGCGCGCACCGCTCGCAGACAGGCCGAGGCCGTGGCCGCCGGCGTTTTGAAGGCGCTGGAGCGACGCGGGGTTGTGGTGCCGGCCGACCTCCGCGGAGCCCTGGAAGACGCGGCCGCGGGCCGATCCGAAGGCGCGGCGGCCATCAGCCGGGCCTTTACACTGTTGAGTGCCGAGAAGGACACCGGCGTCACTGACAATCAACGGCGTATCGCCGACGCGCTCAAGGTGACGGACGACAGACAAAGTTTCGGCGAGTGGATGGAGGCGCAGACCGGCGGCGGTGACAACGACGGCACCGCCCGCCTGCACCTCAGGATCGCGGAACTGGCGGTGATTCTCGGAGAGGACGCCACGATGGAGTTCGAGGAGCGGCTGCGACAAATATCGTCTTCAGAGCCGTCGTCCCGACGCGCGCTGTTGATGGACAGCCTTGAGGTGGACCTCGCGCAGGCGGTAACCAGGGCTAAAGAGCGGGCGGCCGTCCAATCACGCCTACGAATGCTCGCCGCCGAACTCTCCCAGTCCGGTTCCGATGAGCTCGCGACGATTGCGCGGACGATCGAATCACGTATCGATGACCAGTTCGACCGCCTGATTGAATTAGAAGAAGAGTTGAAGTCCGCTTTGAGTCGTGTCCGCGATGAGGCCGCGGCACGGGCTAGGCGCTTGGCACTGCTGAAGGGGCTGTCGGAACTGGGCTATCAGGTCTCCGAGGGGCTGGAGACGGCGTGGGCGCGTGACGGTAAAGTTGTGATCAAGAGGGCGTCACAACCGGACTACGGCGTCGAGATTGGCGGCCGCGTCGACACCGGGCGCTTGCAAATGCGGACGGTGGCTTTCAGAAACTCCAAGGCTCCTGCCGAGGAGATACGTGACCGGGACGCTGAAACCATTTTCTGCGGCGACGTGGCGAATTTGCAGGCCCGATTTGCCGAAACGGGGGGCGAAATCATCATCGAGCGGGCGCTTCCCGTGGGGGCGGCTCCCCTGCGGGTGGTCGCCGAAACATCTGAGGGCAGTGATGAGGCCGCCCGAGAGCGGGCCCCGGATAAAGTTAGAAGGGTATAAGAATTCTAAACAAGCAGGTTACCGCTGGGATAGCGTTAAAGTGTCCCCGTCGGGGGTGTTACTCATGTAGCCGGCACCATCCAACTGTTAAGCGGAAATAAGGCGTTGTTGCATAAAAGGTCGCGGAGGCGGTACGTCTGCTAGTCTCGATGCGTGACCAACAAGGCAAAGCGTCAGTACCGCATCCGCAACTGGCGCGACTATAACTCAGCCCTCGTGCGGCGCG
>JBEVJD010000144.1:0-14214 GCA_040510435.1 Pyrinomonadaceae bacterium | reverse complement strand
AAGTGAGAGGGTACCGGATCGAGTTGGGGGAGGTGGAGGCGGCGCTCGTGGAGCATGCAGCGGTGGGCGAGGCGGTGGTGGAGGCGCGGGAGGGGGTGGGAGGAGAGCGGCGGCTGGTGGCGTACGTGGTGGGCGTGGCGGGGCTGGCGGGGCTGAGGGAGGAGTTGCGGCGGCACGTGCGGGAGAGGCTGCCGGAGCACATGGTGCCGTCAGGGTATGTGGTGCTGGAGGAGATACCGCGGACGGCGAACGGGAAGGTGGAGAGGAGGAGGCTGCCGGAGCCGGAGTGGGGCGGGAGCGAGGGTGGAGCGGGAGCGGAGCGGAGGCGAGAGCCGGTAGAGGAGTTGATGTGCGGCATCTGGGAGGAGGTGCTGGGCGTGGGTCGGGTAGGAATGGAGGAGAACTTCTTCGAGTTGGGAGGACACTCGCTGCTCGCCACACGCATCGTCTCCCGTGTGCGGGAAGCGTTCGGCGTCGAGCTTCCGGTGAGGGAGATTTTCCAGACGCCGACCGTCGCCGAGTTGTCGCGCCGCATTGAGTCGGCGCGCGGTGCAGGGAAGAGCCTGCACGCGCCACCTCTGACGAAGGTTTCGCGCGACAAGCCCCCGGTCAGCTCCTTCGCGCAGGAGAGGCTGTGGTTCCTCGAACAGTTGGAGCCCGGCAACTCCTTCTACAACGTCACGACGGCCGTCAGGCTGCACGGGCGATTGGACGTGGCCGCGCTCGAACGCGCGCTCGTTGAAGTGGTCAGGCGGCACGAGACGCTGCGCACCACGTTCGAGTCGGTAGACGGGCAGCCGGTGCAGGTCATCGCGTCGGAGCCGGTGCTGCGCGTCGAGCTGGAAGATTTAAGCGGCGCGGGTGACGAGGCCGAAGTGGAGGCCGCAGTCCGGCGCAGAACAACGGAAGAGGCAGTGCGTCCCCTCGACCTCGCGCGCGGGCCGCTCTTCAGGTGCCGGCTCTTGAAGCTGCACGAGGACGCGCACGTGTTGGTGTTGTGCATCCACCACATCATCTCCGACGGGTGGTCGCTGGAAGTTCTGCTCCGCGAGACCAGCGCGCTCTACGAAGCGTACAACCGCGGGGCAGAGTCGCCGCTCGTGGAGCCGGAGTTTCAATACAGGGACTACGCGGCGTGGCAGCGCGGCTGGATGAGCGGTGCCGAGTGGGACGCGCACCTTGCGCACTGGAAGGAGCGGCTGGCCGGCGCCCCGGCCGCGTTGGAGCTGCCGACCGACCGGTCGCGTCCGGCCGAGCCGAGCTACCGCGGTGCGCGCAGGAGTTTCCACCTCGGCGAGGAACTGACGCGCGGGCTGAGAGAGTTGAGCCGGCGCGAAAGCGTGACGACCCACATGCTGCTGCTGGCGGCCTTCAAGGCGTTGCTTTACCGCTACAGCGGCCAGACAGACATCGTTGTCGGGACGCCGGTGGCGAACCGCGGGCGAGTCAAGTTCGAAGGTCTCATCGGGTTCTTCCTCAACACGCTCGCGCTGCGCACCGACCTCTCAGGCGATCCGACCTTCGTCGAGCTGCTGGCGAGAGTCAGGGAGGTGACGCTCGACGGCTTCGCCTATCAGGAGTTCCCCTTCGAGAAGCTGGTCGAGGAGTTGCAGCCTGAGCGCAGCCTGAGCCACGCGCCGCTCTTTCAGGTCATGTTCACGCACCAGACGTTGCCGCCTCTGGGCGGCGGCCTCGGCGGGCTGCGGGCGGAGGCGATGCAGCTCGACACTTCTACCTCGAAGTTCGACCTGACGCTCTCCGTGCTCGAAGGCGAGAGCGACCTGAGGGTGGAGATCGAGTACAGCACCGACCTCTTCGGCGCGGCCAGAATCGAGCGGATGGAAGGCCACCTCACGCGCCTGCTGCGCGAGGCGGTCGCGGACGCGGGTCGCCGCATCAGCCAGCTTGAGAGTCTGTCCGAGGCGGAGCGGGAGCAGTTGACGAACGTCTGGAACGACACGGCGCGTGAATCGTGCGGCGTGCAGAACGTCGTTGAGCTGTTCGAACGGCAGGCCCGGATGACGCCGGACGAACCGGCGGTCGTCTGCGGCGCGGAGCAAATCTCCTACGGCCGACTGCACGTTTGGTCGAACCGCCTCGCGCATCACCTGCGCCGGCTGGGCGTCGGCGCCGAAAGCCTCGTCGGCGTCTGTACGGAGCGGTCAATCGACATGGTGGCCGCGGTCATCGCGGTCTTCAAGGCGGGTGCTGCCTACGTGCCGCTCGACCCGGCCTACCCGCAGCAGCGGCTCTCCTTCATGCTGGCGGAGAGCCGCGCCGAAGTCGTGCTGACACAGCAGAAGCTGGAGGGCGCGCTGCAAGGGTACGGTGGCAAGGTGATCTGCCTCGACGCCGACCGCGCCGCCATCGAAGCCGAGGACGACGACACCCCGCCGCGCCGCGCTCACCTCGACAACCTCGGTTACGTCATCTACACCTCCGGCTCGACCGGCCGGCCGAAGGGCATCGGACTGCCGCAGCGTGCGCTCTTGAATCTCATCGAATGGCACCTCGGCACGATGAAGACAGGCGCGCGCACCTTGCAGTTCGCCTCTTTGAGCTTCGACGCGAGCTTCCACGAGATGCTCGCTGCGCTCTGCTCGGGCGGCACGGTCATCGTGGCGAGCGAGGAGGAGAGAAAAGAGGTGCGGCGCCTCGCGGAGCTGCTCAAGCGTGAGCGCGTCGAGAAGGCGATCCTGCCCGTCATCGTCGCGCAACAGTTGGCGGAGGAGGGCGAGGGCGAGGAGCAGGACTTCGGCAAGCTGGCCGAGGTGACGACGACGGGCGAGCAACTTCAGGTCACCGCCGGGATGGTCAGGATGTTCAAGCGGATGAGCTGGAGCCGCCTGCATAATCACTACGGGCCTTCGGAGAGCCACGTCGTCACGGCCTACACGATGCCGGCCGAGCCGGACGCGTGGGTCAGCTACCCGCCCATCGGTCGGCCGATCTGGAATACGCGGATGTACGTGCTCGACGCGCAAATGAAGCCGACGCCGGTGGGCGTGCCCGGCGAGCTCTACATCGGCGGCGTGATGCTGGCGCGCGGCTACCTGAAGCGGCCGGGCCTGACGGCTGAGAAATTCATCCCCGACCGCTTCAGCCGCGCGGGCGGCGACCGGCTGTACCGCACGGGCGACCTCGCCCGCTACCTTGAGGATGGGAACATCGAGTACCTCGGGCGCATCGACCAGCAGGTCAAGATCAGGGGCTACCGGGTCGAGCTGGAAGAGATTGAGGCCGTGCTGCGGAGCTGCGCGGGGGTGGCCGAGGCGGCGGTGCAGGCCGTCCCGGACGGGCGGGGCGGCAAGCGGCTCGTGGGCTACATCGCCGGCGGCGGCGAGGTCAGCAGTGAGGCACTGGTCAGACACCTGCGCGAGTCCCTGCCCGACTACATGGTGCCGGCGCTCTACGTGAAGCTAGACCGGCTGCCGCTCACATCCAACGGCAAGCTGGATCGGAGAGCCCTGCCGGTGCCGGACGACAGGAGAGACGCGGCGCGGCCTTTCGTCGCGCCGCGGGCGGGGACGGAAGAACTGCTGGCGGGCATCTGGGGTCGCGTGCTGCGCAGGCACGACATCGACGCCCGCGACAACTTCTTCGAGCTGGGCGGCCACTCGCTGCTCGCCACACAGGTCGTCTCACGCATCAGGGAGGCGTTCGGCGTCGAGTTGGAACTGCGCGCGCTCTTCGACAAACCGACGGTCGCGGAACTGGCGCATGAGGTCGAGCGGCTGGCGGGCGCCGGCCCAACACGCCCCGCCCCGCCGCTGGCGCGCGCTGAAAGGGGCGAGCCCCTGCCGCTCTCCTTCGCGCAGCAGCGCCTCTGGTTCTTCGACCAGTTGGAGTCCGGCAGTCCTCTCTACCACGTGCCCATCAGCGTAAAGCTGACCGGTCCGCTCAACGTCGTTGCGCTCGTACAGGCTCTCGACGAGATCATGCGCCGGCACGAGCCGCTGCGCACCGTCTTCGCGTCCGAGGCCGGCAGCCCCGTGCAGGTCATCAAACCGCCGACGCAGTTACCATTCTCGCTCGTAGACCTGACGGGTCTGCCTGAAGAGTTGAAGCGGCGCGAGGCTGTAAAGGCCGCCGCGCAGGAGGCGGCGAGGCCATTCGACCTTGAGCGTGGGCCGCTGCTGCGCGCGCGCCTGCTCAGGCTGAGCGCGCAGGAGCACGTCGCACTGTTGACGATGCACCACATCGTCTCGGACGGCTGGTCGATGGCCGTCCTCGTCCGCGAGGTGGGCGCGCTCTACGGCGCGTTCGCCTCGGGCGGGCAGTCGCCGCTCCCCGAGCTGGAAGTGCAGTACGCCGACTATGCCGTCTGGCAGAGGCGTTGGCTTGAGGGCGAACCGCTCGAAGAGCAGGTCGCATACTGGAGCAGACAGTTAGCCGGCGTGCCGCCGTCTCTGGAGCTGCCGACGGACAGGCCGCGGTCGGCCGTACGCAGCTACGCCGGGGCGCACCGGAGGTTCCGACTGCGCGCGGAGACGGCACAAGCGCTCAAGGCACTGTGCGAGCGCGAGGGCGTGACACTCTTCATGGCGCTCGTCGCGGCCTTTAAGGCTTTCCTTGCGCGCCACTGCAATCAGGAAGACATCGTCGTCGGCACCGACATCGCCCACCGCCATCACGCCGGAACCGAAGGGCTCATCGGCTTCTTCGTCAACCAGTTGGTGCTGCGCACGAAGCTCTCCGGCGATCCGACCTTCGTCGAACTCCTCAAGCGCGTCCGCGCCGTTGCGCTCGGTGCCTACGCGCACCAGGACATGCCCTTCGATAAGTTGGTCGAGGTGCTGAACCCCGGTCGCGGGACGGGCCGCACGCCACTCTTCCAGGTCAAGCTGGTGCTGCAAAACGCCCCGGCCGAGCCGCTGGAACTGCCCGGCCTGAAGCTCGAACCGCTCGAAGACGAGACGGAGACGGGCACGTCCCGCTTCGACCTGATGCTCACCTTCGTCGAGGATGCGGCGGGCCTGAGCGGCGTTATGGAATACAGCACGGAGCTGTTCGAGGCGGCGACGGCCGCGCGCCTGCTCGGGAGCTTCGAGAGGCTGTTAGAGAGCGCCGTCGCGCGGCCCGACGCGCGGCTCACGAGTCTCGACATCGTGACCGAGGCCGAGCGGGCCGAGCGGGTCGTGCGGAAGAAACGGCGCGAGGCTTCCGGCATCGAGCGACTCAAGTCGGTCAAGCCGAGGACGCTCAGCCTGTCGCGCCAGCAGTTCCTGAAGGCCGGCCCGCTGCGCCCCGACGCTGCGCTGCCGGTCCTGGTCGAGCCGAGCGTGGACGGCGTAGACCTGGCCGAGGTCATCGGCGGGAGCCGCGAGCTGATCGAGCAGCGGCTCTCGACACACGGCGCGCTGCTCTTCCGGGGCTTCAACGTCTCCAGGCAGGCCGACTTCGAGGAGTTCCTGCGCGCGATGCCCTACCCCCTCATGCGCTATATGGAGGGCGCGACGCCGCGCACCGAGTTGGGCGAGAAGGTCTACACCTCGACGGAGTATCCGGCCGACCAGCACATCGCACTGCACAACGAGCTGACCTACGTGACGCAGTGGCCGATGAAGATCTGGTTCTTCTGCCAGCAGCAGCCCGCGGCCGGGGGCGAGACGCCCATCGCCGACGTGCGCGGCGTCTACCAGCGCATCCCCGCGCGCATCCGCGACCGCTTCGTCGAGAAGGGCTGGATGCTGACGCGCAACTTCGGACAGGGCCTCAGCCTGTCGTGGCAGACGAGCTTCCACACGGAGCAGGCCGCCGAGGTCGAGAGCTACTGCCGGGGCGCGCGCATCGAGTGGGAGTGGAGGCCGGGCGGCGGCCTGCGCACACGCCAGACGCGCCCGGCCGTGGCGCAGCACCCGCAGACGCGCGAGCTGATCTGGTTCAACCACGTCGCCTTCTGGCACGTCTCCAGTCTCGAAGAGAAGGTACGCGAGGCCATGCTCGCCATGTTCAGGGAAGAAGACCTGCCCTACAACACCTACTACGGGGACGGCTCGCGGATCGAAGACTCGGTGGTGGCCGAGATCCGCGAGGCGTACCGGCAGGAGCGGCTGGAGTTCCCGTGGCGGGCCGGCGACATCCTGATGCTGGACAACATGCTCGTCGCCCACGGGCGCAACCCCTACTCGGGCGCGCGCCGGGTGCTGGTCGCGATGGCCTGAAGCTTACTCGCCAGGTCGTGTGAAGGAGGGAGCAGCAATCATGTTCGGATTCGTGTCCGAAGGGAACGTGGAGCAGGGCTACAGGCTCTCGCCCCCGCAGAAGCGGCTGTGCACCTTGCAGCAGGAGGACGGCGACCGGCGCTACGGCGCGCGGTGCGCGGTGCTCATCGAAGGGCCGCTCGACGCCGGACTGCTCGACCGCGCGTTACAGAGTGTGGTCGAACGTCACGACAGTCTGCGCACGACCTTCGTCCGCCCGCCGGGACTGAAGCTCCCCGTGCAGGTCGTCGCAGAGAGCGCCGGCCCGGCCCGCGCGCAACTCGACCTGCGACATCTCGACGCGCGCCGGCAGGAGGAGGAGCTGGAGCAACTGTTCCGCGACGAGGAGTTGCGAGAGTTCGACCCCGGCCGGGGCTCACTCCTGCGCGCGACGCTGCTCTCGCTGGCCGATGACCGCCACGCCCTTCTCCTCAGCCTGCCCGCGCTCTGCGCCGACTCCCGCACGCTCTCGAACATCGTCACCCAGCTCGCCCACGCCTACGGGGCCTGCGCCGCGGGCGCCGAGCCGCCGGAGCCGGCCTTGCAGTACGTCCAGTTCTCCCAGTGGCAGAACGAGATTATGAGCGACGAGGAGGCGTCGGAGGGCGAGGCGTTCTGGCGGGAACGCGCTGCCGCTGCCCCGCCGCTCCCTTTTGTTGCGCGTTCGGCCGCCGCGAGCCCCGCGCACGAGGTCTTCAACTCTTTCGTCGCCCCGGAGACGGCGGCGCATGTGCGGCGGGCGGCGCAGCGGTACGAGACGACAATCGAAGTCTACCTGCTCGCTTGCTGGCAGACGTTGCTCTGGCGTCTGACGGGGCAGCCGGAGATCGCCGTCGGGGTGATGTGCAACGGCAGGAAGTTCGAGGAGCTGAACGACTCGCTCGGGTTATTCGCGCGCTGGCTGCCCCTCGCCGTGACCTTCCGCAGGGAACTCCCCTTCAGCGCAGTGCTGCGCCGCGTGGCCGAGCATAAAAGTGAGGCGGAGGAGTGGCAGGAGTACTTCATCTGGCACGAACGACGAGAGGAGGGTGGCCCGTCCCGTCCCTACCCGGAGATCGGCTTCGAGTACGCGCCCGACAGCGCGCGGCATACCGCGGCCGGCGTGAAGTTCTCCACCCTCAGGCAGTACGCCTGCACTGACCGCGCCGACCTCAAGCTGCACGTCGCCGACGCGGGCGAGCGGTTGGCCGCCGAGCTTCACTACGACGTGTCGCTGTTCGAGGCCGCCGACATCGAGCGGTTGGCGGCGCAGTTCAGCACGCTGCTGGCGTCAGCCGCCGCCGACCCGGAAGCGCCCGTCAGCCGCCTTGAGATACTGGACGACGGGCAGCGGCGGCAGGTGTTGTGCGAGTTCAACCGGACGGCGGCCGACTACCCGCTCGACAAGTGTCTGCACGAGTTGGTCGAGGCACAGGTCGCGCGCACGCCCGACGCCGTGGCCCTCATCTTCGAGGGCGAGTGCGTCACCTACGACAACCTGAACACGAGGGCCAACCAGCTCGCTCACCGCCTCTCGCGCCTGGGCGCAGGGGCCGAGACGCTGATCGGCATCTGCCTCGAACGCTCTTCGGAGATGGTCGTCGGCGCGCTCGGCGTGCTCAAAGCCGGCGCGGCCTACGTGCCGCTCGATCCCGAGTACCCGGCCGAGCGCCTGCGGTACATGCTCGAAGACGCGCGCGTCTCCGTCCTGCTGACCTCGGCCCGGCTGGCGAAGAAGCTCCCCGAGCATTCGGCGCACACCATCCTGCTCGACACCGACCGTGACTCGCTGGCGTGCGAGGACCGGCACAACCCGCGGACACGGGTGCGGCCCGACAATCTCGCCTACGTCATCTACACGTCAGGCTCCACGGGGCAGCCGAAGGGCACGATGAACACGCACCGCGGCGTGTGCAATCGTCAGTTCTGGATGCAGGAGGTCTATCCGCTGACGGCCTCGGATCGCGTCCTGCAACTGTCGTCGTTCAGCTTCGACTTCTCCGTCTGGGAGTTCTGGGGAACCCTGTCGGCGGGCGCGGCCCTCGTCCTGCCCCGCCCCGGGGGGCACAAGGAGAGCGCCTACCTGCGCAGGCTGGTGGATGAACAGGGCATCACCGCGGCCCATTTCGTCCCTTCGATGCTACAGGTCTTTCTTGAGGAGGTCGGGCCGGGCGACTGCCGGAGCCTGCGGCGCGTGTTCGTCGGCGGCGAGGCTTTGTCGCGCGAGCTACAGGAGCGTTTCTTCTCAAGGCTGGGCGCGAGTCTGCACAACCAGTACGGGCCGACCGAGACTTCGATAGACGTAACCTACTGGGACTGCCGGCGCGACGACGAACCGGGCGCCGTCCCCATCGGGCGGCCCAACGCCAACAACGCCCTCTACATCCTCGACCCCGAAGGCCGGCCCGTGCCCGTCGCCGCTTCGGGCGAGCTGTACATCGGCGGCGTCGCCGTCGGGCGCGGCTACTTCAACCGCCTGGAGCTGACCGCGGAGAGGTTCATCCCCGACCCCTTCTCCGAAGTCGCGGGGGCGCGGATGTATCGGACGGGCGACCTCGCGCGCCACAGGGGCGACGGCTGCATCGACTACCTCGGCCGCATCGACGAACAGGTGAAAGTACGAGGTTTCCGCATCGAGTTGGGCGAGGTCGAGGCTGCGCTGGAATCGCACCCGCTCGTGCGCGAGGCGGTGGTCGTCCCGCAGCAGGGCCCGTCCGGCGACAAGCGTCTGGTCGGCTTCGTCGTCTGCACGCGACCGCAGGCGGTCAGCGCCGCGGAACTGCGCGCCTACGCGGCGGGGAAGCTGCCGGAGTTCATGCTCCCGGCGCTGGTCGTCGAGTTGGAGCGGATGCCTCTGACGGGCAGCGGGAAGGCGGACCGCCTTGCGCTCGCACAGACGGAGGTGGCGGCCGAGGCGCGCGCCGGAGAAGAGACGGCACCGCGGACTCTGGTCGAAGAGCTGGTCTGCGGCATCTGGGCGGAGGTGCTGGGTGTCGAGGGCGTGGGCGTCTCGGACAACTTCTTCGACCTGGGCGGCCACTCGCTGCTTGCCACCCGCGTCGTCTCGCGCGTGAGGGAGGCGTTCGGCGTCGAGCTGGAGTTGCGAGAGCTGTTCGACGGCCCGACGGTCGAAGAGTTGGGGAGGGGCATCGAGGGACGGCTGAGCGCGGGTGCGGGGCAGGGCGGGCCGCCGCTCAGGCGTGAGGAGCGCGAGGGCACGCTCCCGCTGTCGTTCGCACAACAGCGCCTCTGGTTCATCGAGCAGATGCGTTCGGGCGGTGCGGCTTACAACCTGCCGGCGGCATTCAGGCTGAAGGGGAAGCTGAACGCCGCCGCCCTCGAACAGACGTTGAGTGAGATCGCCCGCCGGCACGAGACGCTGCGGACGGTCTTCGAGACGGAGCAGGGACGGCCGCATCAGGTCGTCAGGACCGACGGGGGGATCGGCTTCATCACGGCCGACCTGCGGCAGCTTGAGCCGCGCGCGCGCGACGAGCAGGTGCGCAGGCTCGCGGCAGAAGAGGCCGGCAGGAGTTTCGACCTGAGCCAGGGGCCGCTCGTCCGGGCGCGACTGCTCGCGGTCGCCGACGACGAACACGTCCTGCTGCTGACGATGCACCACATCGTCTCGGACGGCTGGTCGATGGGGTTGTTTATCAGGGAGACGGCGGGGCTTTACGCGGCCTACAGGGCGGGCCTGCCATCGCCTCTCGCAGAGCTGCCGGTTCAGTATGCGGACTTCGCGCGCTGGCAGCGCGAATGGCTGAGCGGCGCGGCGCTGGACAGGCAGCTCGAATACTGGTGCGGTCAGCTCAGGGGCGTCGGCGCGCTTGAGCTGCCGACAGACTACCCGCGGCCCGCCGTGCAGACGCACAGGGGCGCGCGCGAGGCCATCGAGATTGACGCCGAGCTGAGCGAGAAGCTGAGACAATTGAGCCGGCGCGAGGGTGTAACGCTGTTCATGACGCTGCTGGCGGCCTTCGAGGTGCTGCTGCACAGGTACAGCGGACAGCAGGAGATTATCGTCGGCACCCCGATAGCGGGCCGGAACCATAAAGAGATTGAGGGGCTGATAGGGTTCTTCGTCAATACGCTCGTGCTGCGCGGCGAGGTGCGGGGCGGCGACAGCTACCGCGAGCTGCTGAAGACGACGCGCGAGGTGATGCTCGGCGCGTACGCGCATCAGGACGTGCCGTTCGAGAAGCTGGTCGAGGAGCTGCAACCGCAGAGAGACCTCAGTCGCTCGCCGCTCTTTCAGGTGATGTTCAGCTTCCAGCCGCCGGCCGGCGATGCCATCGAGTTGCCGGGGCTGACGGTCGAAGCGGAGCCTGTGGGGAACGCCACGGCGAAGTTCGACCTGACCGTCGATTTGAAGGATGGCGGGCAGGGGCTCTACGGCGAGCTGGAGTACAACACAGACCTCTTCGCACCGGAGACAACGCGCCGGATGGTGCGCCACTTCCGCAAGCTGCTCGAAAGCATCGCCGAAGAGCCCGAGCAGAAGATCTCCGAAGTTGCGCTGTTAACCGAAGGCGAGCGCGCCGAAATTCTCGGCGCATGGAACCGGACGGCGGCCGAATACCCGCCGTCCGAATGCGTGCATGAGCTAATCGCCGCGCAGGCACGCAGCGCGCCCGATCAGGTGGCGGTCGCCTCCGGCACCGAGTCCGTGACCTACCGGCAGCTTGAGAAGAGGGCCGACAAACTCGCCGACTACCTCGCAGCGCACGGCGTCGGACCTGAGGTCAGGGTCGGCATCTGCGTCGAGCGGGGCGTCGAGATGCTGGTGGCCCTGCTCGGCATCCTCAAGGCCGGCGGCGCCTACGTGCCGCTCGACCCGGGCTACCCGAAAGAGCGGCTCGCCTACATGGTCGAGGACTCGCAGCTCGCGTTGCTCTTGACCGAGGAGAGCCTGCGCGAGCGGCTGCCGGACTGCGCGGGCGAGGTCGTGTGCCTCGACGCGCGGCGCGACGAGATCGCGCGTGCCAGCGAGCGGCCGAGCGGCGCGCGTGTCGGCGGCGACAATCTCGCCTACGTCATCTACACGTCGGGCTCGACGGGGCGTCCGAAGGGCGTGATGATCTCGCACCGCGCACTCGTCAACCTCCTCTGCTCCATGCGCGAGCAGCCGGGTCTCTCGGAGGAGGACGTGCTGTTGGCCGTCACCTCTATTTCGTTCGACATCGCCGCGCTGGAACTTTACCTGCCCCTCCTGGTCGGCGCGCGCGTCCGCATCGCCGACCGCCGGACGGCCGCCGACGGCGAGGCGCTGCGCCGCGAGCTGATTGATGCGGGCGCGACCGTGATGCAGGCCACGCCGACGACGTGGCGCGTTCTCCTTGAGTCAGGGTGGAGGAACGAAACCCGCATCAAGGCGATCAGCGGCGGCGAGCCGCTCCCCGAGGGGCTGTCGCGCACACTGTCCGAGCTGACGCCATCGCTCTGGAACGTCTACGGCCCGACCGAGACGACGATCTGGTCTACGGCGTTGCGTGTCGAAGGGCCGGGCGCAGTCACCATCGGGCGGCCGGTGGCGAACACGCAGATTTACATCCTTGGGGAAGGGTGGCAGCCGACGCCGGTCGGAGTCGCCGGCCACCTCCTCATCGGCGGCGACGGCCTGGCGCGCGGCTACCACCTGCGCCCCGAACTGACGGCCGAGCAGTTCGTCCCCGACCCCTTCAGCGGGCGAGCGGGCGAGCGGCTCTACCAGACCGGAGACCTCGCACGCTACCGCCCCGACGGCCAGATTGAATTCCTCGGCCGCAACGACCAGCAGGTGAAGATTCGCGGCTACCGCATCGAGACCGGGGAGGTGGAGGCGGCACTCAACCGTCACCCCGGCGTGCGGGTCAGCGTCGTCGCGCCTTACGCGGGCGAAGGCGACCTGCGTCTCGCCGCCTACCTGCTCTCCGACGACCCGCAGGGGCTCGACCCCGTTGAGCTGCGCCGCTTCCTGAAAGAGAAGCTGCCGGAGTACATGATCCCCACGGCCTTCGTCCGGCTGGAAGATTTCCCCCGCACGCCGAACGGGAAGATCGACCGCAAGGCACTGCCCGCGCCCGCGCAGGCGCAGGCTCCTGGCGGTCGCGCTTCGCTGGCGGCGCGCACCCCGATTGAAGAGGAGTTGGTGCGCATCTGGGCCGAGCTGCTGGGGGCCGAGCCCGCGAGCGTCCACGACAACTTCTTCGAGCTGGGCGGCTATTCGCTGCTCGCCATGCAGATGAATCATCGTCTGCGCGAGACCTTCAGGCTGGACATTCCTCTCGTGGCCCTGTTCGAGTCTCCGACGATTGCCGAGTTGGCCGCCGAGGTGGCGCGTCGTCGCGCCGAACAGGGCGACAGCCATCCGCCGGCCGCTGCCGCGCCCATCATCACGCCCGACCCTGCGAACCGCTACGAGCCCTTCCCACTCAACGACGTGCAGCAGGCTTACTGGATCGGCCGCGAAAGCTCCTTCGAGCTGGGAGGCGTCGCGTCGCACAGTTACACCGAGATAGACTTCCTCGTCCTCGACGTAGAACGGCTCAACGACGCCCTGCGACGCGTCATTGAGCGGCACGACATGTTGCGGGCCATCGTCCTGCCCGACGGCAAGCAGCGCGTTCTCAGGGAAGTCCCGCCCTACCGCATCGCCGTCCACGACCTGAGCGCAAGGCGCGACGCGGAGGTCGAAGCGCACCTGCGCACGATGCGCGAGCGAATGTCGCACCAGGTCTTGCCGACCGACCGCTGGCCCCTCTTCGACGTGCAGGTCACGAGGATGCCCGGCGGCAAGGTGCGGCTGCACTTCAGCCTCGACTATTTGATCGTTGACGCGTGGAGCCTCGGACTGGTCTTCGGCGAGATATTCGAGTTCTACGAGCAGCCCGCACTGGAACTGCCGGTCCCGGAGCTGTCGTTCCGCGACTTCGTGCTGGCGGAGTTGGCTGAACAGGAGACGGAGGTTTACAAGGAGGCGGAGCGATACTGGCTCGGCCGTCTCCCGACCCTGCCACCTGCCCCTGAGCTGCCGCTGGCCGTGAGCCCCGAGACGCTGCACAGGCCGCGCTTCATCCGCCGCGCTGCGACGCTGAGCCGGGATCGCTGGCAGCGCATCAAGGCCCACGGGCTCAGGCACGGGCTGACGCCGACGGCCGTCCTGCTCGGTGCCTTCTCGGAAATTCTCGCGGCGTGGTCGAAGAGCCCGCGCTTCACCGTCAACCTCACGATCTTCAACCGCCCGCCCGTCCACCCCGAGATACTGGACATCGTCGGCGACTTCACCTCGCTCACGCTGCTGGAGGTTGACGGGGCGCGCGCCGGCTCGTTCGGCCTCCGCGCCCGTGCCATTCAGGAGCAGCTCTGGAACGACCTCGAACGGCGCGCGGTGAGCGGCATCCGCGTCCAGAGGGAACTGGCGCGGAAGCAGTCGAAGCAGGCGACCTCGATCATGCCGGTCGTCTTCACGAGCACGCTCGGCCAGCGCGACCAGGCCATCGACCCGACGGCTGGCGGGCAGGCGCGGCCCGACTTGAACGAGAAGGTCTACACCATCACGCAGACGCCGCAAGTGTGGCTCGACCATCAGGTCGGCGAGGTGGGCGGCGAGCTGCTCTTCAACTGGGACGCGGTAGAAGACCTGTTCTTCCCCGGTGTCCTCGACGACATGTGGCAGGCGTACAATCGGCTCCTCGACAGTCTGTGCGAGGAGGTGGCTTGGCAGCAGACCGCGCGCGGCTGGCTGCCCGAGGCGCAGGAAGCACAAAGGAGACTCGTCAACGCAACGGACGCGCCGCTTCCCCAGGGACTCTTACACACGGGCTTCATCGAGCAGGCACGCAAACGGCGCGACGAGCCGGCCGTCATCGGCGTTGACCGCACGTTGACCTATGGCGAGTTAGACGAGTGGTCTACAGAGCTCGCCCGCCACCTCCAACATCTGGGTCTGCGCCCGAACCAACTCGTCGCCGTCGTCATGGAGAAGGGCTGGGAGCAGGTCGTCGCTGTCCTCTCCATCCTCAAGGCCGGCGCGGCCTACCTCCCCATCGAC
>JBEVJD010000143.1:0-5858 GCA_040510435.1 Pyrinomonadaceae bacterium | reverse complement strand
TGTAGGCCGCGCGGCTGTCGCCCGTCGAGGCGATGCGCTACGAATAGCTAGGGCAGTGGCGCACGGAGCCAGCGGATCTGCCCGCGATGATTAATCTCGTCTTCGGCGACGTGAAACCACGCCCAGTGTGCATTCAGCGCGGGCGCGATTCGCAGCGTTGATTCGAGCCTCGCATCGTCGCGCGCCGCCAGCGGGACGCCGACGGCGATGTCGGTCTGGCCGCCATAGCGCATCAGCAGCACGTCGAAGGCCGCCAGCAGGGCCATGAAGAGCGTCACGCCCTCGCGCCGGCAGAGGTCGTTCAATCCCTCGGTCAGCCGCTCCGTCAGTTCCAGACACTGTGCGCCGCCGCGGTGCGTCAGGACGGACGGGCGCGGGTGGTCGGTCGGCAGGCGGAGGGCCGGCGGGAGGTCGCCGAGCTTCTCCTTCCAGTAGCGGAGCTGGCGCTGCATCATTTCGTCTTGCAGATGCTCGCGCTGCCACGCGGCGAAGTCGGCGTACTGAATCGGCAGCTCGGCGAGCGGCGAGGGGCGGCCCGCGTTGAAGGCGTGGTAGAGCGCGCTCAGCTCGCTCATCAAAATACCCAGCGACCACGCGTCGCCGATGATGTGGTGCAGCACGACGACGAGATAGTGCTCCTCGGCGGACACCTTCAAGAGCGTGGCGCGCACGAGCGGCCCGCGCTCCAGGTCGAAGGGCTGCTGCGAGTACTCGTCCGCCAGCCGGCGGAGTTCGGCCCAGAGCGCGTCGCGGTCGTCTTCATGCCGCAGCTCGACGACGGGCACCTCGACAGTCAGCGACGGCCGGATGACCTGCACCGGCTCGCCGTCCCGGATGGTGAAGGTCGTTCGGAGCGACTCGTGACGCCGGACGACTTCGTTGAGGCTGCGCTCCAGCGTCCCAACGTCGAGCGCGCCGAGCAGTTCGTAGGTGACGGGCAGGTTGTAGGTGGCCCGGTCGGCCTCGACCTGCGAGAGGAACCAGAAGCGCTGCTGCGCGAAGGAGAGCGGCGCGGGGCCTGACTCCTGTCGGCGCACGATGCCGGTCTCGGCCGCGGCCTCGCCCGCCTGCGCCTTGCGCGTCAGGCGCATCGCCAGCGCCGCGCGCTCCTTCGGCGACAGGGCGGCTAATCGTTCGGAAACGTCACTCATTACTCACACGCTCTCTCTCAACAGAATGCTCGCGGGCGGTCGCCTCGGCGCGAGCCGGGCGACGGGGCCGCGTTCAAAGCGAATTCGGCGAAGCGCTCAGCCCCACGTCCGGCAGTTCATCAAGCAGTTGCGCGATGTTCTGCTGGTCGTGGTGCTCGATGACGCGCTGGGCTACGACGAGGGACAGGCCGCCGACCGTCGGCGACTCGAAGATGTCGCGCAGTTGCAGCTCCACGCCGAACGACTTGCGCAGGCGCGAGATGACCATCGTGGCGAGCAGCGAGTGGCCGCCGAGGTCGAAGAAGTTGTCATGGATGCCCACCTGCCGAATGCCGAGCATCTCCTGCCAGATGTCGGCCACCTCCTGCTCCAACTCGTTCTCGGGGGCGACGTAGGCGCTCGACAGCTCGGGTCGCGCGTGCAGCTCCGACGCCTCGATTCTCTGCTCCGGCTCCGCGACGGCCGCGGGTGAGGGCTTGACCCAGCGGTCGAGCCGGGTCTGCAAGTCGCCGGTCGAGACCACCACCTGCGAGACCGGCGGCATCGAGAGGATGCGGCCGAAAGCCTCCGCGCCCTCGTGCGGGAGAATCCACAACTGCTCGACCCTCGACCTCCGCGACTGTTTCTCTTCCGCCGCGCCGTCGAGGTTCCAGCCGTCCCAGTTGACGCTCGTCCAGTTGTCGCGGCCCTCCTGGTTGTGTCTCTGCACCAGCGCGTCCACGAAGATGTTCGAAGCCGCGTAGGCCGTGAAGTTCAGCCCGCCGAGGACGGAGGAGAGCGAAGAGAGCACGAGACAGAAATCGACCTCCCGATTCCGCAGGACTTCTTCCAGCACGAGCAGGCCGCGCGCCTTGACCCGGAAGTGCCGCTCGCAGTCGGCCGGGGTCATCGCGGCAATCTCCTTGTCCACGTCGTCCCCGTTGAGCGCCGCGCCGTGGATAACGCCGTGCAGCGCCCCGAATCGTCTCTCGGCGTGGTCGAGCGCGGCACGCATCTGCGCTTCGTCGGACACGTCGGCGCGCAGCACGAGCACTTCCGCGCCCAGCGCTTCCAACTCCCGCACGCGGCCGATGCGGTAACTCACCTCGTCGTCTTCGCCGTGCGCCGCGAGCCACGCGTCCCACGCGTCCCGCTCGGGCAGGCCGCCGCGCCCGGTCAGCACGAGCCGCGCCCGCGCGGCCCTCGCCAGATGTCCCGCGAGCACCAGCGCGACGCCGCTCAACCCGCCCGTGATGACGTAGACGCCGCGTTCGCGCAGCCGCGTCGGAGACTCTTCGGGCGGCCCCGACTCTAACGGCTCAAACGGCTCGAAGGTCTGCACCCAGCGGTGACGCCCTCTGTAAGCGGTCGTCGTGGCGCCGGCATCGGCCGTCAGCTCGCTCGTCAACTGCGCGGCCAGCCGCTCGCGCCGGTCGCTCCCGGCCGGCGGCACGCTCACGTCGATGGTGTGACAGAAGATGCCCGGATGCTCCTGCGGTATCACCCTGCACGCGGCCATGACGGTGGCCTTCTCCGGGCGCAGCACGTCGCCGTCGCCCACCTCCTGCGCGTGGTTCGTGACGACCGTGAGGCGAGGCCGAGGCCCCTCTGAATTTTCCGTCAGCGCCTGCGTCAGGAAGATGAGGCTGTAGAGCCCAAGCTCCTGCGCGCGCTCGAACACATCGTCGCTGGCCGGAGGCCCTTCGTCGCCCGTGACGCCCCACAGGTGAGCCACGCGTTCCGGCGTCAGGCGTTCGGCGGCCAGCGCGCCGAGCAGCGTTTGATAGTCCTCCTTCCGCCGCGGGTCTATCGTGTAGGCGCGCTCGCCCACTTTCATGAACCGCTCGCCCGCGCGGACGGTGACGACCTCGCCGCCCGCCGCCGCCAGACGCGCCGCCAACTCCGCGCCGAGGCCGCACTCGTCGGCCAGGACGAGCCAGCCGAGCCGTGAGTCGTGCGCGCGCGCGGCCGCGCCGGGCAGAGGCATGCGTTTCCACGATGGCAGATAGAACCAGTCGGTGACGGGGTTTTTGCGTAGCGCCGCGCGCCCCGCGGTCTTCGCCTCGCGGGTCGCGGGCTGGGGCTCGACGAAGTAGCGCTTGCGCTCGAACGGGTAGGTCGGGAGTGTGACGCGGCGGCGCTGCTCGTCGGCGTTGAAGCCCGACCAATCGACCTGACCCCCGGCCAGCCAGAATTTGCCGAGCGTTGTCAGCAGAGTCTCGACATCCGTGCGCCCGTCGCGCGGGTGACGCATGGAGGTCAGTATCACCTGGCCGACGCTCTTCTCCGGGTGTTGTCTGGCGTAGCCGCTCAGCGTATGCCCCGGCCCGACCTCCAGCAGAATCCGCTCGGACTCCCTCAGCAACTCGCCGAGCCCCGCGTCGAAGCGCACGGTCTGACGCAGATGTCGCGCCCAGTAGCGCGGGTCGGTCGCCTCCGAGCCGGTTATCCACGTGCCCGTCACGTTGGAGACGAAAGGTATGCGCGGCGCGCTCAGCTTCACGCCCCTGACGAGTTGCGCGAACTCGCCCAGCATCGGCTCCATCATCTCCGAATGGAAGGCGTGAGAAGTGTGGAGCAGTTGCGAGTCGAGCCCTCTGCGCCCGAGCGCGGTCTGGAATTCGCTGACCGTTTCGGCCGCGCCCGCGACCACACAACTGTTCGGCGTGTTGACCGCCGCCAGCGAGAGCCCCGGCGGGAGGAGCGCGTTGACCTCCCTTTCCGGCAGCGGGACGGCGAGCATGAGCCCCGCGGGCAACTGCTGCATCAGTCGCCCGCGCTCGGCCACCAGCACGAGCGCGTCTTCGGCCGCGAGCACGCCGGCCAGACACGCCGCCACGTACTCGCCTACGCTGTGCCCGATCATCGCCGCCGGCCTGACGCCCCAAGACATCCACAGACGCGCCAGCGCGTACTCGACGACGAAGAGTGCGGGCTGCGTCACGAAGGTCTGCTTCAACAGTCGGGCCGCCTCTTCCGCGCCCGCCTCTGCGGAGTAGAGCACGTCGCGCAGGTCGAGGCCGAGGCGCGGCCGCAGCAGTTCCGCGTGCCGTTCGACCTGTTCGCGGAACAGCGGCTCGGCCTCGTACAACCCCTGTGACATTCCTGCGTGCTGCGCCCCCTGACCGGGGAACATGAAGACGTTGGGGCGGTGCCGCGGCTCCTGAAAGTTCGTCAGGAGTCTCTGCGAATCGCGCGCGCCCAGCGCCGCGGCTGCGTCTTCGGCGTCGCGTGCGACGAGGGCGCGACGGTGCGCGAACTCTCTCCGGCCGGTCTGCAAAGTGTAGGCGACATCGGCCAGATTCGCGTCGCCGTGCGCGCCCAGGTACTCGCCGAGGTTCGCGGTCGCCGCCTCCAGCGCCGTACTCGTCCGGGCCGACAGGACGAGCAGTTGCGCGGGGCGCGTCTCGCCGGAAGGTGGGTCGGGCGGCGACTCTTCGAGGATGACGTGCGCGTTCGTCCCGCCGATGCCGAAGCTGCTCACGCCCGCGCGCCGCGGCGCCCCGTCAGTCTCCCACGGCGTCAAACGCGCGTTGACGAAGAAAGGGCTCTTCTCGAAATCAATCTTGGGGTTGGGCCGCTCGTAGTGCAGGCTCGGCGGTATCTCGCCGTGCTTGAGCGCGAGCACGGTCTTGATGAGGCCGGCTATACCTGCGCCCGCGTCGAGGTGGCCGACGTTCGACTTGAGCGACCCGATGGCGCAGAAGCTGCGCTTCTGCGTGCCCGCGCGGAAGGCTTGCGTGAGCGCCGCAATCTCGATGGGGTCGCCGAGCGGCGTGGCCGTCCCGTGCGTCTCGACGTAGGTGATGGTCTCGGCCTCGACGCCGGCCAGCGCCAGCGCCTCGGAAATCACTTCGGCCTGACCGTCAACGCTCGGCGCGGTGAAGCCGACCTTGAGCGAGCCGTCGTTGTTGACGGCCGAGCCCTTGATGACGGCGTGGATGAAGTCGCCGTCGCTGACGGCGTCCGCCAGGCGCTTCAGGACGAACTGAAAGCCGCCCAGGAGCAGATCGTCGATGATCAGGACCATCGCGGCCTCAGGGTGCCTCTTTCGCGCGCTCGAGCTTCAGGCGGATGTTGACGAAGTTGTACGGCGGCCACGGCCCCGTGTACTTGAAGGTGAGGTTCTCGTAGCGCGCGCCGATGTCCTTGACCTTGGAATCAAAGGCCGCCTCGTTCTTGCGCGAGACCAGGAACGCGCCGTTCATGATCATCTTGTCGCCGATGGGCTTGTTGGCGCGGGAGGCTACGGATACGAGCCGCAGATGGTCGAAGATCTCGGACACGTAGCGCTCGGAGCGCCCTTCGAGCGCCGCGTCCACGAGCCGGCCGTACTGCATGCGCGCGAAGTAGGTGGAGCCCTTCTGCGACGAGATCTCGTCCTTCAGGCGCCGCACGTCTTCGTCTTCGCTTTCGATCTCGCGCACCACCGCGTCGCGGTCCCAGAGCACCTTGAGCCCGAACTCGAGCTTCCCTTCCATCTGGCTGAGCACGTCCACGAACGCGTCGTAGGCCGCGCGCAGGAGCTCCATGATGTCGTTGTGGGTCTTGAACACGGTGCCGAACGACATCGGGATTACCGTGTGCTCGCGCATGACGGTCTCGTTGACGCGCTGGTGAGCGAGCACGTTGTCGCGCGTCGGGTCGAGCACGTTGAGGGGCGTGTCGGACACAATGGCCGACAAGTCGTCGCAGCGCACGCTGTAGACGGGCGCCGGCTCTTCGCCG
>JBEVJD010000142.1:0-12818 GCA_040510435.1 Pyrinomonadaceae bacterium | reverse complement strand
AGTGACAGGTTCTGCTTTTCGGCGTAGGTAATCAGCACTGTGTCCATCGGAAACCGCATCGCACGGTCAAGGAGTCCGTGCCGTTCGGCGTCTAACCTGTGAGTCATCGTCTGCCTCCTTAACGCAGCTTTCGAGGAACGACGGAGCGTCCGTCCAGTCGGCGCTTACCCGCCGACAAGGGTCTCTATGGAAACAGCAATCTCTATTGAGTCTGGGGAGTGAGTAAAGGTTATGAACATAACTACCCTTCACGTGTCAGGTAGTATGGAAAAAGTGTCAGACAAAAGCTCCCGCGGCTTTTGAAAGTGGTTCTCGCCGTCCTCAGCTCGCTCTCCGCCGAATCATCTCCTACCGACCCGGATGCGGCGCCAGCCGCCACCGGCCGTAAGCGACGAAGGCCGAGAGCAGCCCGATGACCAGCGGCACCACTCCGGCCGCGATTCCATCAGCCACAATATTGAGCGCCGTCGCGCCGATCATGATGATGACCAGCCCGGCGGCGGCCAGCGGCGTCAGCCACGGCTTGATACGCAGCAGCCCCGGCAGGAGCAAGCCCAGCGCGCCGAGCACCTCGACCACGCCGATGAAGCGCACGAACCACCCCGGCAGCGGTATCTGGTTCGGCGAGCCCATCGAGGCCAGCACCTCGGGCGGCAGGACGAGCTTCGTCCCGCCCGCGAACAGAAACATGAGTGCGAGCAACACCTGAATGATCCACAGTACGTAGGTCATAATTAAGTCTCCTCCGTTCGGGCCTCACGCGGAGTCAGCCGCCGCCCGTTCAAGCAGCTCCGCGCCCCGGTAATAAGGACTGCTTCCTACCGCCCGCCCGCTGCCCCAAAGTTATCCAGACATTCGTCCCCAGTCGGCACTAAGCGGCGTAGGGGTTGAGCCACTCACGCCCCCATTCGTCGCAAAGCAATTTCGTACCGCAATATAACCCGTTGACGCTCGATTTTATAAGCGCGTATTTGAGCAGCAACGCTCCGGGGGGAGCATCCCTCCACCAACGCCTTTCGTCACCGCGCAGACTCTCATCGCTTCGTTTCCCGATAGCCGACAAAGAGTTTCGTCAGGTCGAAGGAATTCAGTCGAGATGTTAGAGTCCAACTCAGGCCCGAATCCGATGGCGTGTTGTTCGTTAGTTAAGAGGTGTGAAAGTCTCTACTTCAATCTTCGGGAAGGCGGTCTCTATGTCCAGTCACCTGCTCCGTGTTCTTGCCCTCTTCAGTCTCGGCGCCACGTTAGCGTGTAACGCCTCTGCCGCCGGGGATGTCTCGTTACCCGACCCCGGTCTGGACGCCCCGCTCGCGGCCAAAAAGGGCGAGCAAACGGCCGTCTTCGCGGGCGGCTGCTTCTGGGGTGTCGAGGCGGTCTTCGAACACGTCAAAGGAGTCACCCGCGTCACGTCCGGTTACTCCGGAGGTAACGCCAACGCGGCCGACTATGAATCAGTCAGCGCGGGCGACACCGGGCACGCCGAGTCCGTCCGCATCACCTACGACCCTTCCCGAATCACGTACGGGCGGCTCCTCAAGGTCTTCTTCTCCGTCGCGCATGACCCGACCCAACTGAACCGGCAGGGGCCCGACGTAGGCACACACTACCGCTCGGCCATTTTTTACGTCGGCGACGAGCAGAAGCGCATCGCCGAAAGCTACATCAACCAACTGAATCAGGCGAAGCTCTTTAACCGTCCAATCGTCACACAGGTCGGCGCCCTCAAAACTTTCCACGAAGCCGAGGACTACCACCAGGACTACGCCGCACGCCACCCGGATGAGCCTTACATCGTGATGCACGACCTGCCCAAGGTGGAGAACCTCCGCAAGCAGTTTCCCGAGCTGTACGCGGTCAAATAGTTTAACGGGTTGTGTTTGATGAATTACTTAAAGGCGAGATGAAACTCCGCGCGGCTTTCCGTTGGGCGGCGACGCCTGCCTCGTGCTAGTCGGCGAGCTCGACGGAGAAATATTTCAAATAGGTGGGGTCGTCGCCGATCACTTTGGCGATGAAGCCGGGTTGGCCTGCGCGCGCCGGAGTCTCCAGCGTGTAGCTGCGGTTCGCCTGCGTGCTCTCAAGGCGGGCGCGGCCGGGGTCGATAACGTCGGCGTAGCGGACGCGGCGGCCCTGTTCGTTCGCCACCGCCGTGACGTAGCGCACCGACGTGTACCCCTTGTTATAAGCGACCATGAGGTGTGAGTAGTTCGGGTCGCCCGTGAGTCGCCAGACCTCCTGCTGTTTCCGCTCCTCCTTCTCCAACTTGCCGATGTCTTGCAGGCGCGCGTGCGCCTCCTCCCGATTCATCCCGAGCCGGACGCCGAGTATTTCCGGCTTCGGCTCGACCGCCGTGGCGCACGCCGTGGCGAGCAGAAGCAGACAGCAAATGGTGACGACTACTTTCATCATACCGAACATGTACACAGCCCCGGGCTGAGTCTATCAAACATTGCCCGGCCGAGGCGGCGCGGCTTAAGGGCCGGCAGAAGACGCGTGCCGGCGGGCGACTCGAAAGAATCACCCGCCGGCTCGTCGGTCGGAGCGGCTGCCTCCCGACAAGGCTGACACTCGCGACAATCCAAATTTCCGTTCGACCGCGGCGGCGACCGCGGGCGGGTTAATCGAAGGCGGCGAACAGCGACCGGCCGCCCGACTGGCGGATGATGGTCGCGCGGGCCGTGCCGTCGTTGTCGTTGCCGTCGATGAGGCCGTCGCCGTTTTTGTCCGCGCCGCCGACGCACGCGGCGGTGACGCAGCCGTCGGCAAAGGCCGCCAGCGCCCGCCCGCGCTTGTCGATGGTCGCGTCGTTGAAGTCGAGCAGGTTGCGCGTCGTGCCGGGGCAGGTCGTGCCCGAGGTGCAGACCACGCCGCGCTGCACAGGGTCGTTCGGCGTCGCGTTGACCGTGACCCAGGTCTGGCCGCCATCGTAGGTCGTGGCGACGTAGCCGAACCAGGTGCCGTTGAAAGTCATGTCCGTGCCGCGGCCGTTCGCGCCCTCGGTCGAAGAGCCGAGGAAGAAGACGGCGGCGCGGTTCGCGTCGCCGCCGACGGCGGCCGGGAAGACCGAGTTCTTGATGCCGTGGGAGGCGCCCACGTCCGAGACGTTCGCCCAACTGAGCCCGCGGTCGTGCGAGACGGCGACGCGCGAGCGGCCGTCGCCGTCGGCGTAGGCGAAGTAGAGGGTGCCGTCCGCGCCGAGGCCGACCGACGGGTCTGTGTCGCCGGGGGTGCTGCCGGGCACGGTGCGGATGCTCCACGTCAGGCCGTTGTCTTCGGAGACGGCGACGCCCTGCTGGCCGCCGCACGACTTGTTCGGGACATAGACGGTGCCATCGGGCGCGACCTTGATGTGACCGTGCAGGCCGCCGCACTGCACGAGCGTCCACATCGGGATGGCGAGGCCGAAGGTCAGCCCGCCGTTGTCGCTGCGCGCAATCTGCGCGAGGCCGATGTCCTGCGAGGCGTAGTAGACGGCGTTCGGGTAGAACTGAAGGTCGAGGCCGGGCAGTTGCACGGCCGCACCCTTGAGCGAGCCGTCGGCGTTGCGCGCGTAAGGGCCGCCGCCGACCGTCTGGTGGTCAACGCCCGAGTTGATGCCCGCGCCCTGGCTCGGCGTCCAGGTCGCGCCGTCGTCGTCGGTGAACGACATGAGACTAATCTTGCCCGCGAGTTGCGAGACGAAGGTGCGGTTGGTGCGGCTCGCGCCCGCGTCGCCGTCTGTGAAGAGGATGGGGTCGAGCGTGGTGAGCGAGGTGAGCGTCGTGCTGACATCCTCCCACGTCGCCGTCGCGGGCGAGGCCGAGTCGTTGAACTTGACGCGCAGCGTCTCAAGGCCGGAGATGAACATGACGGCGCCCGAGTTCCAGTTGGCGCCGAGGGTCGGCTCGCCCGCGCCCTCGCCGATGCCTGCGGGCGCGGCGAAGTTCTGATAGCTCGGCGGCGTCGCGGTCGAGGGCGAGGGCGTCGCCGTCGGCGGCGCGACGGGCTTCAATTCGACGGCCGCGCTGCCGCGGTACTGGTCGATGGTGGTGGCCGCGTAGTAGACGGCGCGGACGGTGTAGACGCCCGTGCCCGACGCGGACGGGTCAATCGTCGTGTCCTCCACCGTGAGCAGGTCGCCCGGCGAAGTGATGCCGCGCCCGGAACTGGCGACGAGCGGGCCGGAGTTGGAGCCCTTGTGGATGTAGAGATCGTAGTCGGTGACGGGCAGGTTCCACTCGATGACAACGCGCACGCGCTTGCCGGCCCAGGCGGCGGCCGTTCCGCCGACGTTCAGGGTGAAGGTGTCGCAGGTGAGCCCGTCACGGCACAGAGCCTCGCTGCCGAGGACGGGCGCGGCGTTGAGGGCGCCGCCGCCGATGGCCGTCCCCGTCCAGGTGACGGGCGCCGTGGCGGTCGGGCTGAGCGTCCTGGAGGTCGGACTGGCAGCGTCCGCCGTTAATATCTGCGGCGCGGCGAAAATCATCGTCAAAACGAAGATTGTGCCGGCGGCCACGCCGAGCGCTTTTAAAGCATTCTCTAATCTCAGGGTTCTCGATTTTCTCATTACTTTGAATGTTCCCGCTGGCGGCGTGGGGTTCCGGGCAGGGTTGCGCCGGACAACCTTGCCAGTTCTTTCCCTATTTCATGACGGACGACGTAGTCTAGCGGCGGGGGCTTGGCTAATTCTTGGCTGGCGCTTGGGGCTTAGAGGTTGAGGGAAAAAGTGAACCACAGAGACACAGAGACACGGTTTGAACACAGCTTTAAATCTTTAGCTGTGCTTTAGCCGTGTCTCTGTGTCTCTGTGGTTAATCTTTCCTGATTACAGCACGCTCGGCCGTTACTCGGCAGCCCGCTTGGCAATCACGCTCATCGCGTGGGCGAGTTCGAGCCTCGTCAGCGTGCTCTGTGGACGGAAGGCTCCCCCCTCCGCTGTGAGCAGGCCGCGCTCCAGCGCGACGGCCACGTAACCGCGCAGCCCCGAGGGTATCGCCCCGGCGTCGGCCACGTTTAAGAGCGCACCGGTTCGCGCCTCGGCCTCGGCCCTCAGCCCCGCGGCGCGTACCAGCGCGACTGCCGCCGTGAGGCGTTCGGCCACGTCGTCCGGCCTGAAGAGCGCGCCCGGGGCCGCGTCCGCGAAGAGAGCGCCGCCAGGCGCGGCCTGAACGCTTTCGACGAAGAGCGAGGTCGTGCGGTCAGGCACGTCAGGGTATGTAGGCCGACCCGGCGCGTACTGCGGGACGCGTGCGCCGAGCACCAGCGTCATCGCCAGTTCAGCCCGCGTCACGCCGAACCCCGGGCGGAACGAGCCGCCGAGCGGCAACATCACGAAGGAGCGTAAATTCTGATTGACCTCTTCGCGCGCGATGGCGCTCAGGCCG
Source organism: Pyrinomonadaceae bacterium (assembly GCA_040510435.1). Classification (GTDB taxonomy): domain Bacteria; phylum Acidobacteriota; class Blastocatellia; order Pyrinomonadales; family Pyrinomonadaceae; genus QHXN01. Next base: position 7,455 of record JBEVJD010000142.1, on the reverse strand, counting down.
TCAACGTCCGCCAGAGGCGCGTACTCGGCGCGCGTCACCTCCAGCACGCCAGAGAACTGCTGCGGAGTGCCCAAGAGGCTCAAAGTGTTCGTCACGTTAACTCGCCAACTGCCGGGCGCGGGCGAGTTGACGGCGGCGCGCTCACGCCTGCCGGTCAGCCCGGGCAGATTGAGTTCGTTCGCCGACGCGCGCCGCACGCCGCCCGGGTCGGAGAGCGCGAGCGCAAGGTCGTTCGTGCTGTAGACCGGCCCCCATGCGATTTGGACGGAGGCGAGGAGCGCGCCCTCCGGCACACTCAAAAAAGTTTCGTAACCCGAGAGGAGTTGCGTGGTGCCACCGAACTGCCGCCGAGGGTCGCCCACGAAGCGCACCTGCCCGCGGTCGAGCGTGGCGCGCCACACCCCTATCAGCCGTTCGGGGAAGACGGCTTCGAGCACGGCCGCGTGCGCGTTGAGCATCCCGGCCCCGACCTCGTGCCGATAATAGGGAGGGAGCGGCGTCGCCGTCCTCTGTAGAATGTCGCGCACCTCGGCCGGCGTCAGACCGGGGTTGGCTTCGAGCATCAACGCGATGACGCCGGCCGCCTGCGGCGCGCTGAAACTCGTCCCGCTGCCGCTCGTGTAGAAAAGGGTTTCGGCGAACGAAAGGCGCCGGGCGGAGGTGAAGCCGGAAGCGCCCATAAGACTCACCCCCGAACTCCGCAGGCCGACGACGTTCACGCCGGGCGCGACCAGCGTCGGGCGTGATGCGGGGCCGCCGAACTCGCCGCGCGCGGAGAATGATGCGAGGCGTCCTCGGTGGTCGGTCGCCCCGACCGAGATGACCCACGGCGCGACGGCGTAAGGGTTCAGGGTGTGAAGACCCGGCCCCGAGTTGCCGGCCGAGAAGACGACGTTGACGCCGCGTTCGTAGAGCATCCGCGTGGCGACGTTGACGGGGTCGTTCTCGTCGTAGAGGGCGTCGGCCGAGAAGCTACAGTTGACGACGCGGACGCCGAGGTCCGGGCGCGCCAGGAGGTAGTCGAAGGCCGCGAGCACGTGGAAGAGGTTCAGGTCGCCCGCGCTCAACCCCAACAGCTTCGCGCCCGGCGCCACGCCCGCGTAAGCACCACCCGAGCGCGCGCCGTTGCCCGCGATCATGCCCCCGACGAAAGTGCCATGGCCGTAGACCAGATCGGTGTTCGGCAAATTCTCCACGCTCACGGGGGGCGTAAATCCGACGCTCACGCTCTGCGAGTCCAACAGCTTGATGTTCTGCGCGACGCGGCCGGCCAGATCGGCGTGCGTGCCGTCCAGACCCGTGTCGATCACGGCGACCGTGACGCCGCGCCCGGTGACGGGCAGTCCCGCGTTGACAGTCGTCAACTCCGAGTCGCGCGCGACGCGCTCCGCGCCCGCCGGGGCGAGGTAGGGGTCGGAGGTCGTCTGGAGGGTGCGTTTGCCGTAGATGGAACGCACCGCCGGGAGGCGCGAGACGCTGACGAGTTGTCGGCGCGTCGCCGTCACGGTAATCACCGGCAGCGCGCGGTAGCGCGTGCCGCCGAGGATGCCGTTGAGCCGCAGGTCTGCGAGGTCAGTCTCGCCCGGCTGACGGTGGTAGACGACCGCCGCGTTGATGTTGCTATCGTCGGTCGCGCGGTCGAGCAGGATGGCGAGTTCGGGGTCGAGACTCTGGAGTCCCGTGAGCCGTAAGGCGTCGCTGCCGGTCGCGACGATGCCGTCCGAGCCGGTCGCCGTGATGCCGTCAATCCCTTGAAGCGTCACCCCATCCGCGCCGGTCGCGATGAAGGTGTCCGCGCCCTCGATGCGGACGCTGCTCGGCACGATGGAGAAGACGCGGCCGTCGCTCCCGGTCGCGGTGATGCCTTGTGCGCGCGTTATGACGAGGCCGTCCGAGCCCGTCGCGGTGATGCCGTGGACGCGTGCGAAGTGCAAGGCGTCGCTGCCGGTTGCGACGATGCCGTCCGAGCCCGTTGCGACGATGCCGTCCGAGCCGGTCGCGGTGATGCCTTCCGCCTTCCTGAGCACGAGCGAGTCAACCTGTTGGCGGGAGCCGTCGGAGCCGGTCACGGAGATGCCGTCAGAACCCGTGACGGCAATGCCGTCGGCCGCGGCCAAGGTCATGGAGTCAACGCCCCGTGCGAAGAGCGCGTCGGCCCCGACGTATGGCAAGCCGTCAGACCCCGTGGCGACGATGCCGTCGCTGCCGGTGGCGACGATGCCGTCGGAGCCTGTCACCGAGATGCCGTTGACCTTAAAGGCGAGCAGGTCGTCGCTGCCCGTGGCCGTGATGCCGTCGATGCCGTTGAAGATGATTCCATCCGCGCCGTTGAGGGCGATGCCTTCTCCCCGCGTGACGCTCACGCCGGCCCTCGCCGTGCCGGCGCAGAGCACGCAGGCGAGGAGCACGGCGACGACTTTTCGCGACCTGTTAAATGCGTGCATAGCTACAACCGGGCGGAGACAGTGTCACTTCTAACGGCTTCAAGGAGACGTGAGGTTGACTACAAGGCCGACGGCGCGGGGGACGCCTATCCGGCTCAAAATGGGGCTCGGCTCAAGCGCCTGCCTGCATCTACTATCAGCGCTCGGAGTCCAGCGGATGATACAGCAACGCCGCGGGCCGGGTAAATCCGTCGAGGCTGAACGCCCGCCGCTCAACTGACCGACTCGCGGTAGACGCGCCGCGTCTCCTGTGCGGGCTCGACGCCGAGTTCCCTGAACAGGAGGCCGCGCAGTGTCTCGTACTGCTCTTTGACGGCGACGCGGTTCCCGAGCGCCGCGTGCGCGCGCATGACGCGGCAGTGAACCTCCTCGCGGAACGGATCGTCGCGCAGTATTTTCTGTGCGAGGTTGAGGGAGCGTTCCCACTCCCCCGACTCCTGCGCGGCCGCGGCGAGCTTTTCGAGCATGCGGAGGTATTGATCGCGGTAGTAGGAGCGCTGCTCCTCGACCCACGCGTCGTGCGTGCCCTGCATGAACTCGCCGCGGTAGAGCGCCACCGCCTCCTCGTAAGCCCGTTGGCATTGCTCGGTCTGACCACGCCTGTGCGCCGACGCGGCCTCGGAAACCAGTCCGTCAAACTCCTCCACGTCCGAGCGGTAGGAGAGGTCTGGGTTGAGCAGGTAGTCCCCATCCTTATAAAGCAGGAAGTTCTGACGGAGGAGCTGATTGCTGTTGAGCGCCTTGCGGACGTAAGAGATCGTGGGGTGGAACTTTTTCTCGACGCTCTCGGGGTCGTCGTCGCGCCAGAAGGTGTCAACCAGCGTGTCCTTCGAGGCGCGACGGTGCTGGCGCGAGGCGATGAAGCAGAGGATGTCGCGGGCGCGCTTGCTCGTCCACGCGTCCGGGGCGAGCGGGCGCGCCGGGTCGCGGTAAATCTCCACCAGACCCAGCATGTTGATGGTCAGGTCGCTTGAGGGCTGGGCCGAGGCCGGGCGCGTCGGCGGTGTCGGCTCGCGCGAGGGAGGCGCTTGAGCTTCAAGTGTCGAGAGTCTCTGCCGCAAGTCTCCGGGCAGCAGTTTGCGCGACTGTTCGGGGGAGAAGAGCCGAGGGTTCCGTTCCACCTCGCGCCGGAGCCAGTACTCGTAGTCGTAGCGGACGGCCAATTCGAGCGCGCGCCGCAGGTGCTCAAGATATTCATTCTCTCGTTTCGCGGCCACAGCGCAGGAGGCGAGCGCCATCGAAGCCTGCGCCTCGTAGTAGTGAAAGTTGTGCTCGCGGAAGTAGCCGAGGGCCGGGGCGAGTTCCGCGCGCGCGGCGTCGGGCTCGCCCTGCGCGAGCATGACGCGGCCGCGGGCCAGCACGGCTGACTTCAGAGCCGCTTCGTTACGCAGGGCGGCGCGCGCCTCGACGAGGCGGTCGAGGGCCGCGCGGGCCGCCGCTAAATCACCCTCCTGTGCGAAGAGCATCGCCTGCTCTTCCGGCAGTTCCCGCCGCGCGAGGTCTAGTCCGGCCTCTTTGTAAATGCGCGCCGCCCTCGTGTAAAACTCCACGGCCCGCGCCACCTCTCTCTGCTCGCGGTAGAAATTGCCGTAGGTCTCGAAGACCTCGGCTTGCAGCACGCTCAGGTTGAAGAGTTGTGACAGTTCGAGCGAGCGGTTCAGATGTTCCTCGCACTCGGCGAACTCGCCCCGGTAAAGATGACAGCGCGCCATGTTGAGGTGGACGCCCGCCTCCTGCGGGATCGGCAGCGCATTCCCGCGGTACTGGAGCGAGTGGCGCAGCCAGCGCAGGGACTCCGCGAAATCGCCGCGGGTCAACGCCGGCAGCCCCAGGTTGTGCGACATCAGGCGTGCGTAATGCTCGTCCCCGTGGTCTTCCGCGCCCTGCAACGCGACGCGGAACTCACGTTCGGCCGCGGCCCAGTCTCCCTTCGCCATCAGACACAGCCCGCGCGTGCCGGCACATTTGGCGCGCACGACCGAATCCTCGTCCGCCAACTCGGCGGCGCGATCCAGGTAGGCGAGCGCCGTCTCAAGGTCGCCGTACCGGCGCTCGACGGTCGCCAGCGAGCGGAGCGTTTCGGCCTCGCCCTCGCGGTCGTTCTGTTCGTGCAGGAGCGCCGCGGCGCGTCTGTAGAGCAGCCGCGCGGAGTCCAACTCCTCGCGCAGCCGCGCGACCTCGCCGCGGTAGAAGAGTGCGCGCGGCTGCGCCCTGAGCGCTTCGGCCGGCAGCACCTCCACGAGTGAGACGAGTGAAGCCAACGCGCCCGCGGCGATCCAGTGGCCGCCCCGCTCGGCGACGACCGCGGCGGCTCGCCCGAAGTCTTCCGTGGCGATGAGGTGGCGCGCCGCGTGCTCCCACTCTCCGCGTTCGAGGTAACAGTCGGCGTAACGCGCGTGCTCGGCGGCCACCTCGCCCGGCCCCGACTCCTGGCTCAGCCGGCGCTGTAAAAAACTCCGGAAGAGCGGGTGGAGCCGGTACTCTTCGCCGCGGCTGTCACTCGCCACCGTCATAAAGACGTTGCGGCGCACCAACTCCGGAAGGACGTGACGGCTGTTCACCTCCGGGTAGAGGCGGGCGCACACGTCCAGCTCGATGCGGTCGAGCAGCGAGATGCGCAGCAGGAATCGCCGCACGTCTTCCGGCTCGTCGGCGAAGACCTCCTCGGCGAAATAGTCGAAGATGTCGTGCTCCGACCGTCGCAGAATTTCCTTCAGGTCGGCCGCGCCCGCCTGCGCGCCCGCCGAGGTTAACGCCTCGCGCTGTGCGAACTGCCTGACCAGTTGCAGCGCCGTAATCCAACCCTGTGTGCGCTCTCGATACTCGGTCAGTTGCTCGGGAGTCAGCTCAAGGTCGAACACCTGCCGGAACAGCTCGCGCGTCTCCTCGTCCGTGAACAGTAGTTCCTGACGGTCGATGATGACGAGCGAGTCCTGCGAGCGCAGACGAGAGAGGGCCAGCGGCGGCACGTCGCGCGAGACGACGATGACGTGCATCACGTCCGGCAGGTAAGAGATGAGGCGGTCGAGGACGGCGTGTACCGCGGTCTCGCGGCCCAGGTGGTGGTAGTCGTCGAGCACGACGACGAGCCGGCGGCTGACCTCCTGTAGAACCTCGTTCAAGAGTACGTCAACCGCGCGCGCGGGATGGCGTGCGACCTCGTCGGCCGACTGCCGCAGGTAGGAGAGCGTCACGTCGCCGAAGCCGGGCACGGCCTGCCTGACCCCGTGCGTGAGGTATTCGAGAAAGACGAGCGGGTCGGCGTCCGTGTGGTCGAGTTGGTACCAGACGAACTGGTGGGCGTGGGCCCTGACGAACTCCGCGACGAGAGTGGTCTTACCCGAGCCGGCGGGGGCGGCGACGAGCGTGACGGGGTGCGAGAGATTGGCCTGGAGGCGTTCGGTCAGGCGCGGGCGCGAGAGTAAGACGGAGGCCGGGCGCGGCGGAAGGAGTTTCGTCCGCAGGAAGAACCCGGGCCGCTTCGGCGCATCCTCTCGCGTCGGCTGCCGGGCTGCCGGTACGGGTACGCCGTCGCTTCGAGTCCTCTGTGCCATCGGGCGAAGTCTTGCCGCCATCATTAAATTTAGGCCGAGCTTAACACGGCGGCGGCCCCGCCTCTACGGGGCGGCGGAGGCGGGCGCCCTCACCCCTCCCGCCGTGCCCCCGCACATCCGCCGCGCCATTCCGTCCAGGGCGGCGGCGCGACCCTGCGACTGTTCGAGAGCCGCGCGCGCGTCGCGTCCCGCGAGGTCGTAGCTGACGAACAGGTCGGCCGCTTCCTGCGGGGTGAACGCCAGCGTGGCCTCTTCGACGAGGCAGAGCGTCTGCTTCGAGCGCATGCGCCACACCGGCGTCGGCGGCAGACTGCGCCCGATGATGAGCATATGCGCCTCCGGAGGCATCAGCGGCAGGAGCCGGCGGAAGAACGGCACGACCCACTCGGCGTCGTAAATGAGGTGCAGGTCGTCAACCACCAGCATCAGCGGTTCGCCCCGACACTCCTGCAATTCATAGAGGAACGCTTCGGCGAGGGTCGGGATGTCATCGAAGCCCGGCGCCCCCTCGAAGTTTGCCAGCACCTCACGCCCGAAGCCCGGGCGCTGTCGGCTGACGCTTTCCACGAGGTAGCGGAAGAATATCGGCAGTTCGCCGTCGTGAGCTTCGACCGTATACCAGGCCGTCCGCCGCCCGCAGCCCCGCACGAAATCTTTCGCCAGCAGCGTCTTGCCCGCGCCCGCGCGCCCCGTGATGATGGTGGTGGTGCAGGAGTCGAGCCCCTCGCCCAACATCCTGAGAAGGCGCGGACGCGAGACGCGTGGGTTTTGGTGTGGGACAGCGACCTTAGCGTGAATTACCTGCATACTCGCTACTTAAACGATCCTGCGCGGGACATGGGCCCGCGGCGCCGCCCTCGTCGGCTACGTCCGTGACAGCCGACCTTCACTTCAAAGGTTACGCGTCCGGCTTGGCTGATTCTTGAGTGGCACTACGAGAGGCGCGCGCGAGGCACGCGCCGCGGCGGGATGGTCGGGACGCAGGCCGACAGGTACGTGCTGAACTCTCTACGGTTCAACTATGTCACCTTCACCGGGGCGGTCGGCGTTAGTCGGACGATGCCCGCGTAGTTCTCCACGGCACCGCCGACGCCTCGCCGACCGCCCCCGCGGCGGCCTGCCTACAGCTTCTATTCCTTCCAGATGGCCCCGAGCCCGGCCTCCCACAGACGCTTATTAAACGCCGGGATGTCCCTATCGGCCATCTCCTCGGCCCTTGCTTTCAGGGCAGACCATTCCTGATTCAACTGCTTCAGCCGATCCAGCGACGGCTGATTCACTCTGGGCAGATCGCTCTCCGTCTGGTTGATGAGAAACATGTAATTGGCGGTGAACTTGTTGGGGAAGTTCTCGACATCGTCGTACGCCTTCGACTTGCGCTGCACCATGTCTTCGTCCCACGCCTTCAGTTTCTTTAACAGCGCCTCGCCATCCTTTTTGATGGGGATGAATTTCGC
>JBEVJD010000141.1:0-9770 GCA_040510435.1 Pyrinomonadaceae bacterium | reverse complement strand
GTCCCGCCCCCCCCCCCCCGCGGGCGCCCCCCGTCTGTCCCTCTGGTCCGCCCCTTGCCCTCCACAGTTGGGTGTGGCGGGGCGCGCGCGCCCCCCCCCCCCGGCCGTGGTGGCCGGGCCCCCCCCCCCCCCCCCCCCCGCCTCTCAACGTTTGGTAAAGAGAGGCGCATACCGCTCTAGACGCTGAGGAGTTCCTGCTCCTTGGTCTTGGCCATCTCGTCCACCTTGCCGATGTACGTGTCGGTGAGCTTCTGGACTTCGGCGAGGGCGTCGCGCTCGGCGTCCTCGGAAATCTGCTTGTCCTTGAGCATCCGCTTGAGACGGTCGTTCGAGTCGCGGCGGACGTTGCGGATGGCGGTGCGGTGCTCCTCGGCCGCCTCGTGCACCTGCTTAGCGAGCTGCTTGCGGCGCTCCTCGGTCAGGGGCGGGACGGGCACGCGCACGAGCTTGCCGTCGTTCGAGGGGTTGAGCCCGAGGTCGGCCGAGCGGATGGCCTTCTCGATGGCGCCGAGCTGCGTCTGATCCCACGCCTGCACCGTCAGCATGTTCGCCTCCGGCGCGTGCACCGAGGCCATCTGGCTGAGCGGCGTCGGCGTGCCGTAGTACTCGACCATCACGCTGTCGAGCAGGCTCACGGCCGCGCGCCCCGTCCGGATCGTCGCCAGCTTCTTCCTAAAGTCCTCGACGGCCCCCTCCATCCGCGGCCGCGTCTCCTTGATGACATCCTTCTCAGACATAGCTTCTCTCCGAGTGATAAGTGACGAGTGATGAGTGACGAGTGATAAGCGAAAGGCCACGTGCCTGATTCTCTTCTTATCACTCGTCACTCATCACTCGTCACGGCTTTTGGTTGCAGACCCTCGTGCCGACGATCTCGCCCGAGACGACGCGGACGATGTTGCCCGCGGTGCGCATGTTGAAGACGACGATGGGGAGGTCGTTGTCCATGCACAGGCTGATGGCGGAGGCGTCCATCACCTTCAACTGCTTCTCCAGAACTTCCTGGTAAGTGATGCAGTCGTAGCGCGTCGCCGTCGAGTCCTTCATCGGGTCAGCCGTGTAGACGCCCTCGACCTTCGTCGCCTTCAGGATCACGTCGGCCTTGATTTCGAGCGCGCGCAGCGCGGCCGCCGAGTCGGTCGTAAAATACGGGTTCCCCGTCCCGGCGGCGAAGATGACGACGCGCCCCTTCTCCAGATGGCGGATGGCGCGGCGGCGGATGAACGGCTCGCCGACCTGCGGGATGTTGATGGCCGAGAGCACGCGCGTGTGAACGTTGACCTTCTCCAACGCGTCTTGCAGGACGACGGCGTTCATCACGGTGGCGAGCATGCCGATGTAGTCGGCGCTCGACCTGTCCATGTCGCCCGCGCTCTCCGAGACGCCGCGGAAGATGTTGCCGCCGCCGACGACGACCGCGACCTCGACGCCGAGGTCGTGGACGGCCTTGATCTCTTCGGCGATGGCGCGCGCGACCTTCACGTCCACGCCGTAAGCCTGCGCGCCCATCAGCGCCTCGCCCGACGCCTTCAGCAGGATGCGCTTGTAGGCCGGCGCGCCCGCCGTCTGTGTGTTAGCTGATGACATGAGTGTGTACGGATCGAGGGATTGATTCACTGATCCATCGGGTCATTTAAGAAATGAATCAATGAGCCGATGAATCAATCCCCCAATCGAAACTACTGGTTGCCGCCGCTCATCGAAGCGACTTCGCTGGCGAAGTCGTCCTCGCGCTTGGCGAGACCCTCGCCCATCTTGTAGCGGGTGAAGCGGCGGACGGTGATGCGCTCGCCCGTCTTGGCGACCTTCTCGGTCAGCAGCTCGTTGATGGTCTTGGCCGGGTCTTTGACGAAGGGCTGGTCGAGGAGCACGGCCTCCTCGTAGAACTTGTTCAGGCGCCCCTCGACGATCTTCTCGATGACCTGCTCGGGCTTGTTCGCGTTCTTCGGGTCGTTGGCGATTTGGGCGCGCGTGATCTCGCGCTCCTTGTCGAGGAGGTCTGAAGGCACCTCCTCGCGCGTGACGAAGCGCGGCTCGGCCGCGGCGACGTGCATCGCGATGTCCTTGATGAGCGCCTGGAACTCCTCCGTGCGCGCGACGAAGTCCGTCTCGCAGTTGACCTCGACGAGCACGCCGACCTTGCCGCCCATGTGGATGTAGGAGCCGACCGCGCCCTCGGCCGCGACGCGCCCAGCCTTCTTGCCGGCCGTAGCCATGCCACGCTTGCGCAGGATTTCGACCGCCTGCTCCTCGTTGCCGTCGGCCTCCTGAAGCGCCTTCTTGCACTCCATCATCCCCGCGCCCGTCTTCTCCCTGAGCGCCTTCACCGCCGCGCCTGTGATTTCCGCCATGACTTCAAGTCTCCTGAGTGATTATTAAGATTATGGAGTCAGGAGTCAGAGGTCAGGGGGCAGAATAAGAACGGCAATGTTTTATTCCGACCCCTGACTTCTGACTCCTGACTACTCAAAAAGAAACGCAGCCCGGCGGGTTCATCCGCACTGGAGGGCTGCGCTCGCCGTAGTTGGAAAGTTGAAAGTTGCTTTCGGCCCGCCGCTTACTTGGCCGCGCCGACCGTCTCGGCGCCCTTCTCGGCCTCGGGCGACTGCGGGGGCTGCGTGCCCTCTGCGTCGGGGCTGCCGGTCGCGCCGCGCACGGGGGCGTGTGTGCCGACCTGTGCGTGGTCGCCGACACTGTCGGGCTGCTGGCCCGTGCGCCCGAAACCCTGGTTGCCGGGGACGGAGGTCTGCACGTCAGCCGAGACGCTCGACACGTCTTCGCCCGCGACCTGCGTGGACTGCGCGCCGGGCTCGATTTCGCGCGTGCTGTCCACGCCGGACGTGACGACGCGCGACGTGGGCGCCGCGGCGCCCGCAGCCTCGGCCGCGGCCTGCTCGTCGTCCTCGGCCGACTTGCCGCTCAGTTGCTGACCCTCGACGACCGCGTCGGCGATGCGCGAGGCGAAGAGGCGGACGGCGCGCAGGGCGTCGTCGTTGCCGGGGATGACGTAGTCGATGCCCTCGGGCGAGCAGTTCGTATCAACCACCGCGATGATGGGGATGCCGAGGCGGTTCGCCTCCTTGACCGCGATGTCCTCCTTGCGCACGTCGATGATGAAGAGCGCGTCGGGGATGCGGGTCATGTTCTTGATGCCCGAGAGGTTCTTGTCGAGGATTTCGCGCTCGCGGTCGAGCTTGATGCGCTCCTTCTTCGTCATCTTCTCGTAGCGGCCGTCGGTCTGCATCGCTTCGAGGTCGCGCAGGCGCTTGATCGACTTCTGCACGGTCTGGAAGTTCGTCAGGAGGCCGCCGAGCCAGCGCTGGTTGATGTAGTACTGTCCGGCTCTTTCGGCCTCCTCGCGGATGGCGTCCTGCGCCTGGCGCTTGGTGCCGACGAAGAGGATGTTGCGGCCGCGCTCCTCGCCCATCATCGAGGTGACGAACGCGATGGCGTCGCGGAACATCTTCTGCGTCTTCTGGAGGTCGATGATGTTAATGCCGTTGCGCTCGCCGAAGATGAACTCCTTCATCTTCGGGTTCCAGCGCCTGACCTGGTGGCCGAAGTGGACGCCGGCCTCCAGTAATTCCTTCATCGTAACGGTGACTGCCAAACTACTCCTCCTTCAGTTGATTGGTTTAGTGTACTCGCCGCGCCCCAAGCGCCCCGAAGGGCAACCAACCGGGCCGCGACAATGGAATGTGCAAAGAACGTAAACCGTGAACCGTAAACCGTGACGAGTGAAAAAGCTGTCTGCTTCTTGTCACGGTTTACGGTTCACCGTTTACGGTTTTATCTCTTCGAGAACTGGAAGCGCTTGCGCGCGCCCTTCTGGCCGTACTTCTTGCGCTCCTTGGCGCGCGGGTCACGCGTCACGAGCCCGGCGTCCTTGAGGGCGGGGCGCAGGTCGGCGTTGAACTCCATCAACGCGCGCGTGATGCCGTGGCGCACCGCTCCGGCCTGACCGGCGGGGCCGCCGCCGACGACGTTGACCAGGATGTCGAACTTGTTCGCGGTGTCGGTGAGCGTCAGGGGCTGGCGGATGACCATGCGGAGCGCCTGGTTGGGGAAGTACTGGTCGAATCCCTTGCGGTTGACCTTGATCTCGCCCGAGCCCGGCCGAAGGTAGACGCGCGCGGTCGCAGTCTTGCGCCGCCCGGTGCCGTAATACTGGATGTCTGCCACAGTTCCTCTTCCTTACTTAAAACTTGGGTTATGCCTTCTGCGCCGCGGCGCGCGGGCTGAGGGCCAGGGGCTCCGGCTTCTGCGCGGCGTGCCGCGTGAGCCCCTCGTCGTCGCCGTAGACCTTGAGCTTTTTCGCCATCGCCTTGCCGAGCTTGGTCTTCGGGAGCATGCCCTTGACGGCCAGCTCGATGACCCGCTCGGGGTGGCGCGCGAACTGGTCTTTGACCGAGATCGAACGCAGGCCGCCCGGATAGAGCGTGTGGTGGTGGTACATCTTCTGGTCGTTCTTCGACCCCTTGAAGACCGCCTGCTTGGCGTTGATGACGATGACGTGGTCGCCGGTGTCGAGGAAGGGCGTGTACTGCGGCTTGTTCTTGCCGGTCAGCACGCGCGCGACCTCGGTCGCCAGCCGTCCGACGGTCTGACCCGCCGCGTCCACCACGTACCACTTGCGATTCTCAGCGAGTCCGTCCCCGCTCGGAAAGTATGTTGACATAAGGATAACTCTCTCAAGTTTAAGCGTCTAAAACGCGAACGGGTAGAATACTTAACGGCATTTTCGTTGTCAAGCCGCCGCGCGGGGCTCTCACTCGCCGCCCTTCAGCGTCTTCATCCTGAAGATAAAGAAGCTCGAAGTCAGACCCATGACGACGAGCATCAGCTCGACCCAGGGGAGGTCGAGCCTGTAAATCGAGTAGAGGAGCGAGAGCCAGAGGACGGCGACCGTGGCGAACTTGGCGCGCAGCGGGATGCCGCGTCGCTCCTGAAAGTTACGGATGTAGCCGCCGAGCACGCGGTTCCCCATCAGCCAGCCGTGGAGGCGCTCGGAACTGCGGACGTAGCAGGCTGAGGCGAGCAGCAGGAAGGGCGTCGCCGGGAGCAGCGGCAGGAAGACGCCGAGCACCGCGAGCGCCAGACAGACGCTCCCGGCCGCGACGAGTACCGCTTTTTTCGCCGAAATCAACTCTTTCCCTCAAGCCGAAGGCTCCCAGGTCTGGTCGAACCTGAGAGCCTTCTTGGGCCTTTCTTACCGGCCTCCGCCCCTCTAAAGCCTACTCGGGCGGGGTCTGCTGCTGCTGGTCGTCGGTGCGCTTCTTGAGCTGCGGCGCGTCCGATTTCTTCTCGGGCGTCGTCCCGTCGGTCGGCGTGCCGGTCTCGTCCGCGGTGGGCGAGCGGCGCTTGAGCGTCGGGCGTCCCGGGGCGCCGTCCTCGCCAGGGGCGATGTCGCCCGCCGAAGAGGCGCGCGCATTTGAGAGCCGGAGCAGGCGGTTCTTGACGCGCTGGAATTCCGAGGTCGAGAGGACGTACTCCTCCTTGTCGGGGAAGCGCGCGACGAGCTGGCGCGTCGCCTCCAGACGGTCGAGCGACTGCGGGTGCGACTCGAAGAGCTTCGAGAAGGTGCCGGGCTTCTTCTTGTTCTTGGCCGCCAGCTTCTCGAACATCGTGGACATCGCGTTCGGGTCGTACCCGGCGGCCCACATGTACTGGACGCCGAGCATGTCGGCCTCGGACTCTGCGCTGCGGTTGAACTTCATGAAGCCGAGCAGCGCCCCGAACTGCGCGCCCTGGTTGATGAGCATCCCGCCCAGGCCGCCGAGGAAGATCGAGCCGGCGAGCAGGCCGATCTCGGCCAGCATGCCCTTGGCCTGATTCTCCATCGCGTGGCGGGCGGTGACGTGCGCAATCTCGTGCGCCATCACGCCCGCGACCTCGGCCTCGTTGTCGGCCGCGAGGATGAGCCCCTTGTTGACGTAGAAGAAGCCGCCCGGCAGCGCGAAGGCGTTGACCTCGTCGGAGTCGATGACCTTGATGGTGAAGGGGATGCGCGCGTCCGAGTGGAGTACGACGTTCTGGCCGACGCGGTTGATGTACTCGGTGATGACGGGGTCGTCGATGAACTTGGCCTGGCGGTCAACCTCCGCGGAGAGCTGTCGGCCGAGGGCGACTTCCTTGTCCGTCCCGCCCGCGATCTTGGGGATGAGGATGCCCTTGTTGATGTTGCGCTTGCCGATGAGGCGCGGGTCTTCCTTCTCGGAGAGCGGCTTGCCCGTGCTCGACGAGGCGGGCTGCGCCGAGGCGACCTGCTCGTCCCTGGCGTCGTCGGCCTTCTTCTTATCCCTGGCGGCCGAGTCCTGCTTGGCGGCCGCGGGCCTCTGGGCATCCTGGCGACGCAGCGGCGCGGCCACGACCCCGATTGAGCCCGCCCAGAGGCTGGAGATGAGCCCGAGCGCGACGAGCGAGCGGGAGAATCTGTAGTGCATCACGTGTGCCTCCAAAAAATACTTGTCTTCAGTCTGCGGCCGGAAGGAAGTCGAAACTCTTCGGCGAAGCCCTCGCGCGCCCTCGCGTCCGACTCGGGCGCCCGCGCGCGCGGGCGGCTGCTTGAGGGTTGGGTCGGACGACCGTCGATAAGGGAACCCGAAAAGGCGCGAATCTTTGATGCAGCGGGGCGCGCCCAAGGTTGTGTCCGCGCCGGGGCCCTGCGCTCGTGCTTAGGAAGGGGCCCGGCCTTCGTTTGGAGGAGACTCGGGACGGATTATAGCAGCAGTCGCGCGGCGGGCGGGAGCGAAAACTTATTGATTGCAACGGCGCTGGCGCGCGTGCTAGATTCGATGGTGCCCTTCCTTCCTCATCCGATGAGGAGCCGGCCCCAAGCCACAACCGCCTTTTTCCCGCCGGGTGCGCATGAAACGGATACAGGACAAGATCAAGGACCTGGTCGAGCCGCAGTCGTTCGAGCAGGTCGGGAACTACGCGGAAGACCCCGCCCAGGCGCTGGCCGCCTACCGCTTCACGGACGTTACGTCCGACCTCCTTTCGCGCTGGCTCGACGCGCTGGCCGACCTGCCCGCGGGCACTGGGGCGGCGCGCGCGTTGGCGGGCGCGCGGGGCGTCGGGAAGAGCCACACGCTGGCCGTCTTCGGCGCGCTGGCCGGGTCGGAGCGGCTGCGTCAGGGGGTTGAGGACGCGCACGTCCTGGCGAGCGCGCAACGTCTGGCGGGGCGGCGCTACCTCGTCGTGAGGGTCGAGCGCGGGACGCGGCCGACTTTGGCGGACGAGTTGGCGGCGAGCTTCGCGGCCTTCTTCGGCGGGAGCGAGGTGCAGTGGGGCGGGCGCGACCCGGCCGAGGTTCTGGCCGTCGCCGCTTCGCGCGCGATGGGTGAGACGCTGGTCGTCGTCATCGACACGGCCTTCAACCGGCCGGCGCGTGTCTCTCGCGACGACGGCCCGTACCTCGGCTCTCTGGCCGCGGCCGCGCGCGAGCTGAACGTCCTTCTGGCGCTCGCGCTCGACGACGACATCGCCGACGCCGACGGCGCGAACGTCGCCGTCGCCGGCACGTACCGGATTGACTACCTCGACCCCGAGAACCTCTACCGCGTCGCCGACCAGTTCGTGCTGCGTAAGAAGCCGCAGGTCGGAGACACCCTGCGCGAGATTTACCAGGCGCTGCGCGCCACCGTCCACGAGTTCAACTGGAGCCAGGCGCGCTTCTCGTCGGTCTACCCCGTCCACCCGCTCGTCGCGGAGGTCGCGTCGGGCGTCCGCCTCTTCCTGCCGAAGTTCGCGTTCCTGCCGTTCGCGGCGGCGGCGGCCTCGCGCGCCACGTCGCGTTCGGCGCTCTCGCTCGTGCTGCTCGACGAGGTCTTCGACGCGACTGAGGAGGAGCTGCGACTCAACCCCGAGCTGTCGCAGGTGTTCGCCACCTACGACCAGCTCACGGCGACCAGCATCGGGCAGTTGCCGATCATGCAGCGCTACCAGGCGCGGCTGATTTTAAAGAGCCTGTTCGTGCTCTCGCTCGACGGGCGCGACGCGACGCCGGGCGAGATGTGCGCGGCGCTGCTCCTGACCGACGAGGACGCGGGCGGCGACGCCCCGCGCCGGGTCGCCGAGACGCTCGCGCGCTTCGCCGCGGAAGCCCCGGCCGACAGTTTAGTCCTCGCGGACGGCCCCGGCGGCGAGAAGCGCTACCGCTTCCGCATCGCCCTGCACGAGGCGGCCGCGCAACAGGTCAGGACGGCCGCCCTGAAGAATGCCGTACCGCTTCCGAAAGAGGAGGCGCCGCCGCAAACCGAAGCGAAGTCGGAAGAGAAGTCCGAAGTAAAGTCGGAGCCGTCAACGCTCAGCTCGGAACAGGCACAGCCGAAGTCGGAAACGCCCGCGCCGCCCGCACAGGTGGCCGCGCCGCCGTCCGTCCCCGAGGCCGAGGCGGTTGCGCCGGAGCCGCCGAAGGCCGAGCCGCCCGTCGCTCCCCTCAAAGCCGCGGAGTCCCCGCGCCCTTCGGCCGCCGAAGTCCCCGCCAAGCCCGAAGCCGCTCCTTCATTTAAGCCCGAAGCCGCTCCTTCGTTTAAAGCCGAAGCCGCCCCTGCGTCTTCCGACGACGCGCACGCGGCGGAGGCCGAGCCGCTTTCAGCCGAACTGCTCGACTGGGCTCGGATGCTGACGGGTCGGTCGTCGCTCGGCGAAGGGCAGGGCGGGCGCAACGAGGTGAGGGCCGCGCTCGGGCTCTGGTTGAAGGAGTGGCAACTGCTCGGCCTGCCCAAGAAATTCGACGCGCTGCCCGACTCGTGCCTGACGACGCGCGTCTGGAAGGCCGAGGCCGAAGTGCGCAGGAGCTTCGGGCGCGCGGCGGCGGCTCTCGAAGCCGAAGCGGCCGGAAAGATTAAGTTGGACGAAGCGCTCGGGCGCGTCGCCGAAGCCTTCCACCGTTCGCCCGGCGCGGTCGCGCGCAACACGCGCACGCTCGAAGACCTCTGCGGGTTCGTCGAGACCGTCGCGGCGCGCGAGCGCGTGCGCGCGTACCTCGCGGCGGCCGAGCCGACGGGCATCGACGAGCTTGATACCGCGCGGCGCGAACTGCTCGACCTCGCGCACGAGTCGAACAACTTTCTCGACGCCGAGCGGCGCGAACGCTTCGAACGCCTCTGGCGCGAGTGGCGGGCGAGGTACGGCGAGCATTACGCCGCGCTCCATGATAAAACTGTCGGCTCGGGCGGGTCGCGCGACTCGCTCCGCGACCTGCGGCGCTCCGAGCGCTGGCGCGAGTTCGAGTCGCTGGCGCGTCTGTCAGTCGTGAGTTCTCAGGTGTGCCGTCAGGCTGAGGGGCTTGTGCGCGTGGCCGAGGGGGCGCGTTGCGGGCTCGATGTGCGGCGTCTGCTCGCGGGTCAGCCCGCGTGCGCGTGCCAGTTCAGTCTGGCGCGCGCGCAGGAGCTTTCCGAGCTGTCGCAGGAGCTTGAGGCGCTGATGGAGCGTGGGCTGGCCGTCTACCGCCGGACGCTGCGGATGCTCGGGACGACGCTCGCCATCTCGCTCGACGCGCTGGCGCGGCGCGACGCCGAGACCGAGACGGCGAAACGCGCGCGCAACCTCTCAGTGGGATTCGCGCAGGATCGCATGCCGGAGAGGTTCACGTGTCAGGACGTGCGGCTCGTCGAGCGCGCGCTCCGGCGTATGCCCGCGCCGCCGCCCGTCAAGGTCGTCGCGCCGAACGGCGAGTCGGGGCTGCTCACGCGCGACGAGCTGCGCGCGCGTCTGGAGCAGTGGTTGGACGAGCTGCCCGAGCAGCCCGTGCTCATCGAAGTCGT
>JBEVJD010000140.1:0-2979 GCA_040510435.1 Pyrinomonadaceae bacterium | reverse complement strand
TTCGGGCGCAGGATGAGGGTGGCGAAGGCACGGTTGCGCCTGTGCGTGTCGAGTGCTTCGCGGAGGTCTATGTCGGTGGCGAGCTTGCCGTTGATGACGACGAAGGCGTCGCCGTCGAGCAGGTGTCGCGCGTTGCCGATGGCGCCGCTGGTGCCGAGGATGACCGGCTCCTCGACGTAGTGGAAGCGCACGCCGAACGCGCTGCCGTCGCCGAGCGCGGCGCGGACGGAGTCGGGCTGGTGGTGCAGGTTGACGACGATGTCGTCGAAGCCGTAGCCGGCCAGGTACTCGGCGACGTAGCCGATCAAGGGCCGACCCATGAAAGGGATCGCGGGCTTGGTGCGGTCAATCGTCAGCGGCCACAGCCGCGTCCCGTAGCCCGCGGCGAGAATCATCGCGCGCATCTGCCTTTAAAAAACCTCATTTAGTTTTAGTCTTAAACGATTCCTGAGAACTTAGCACAAGTTAACCACAGAGACACGGAGACGAGGCTTTGAAGCGGGATGACTTCAAAGCCTCGTCTCCGTGTCTCTGTAGCTACTTCGCTTTTCTAAGAGGCTTGCGCGGCGTCGCGGATGGTGAGGTCGAAGGTGCCGGGCGCGACCTTGCGGAAGCGGTTGTTGCGGTTGAGCGAGACGGCGATGCTGATGGTCGGGTTCTGACCCGTGAACTGGAAGCCGCCTTCGAGCAGACGGTTGTAGAGTTCGTTGACGTGGAGCGGCCCGCCCGATTCGCGCAGCAGGACGGCGGCGGCGTGCGGGATGGTGCGCTCGAAGAAGCGGTCGCTCTTCGGCTCGATGTCGGAGCGGATGGGCGGGATGTGGTGGCGGAAGGCGTGCTCGCGCGCGGCCGGCTGGCTCTGCTGGTAAGGCGTGTGCGTCTGCGGCGCCTGCGCGTTGGCGCGCGCGTTGGCCGCCGCGTCTCGGCGCAGCGCGAACTCGATCTCCGCGTCCGAAGGCACCGTGGCTGCCTGCCCCGAGCCGAACATAGATGAGAGGATGCGGAACATCGCGTTTTCGGTGTGGCTGATGACGGCGTCAATCTCGTTCAGCTCGGTGCGGACGCGCTCGGCCTCCGCCTCAAGGTCGGCCAGCCGCGAGGCGCGCCGCGTCCGCGCCTCGCGCGACTGCCGCAGCGTGTTCTCAAGTGTGGCGAGAAGGTTTTCGTCAGGCATAAGCTGAAGGAGACAGGAGTCAGAAGTCAGGAGTCAGTAGAAAATCCTTCTTCGATTGCATCGTCCGAACACTGGCGTCAACACCCGATTGGCGGAGCCATTCTGACTTCTGACTCCTGTCTCCTGACTTCTTCCCCCTTCACATCTCTCTTTCGAGGATGTAAGAGGGGATGGAGCGGAGCCCATCGGCGTATTTGGAGGGCTCGATCTCTTCGAGCGCCTTGACGGCGGCCTCGGCGTAGGAGGAGGCGGCGGTGCGCGCGCGGTCGAGCGCGCCGCTCTTCTCGGCGGCGCGGACGAGCGCGTCGCGCGTGAACTCGCCGTAGGCGCCCTCACGCATGACAGTCTGCACGCCGGCCTTCATCCGCGGCTCCTCCGCGAGCAAGTGGATGAGGGGCAGCGTCACCTTCCCTTCCAGAAGGTCTGCGCCCGCGGCCTTGCCCAGAGAGCCTTCGTCGGAGGTGAAGTCAAGCAGGTCGTCCACGAGCTGGAAGGCCGTGCCGAGGTTCATGCCGTAGTCGCGCAGCGCGCGGCACTGCGAGGGGTTCGCGCCGCCGAGGATGGCCCCGATCTCGCAACAGGCGCTGAACAGGTACGAGGTCTTGCGCCGGAGCACGTCGAAGTACTGCTCCTCGGTCACGTCGGCGCGCCCGAGCAGCGTCAACTGGAGCAGTTCGCCCTCGGTCATCTTCCGCGTGACGGTGGTCAGGATGTCGAGGACGTCGAGCGAGCGCTCTTTCAGACTCGTCTCGAACGCCGACATGTAGAGCCAGTCGCCCATGAGCACAGCGGCCTGGTTGCCGAAGCGCGAGTTGATCGAGGGGCGGTTGCGGCGCGTCTCGGCGTTGTCGATGATGTCGTCGTGGACGAGCGTCGCCGTGTGGAGGAACTCCATCACGGTCGCCATCCGCACGACGTTCTGGCGCGAGGCGTCGGCGCCGACCGCGTAGGCCGACAGCAGCGTCAGCGCCGGGCGCACGCGCTTGCCGCCCGAGGCGCGCAGGTAGTCGCCGATGTAGGCGATGACCTGAATGTTCGAGCGCGCCTGCCGCTCGAACTCCTGCTCGACAAGCGCGAGTTCGGGCGCGACCAGACTGAAGATGCGCCGCGCCGTCAGCCGCTGCTCCTCGACCGCCGCTGTGTTACCGGAAGTGTTCATAAGTTGGGAGTGATGAGTGATGAGTGATGAGTGACAAGAAGAAGCAGAAGCAGTCTCTTATCACTCATCACTTCTCACTCATCACTTAGTTCGATCTGTAGTTCGTGAACTGCATGTTGATGTCGAAGTCTTTCGTCTTGAGCTGGGCGATGACATCCTGGAGGATGTCGCGGTCTCGGCCAGTGACGCGGACGGTGTCGCCCTGGATGGCGGCCTGAACTTTGAGCTTCGACTCCTTGATGAACTTGACGATCTCCTTGGCCTTCTCCGAGGGGATGCCCTGTTGGATGGCGGCGTGCTGGCGGACGGTGCCGCCCGCGGCCGGTTCGACGCGGCCGTAGGAGAGCGCCTTGAGCGGGACGCTCCGGCGGACGAGTTTCTGCTGGAGGATGTCGTTCATGTTCCGCAGCTTGGTCTCGTCCTCGGCCGTGAGAATCAGCTCCTTGTCGCCTTCGAGGCGGACTTCGGCGCGGCTCCCCTTGAAGTCGAACCGCTGCCTGACCTCTTTCATCGCCTGGTCGAGCGCGTTCTTGACCTCGGCCTTGTCCACCTGCGAAACGATGTCGAATGAGTTCTGCTGGGCCATAAGAAAGTGTTGAGAGTCGGCCGGCACCGGCACCGCCGCGCCTCCATGCCTTTATAACAT
>JBEVJD010000139.1:0-11992 GCA_040510435.1 Pyrinomonadaceae bacterium | reverse complement strand
CGCTTCCACAGCACGCCGTCCGGGTTTTGCAGAGACCAGACGACGTAGGTCGTCCGCTCGTCGGGCGCCGCCGCGTAGCGCGTCCCCGTCACGAACATCCCGCCGCCCATCAGTCGCTGCTCGACCGCCGCGGGCTCCTTCGGCATGCGCGCCGTGAACTCCTCGCCCGCGGGCGAGAGGACGATCCATTCGAGCGTGGTCTGCGCCCCGGCCGCACACGCGCAGAGCGAGACGGCGGCCAGTGCGAGCATCAGACGTGTGAGGGCTTTCGACATTGCTCTGGATTCCTTAAGTCGTGCGCCCGGCCCGGAGCCGAGCGCGTCCTCATCTTAGAGGTAGCGCTCCCTGAGTATGCGGATGTGGTGCGCCTCGTGGCCGGTGATGATGTAGGCGAGGGCGCGCACGGTGACCTCGTTGTCGCTGGCAATGCCGCGGCGCGCCCAAGCCTCGGGCGAGAGGTGGCGCAGCAGTTGGAGGGTCGAGGCGCGCACGGCCTCGAACTCGTCGGCGAGACTGGCGAGCGTGCGCGCGTCGAAGTCCACGCCCGCCATCCACTCCTCCTGTTCCATGCCGGGCAGCGCCGCGCGGTCGCCGCGCGCGATGGAGAGCGCGCGGTACGAGAAGATGCGCTCGGCGTCGTTGACGTGCCCGACCAACTGCTTGACGCTCCACTTGCCGGGCTCGTACCTGTGTTCGCCCTGCTCCTCCGGCAGCGAGCGCAGCAGCGTCAAAGTCTCGGCGCCCTGACGCTCCAAGGTGGTGACCAAGTCGGCGTCGGGCACGAGCGAGACGTACTTCTCATAATAGGGAGCGTATTCGTTCGACTCGGGTCTGGCGGGGGCGGGTGCTGACATCTTCAGTCTTCCTTTCCGGAGTAATCAGTAGGCACTAGGCACCAGGCAGATGGCAGTAGGCAGCAAGCCCCAGAGGGGCGGGATGTTTCAAGCCCCGGAGGGACGGGATGTTCATAGCCCCGGAGGGGCGGGATGTTCATAGCTCAAGTGCTTTCTTTATCCCAAAGCTCCGTAGGAGCGGCATGTGGACATGTCGCCCCTGACGGGGCTCGGGTTCAATTAAACCTCCGGGGCTATAAACATCCCGCCCCTCCGGGGCTCGCCTCGCAGTCTGTTAACTGCCTACTGCCTACTGCCATCTGCCTACTGCCTACTATTCCTGCGCGTGCGAGTAGCCGGGCTGGCCGTCGAAGTTGCAGAGGTTCTCGGTCTTGATGAAGTCGAGCCCGGCCTCCGCGAAGCGCGAGAGTAGGCCCGCGATCTGCTCGTGCCCGACCTCGCGGCCGCCTTCGGAGACGAAGCGGCAGCGCCAGTGGTCGGAGCAGAACGTCTCGGTCGCGCCGCCGGGGTAGACCTTCACGCCGCGGTTGGCAATCGAAGTGAGCTTCAGCCCCTCGCCCGACAACTTCTCGACCGTCGCCCCCAAATCGTTCGCCGACCCCGAAGCCCAGTCGAGGTACACGTCCACGCCGACCGTCTCCTTCTTCGACGCGGGCGTCTCGCGCGCCGCGCCCCCCGCGGAAGAGCCCGCGCCGCCCTCGCCCGCCTTGTAGCTCACGGCCTTCAGCGTCTCGGGCTTCTGCCCGATGCGCGCGACGACGGCCTCCGCGAACTCGCGCGTGCCGACCTTCTCCTTGCTCACGCCCTCCTTGTAGATGTCGTACGTGTGGACGCCGTCCTCCATCGTCCGGAGCCACGCGTTGTGCGCCAACTCCGCCACGTCGGTCTGCCCCGTGTGGACGAGCATCATCACCGCGCCCAGGAAAAGCCCCGAAGGGTTCGCAAGGTTCTGACCCGCGCGCCGAGGCGCCGAGCCGTGGATGGCCTCGAACATCGCGATGTGCTCGCCGATGTTGGCCGAGCCGGCGAGCCCCACCGAGCCCGCGATCTGCGCCGCCACGTCCGAGAGCACGTCGCCGTAGAGGTTCGGCAGCACCAGCACGTCGAAGTTCTCCGGCGCGTCGGCCAACTTGGCCGAGCCGATGTCGACGATCCAGTGCTCGTTCTCGATGTCAGGGTACTCGGGCGCAATCTCGTCGAAGATTTTGTGGAAGAGGCCGTCCGTGATCTTCATGATGTTGTCTTTCGTGAAGCACGTCACCTTCTTCCGGTTGTTGCGCCGCGCGTACTCGAACGCGTACCGCACGATCTTCTCCGTGCCCGGGCGCGAGATGAGCTTGAGGCACTGCGTGACCTGACCCGTCTGCCTGTACTCGATGCCGCCGTACACGTCCTCCTCGTTCTCGCGGACGATAACGACATCCATTACCGGGTGCTTCGTCTCCACGAACGGGTGGTACGACACGCACGGCCGCACGTTCGCGTACAGCCCGAACGTCTTCCTGACGGTCACGTTCAGGCTCTTATAACCCCCGCCCTGCGGCGTCGTAATCGGCGCCTTCAGAAAGACCTTCGTCCTTCTCAAACTATCGAACGCCTCCGGCGCCACGCCCGCCGGGTTCCCCGCGAGATAAACCTTCTCGCCGATCTCAATCTCTTCTATATCGAGCCGCGCGCCCGCGCCTTCCAGAATCCGCAGCGTCGCGTCCATAATCTCCGGCCCGATGCCGTCGCCCCGCGCAACCGTAATGGGAGTTTTTTCAGCCATGATGCCAGCCTATGCCTTTCCGCTTTCCGCCTGAGGTTGATAAGAAGAACACGCCGTCACACGCCTGGGATGCGCGCCGGCCTCAAACCCACAAAAATCTTCCCTTAAGTGACCCCGACATATAACATCCCCCCCGCGTCCCCGGCAACCGTCGCCGCCCGCGCCGGCTCCGAGTATCAGCACGGCGCCCGCCGGGCCGCATGAACGTACCCCGGGGGCTAAACCGGGAGCCGCCCGAGGAGAGACCGCCATGAGTAAACGGGCACGTCGCAGCGAGCAAAACCAATCGAACCTGGCGGAAGCCATTACCCTCATCGAGGGCGCGCGCAGGGACAACGCCCTCTTCCTTTCGCTCTCCAACCTTCGCCTGACGGAAGTGCCCGAGGAGATCGGCCGGTTGAAAAATCTCAGGAGGCTGTTCCTCAACCAAAACCGGCTGGAGGAGCTGCCGGAGCTGCTGACGCGTCTCACCCAGCTCGACGGTCTGGAGCTTGACAACAATCTATTGGCCGTCCTGCCCGAGTCCATCGCCCGGCTGGCTAACCTTACGGAACTGTCTCTGACCGGCAATCAACTGGCGGAGCTGCCCGAAGCTATCGGCCGATTGACTCAACTCCGGATGTTGTTTCTCGAAAATAACAGGCTGAGCGAGTTGCCCCGCTGCTTATTGAAACTTACGCAGTTGGAGGGACTCTACCTGCACGGCAACGACGCTCTCGGCCTGCCCGCGGAAGTGTTGGGCGGGAGGTGGCTTGAGTCCGCCCCGCAGCCGAGCCCCTCCGTGATTCTCGAATATTATTTCCGCGCGCGCGGCGACGAGCGGCGCCCGCTTAACGAGGCCAAGCTCATCCTGATAGGGCGCGGAGCGGCGGGCAAGACTTCGGTCGTCAACCGCCTGGTTCACGGGAAGTTCACGGAGGAGAAGAAGACCGAGGGCATCAGGATTACGGAGTGGCCCCTCACGGTCGGCGAGCGCAAAGACGGCGTGCGCCTCAACGTGTGGGACTTCGGCGGGCAGGAGATTATGCACGCGACGCACCAGTTCTTCCTCACCGAGCGCAGCCTCTACCTGCTCGTGCTGAGCGGGCGCGAAGGAGTCGAAGATACGGACGCCGAATACTGGCTCAAGCTCATCCAGAGCTTCGGCGGCGAATCGCCCGTCGTCGTTGTCCTCAACAAGATCAAAGAGCACCCGTTCGACGTGAACCGCACCGCGCTGCAACGCAAGTATCCGTTCGTCCGCGAGTTCGTCAGGACTGACTGTAAAGACGCGACCGGCATCGAAGAGCTGCGGCGTGTCGTCGAGCGCGAGACGGACAAACTCGGACACCTGCGCGACGCCTTCCCGGCGAGTTGGTTCTCTATCAAGGACAGGCTGGCCGGGATGAAGAAGAATTATCTGAGCTTCGAGGAGTATCGAAGAGAGTGCTCGGAGCTTGGCGAGAAAGACCCGGAGGCGCAAAACTCGCTCGCCTTTCACCTGCACAACCTCGGCATCGCGCTTAATTACAGGGACGACCCGCGCCTTAAGGATACTCACGTCCTCAACCCGCATTGGGTGACGAGCGGCATCTATAAAATCCTCAACGCAAATCGTCTGGAGAAGCAGAAGGGCGAGATCGGTCTCAAAGACCTGTCCGCCATACTCGATAAGAAGGACTACCCGAAGAAGATGCACGGGTTCCTGCTCGACCTGATGAAGAAGTTCGAGCTGTGCTTCAGTCTCGAAGACAAGAAGGATACCTATCTCATACCGGAACTGCTCGACAAGCAGCAGCCGCCCGACGCCGGAGAGTTCGACCCGGCGGAGTGCCTGAACTTTCAGTATCAGTATCCCGTGCTGACCGAGGGCCTGCTGCCGCGCTTCGTCGTCCGGACGCACGTCCTCAGCGACGAGACCTCGCGTTGGCGCACGGGGGTCATCCTCAAACTCGAAGGCAACCTCGCGTTAGTGAGGGCCGACGCGCAGGAGCGGCGCGTCCTCATCAACATCAAGGGCCCCGTCGCGGGCCGCCGCCGCCTGCTCTCCGTCGTCCGCGCGAACTTCGATGAGATACACGACAGCATCAAGAATCTGAAGCCCGTCGAGATAGTGCCGCTGCCCGAACAGCCCGACGAGTTTGTGACCTACGAAAACCTGCTCGTCTGGGAGAAGAGCGGGGCGAAGAAGTTCCCGATGATCGTGGACGGCACCGTCACCGAGTTGGACGTGCAACGACTGCTCAACGGCGTGGAGACGGAAGGCGAGCGCGCGAGCGCGGGCGGCGTGCGCGCGCGGCAGAAGGTCGAGCGCGGACGCGCCGCGCGCGTCTTCGTCAGCTACTCGCGCAGGGACGAGCGGATGCTGAACGAGTTAAAAACGCACCTCAGCCCCCTCCGGCGCTTGAGATTGATTGAGACGTGGGACGACCGCGAGATCGAGGCGGGCGATGACTGGCGCGAGAAGGTACACGAAAATCTCGAACGCGCCGACATCATCGTCCTGCTCGTCAGCGCACACTTCATTGATTCCGACTACTGCTTCGAGAAAGAGTTCGGGCGCGCGTTCGAGCGCCACCAAAAGAATGAGGCGCGCGTCGTCCCCGTCATCATCCACGACGCCAACTGGACGGTGATACCGCAACTAAAGGAGCTGCAAGCCCTCCCCAAAAACGGCAGACCCGTCTCAATGTGGCCGAACAAACATACCGCGTGGCGCGACGTGTCCGAGCGCGTTCAGAAAATGCTCGAAGCCACGCGCGCCGCCGCCCCGCGCAGAGGAAGAGGGCGTTGAGAGGGCGTTGAGCGGCTAATAAAGTTAGTTTGGACAACGGCGAAGGTGATTCGCGCGCTCGCAAAGTTGGCTTGGGCGCCGGTGAAGTTTACAGATGCGGCGTTTACATAAGCAGTTGCGGCGTTGAAGTTGACATTTGCGTTGGTGGAGTTGATTGGCGCGGCGCGCGAGATGGCAGGTGGATTAGGAAAGTTTATAGGTCGGGCGTTTGCATTAACAGGCGGAGGATGAAAGTTCATTGGTCGGCTGCGAAAGATTATAGGTCGGGCGTTGAAGTTGATTGGTCGGGTGTGAAAGTTAGTTGTGGGAACGTGAAAGTTTAATGGTGGGGCGTGTGAGAAGGTTGGGGCAGGGTGGAAGTTTGTTGGTGTCGGGTGGGAGTTTGGGTTGGCGTTGTGAAAGTTTAGGGGCGGGGTGTGAAACCTCACGTCGTCGTTGGAAAAGTCGGTTGGTGGAGGGGCGGGGAAATCGTTGACCGGGCGCGGGGAGTGTGGTAGTTTGCGCGGCACTCTCCCGTTAGGAAGAAGTTAGAGGCTCCTTCGCTCATCCCTTGCGCGCGTCGCGGTGTCGGCGCTCGCGGTCAGTTAAGAAGTTCCGGCGCGGCCGCATGCCGCGTCGTGCTTTCCATTCCGTTTAGACTTCCGAGGACGGCGCTGCCCAGGACGCCGCTCGGGGTCGTCTCGCAGAGCCCAGAAGCCACCTAAAGCCACCCCTTGTACAGGAGACTCCCATGAACCTACCCACTTTGCCCCTTCGCACGGCCGCGCGCCTCGTCGCCGCCTTGACGTTCGCCGTCTGCTTCGCCGCGCACGCGCCCGCGGCGCGCGCCGTCGAGATACAGGTCGAGATTCTGATCGACTCGTTGGCGCAGCCGCCCGCGCCGCTCTCGAACGTCTGTACGCTCCGCAAGGCCGTCAACAACGCCAACGACAACCTCGCCACCTACCCGCAGTGCCAGGCGGGCGAGGGCGGCGGTGTCGTGGACAGCATCGTCTTCAACGTGCCGGGCACTATTACCTTCGCGCTCGCGGGCGCCAACGAGGACGGCGGCGAGACCGGCGACCTCGACGTGACCGACGACCTCATCATCACCGGCCACCCCGACGGCACGACCATCGACGCCGCCGACCTCGACCGCATCTTCCACGTCCACCCCGGCGCCACCCTCACGCTCGTTAACATCCACGTCACCAACGGCAACGCGAACCCCGGCGGGGGCGGCATCTACGTCACGAGCGCAACGCTCAACCTCAACGGCGTAACGGTTTCGAACTGCCACACAGGGTCGGGCGACGGCGGCGGCATCTTCGCCGACGACTCCACGCTCAACATCACGAACAGCACCATCAGCGGCAACACGAACGTGCTGATCGGCGCCGGCATGGCCGTCAACGGCGGGACGACCAACATCACCAACTCGACCATCACGGCCAACCACAATCAGACCGGACTTGCCGGCGGCATCAACGCCGGGGGCACCGTGAACTTGCGGAGCAGCATCATCGCGGGCAACACGAACGACTCCATTGTGGACACCTCCCCGAACCTGACCGGCAACATCACGAGCCTCGGCTACAACGTCATCGGCAGCCTCGGCACGCCGCCCAACCACGCGACCTTCGCCGCACAGCCAACCGACCAGGTCGGCGTCACCGACGCGCAAGTCAACCTCGGCCCGCTCGCCGCGAACGGCGGGCCCACTCCGACGCACGCGCTTCTGCCGGGCAGCGTCGCGATTGATAAGGGACACAGCAGCGGCGCGCTCGCCGACCAGCGCGGGCTCACGCGCCCCTGCGACCTCGCCGCGGTGGCGAACGCCGCGGGCGGCGACGGCTCGGACAGCGGCGCCTTCGAGGTGCAGGGGGCTTGCTCCGCCGCGCCTGCCCCGCCCGACGCTGTGAACGACAACGTGGTGGTCTTAGAGGACAGCGGCGCGAACGCCATCAACGTCCTCGGCAACGACACGGACGCGAACCTCGACGCGCTCACCGTCGTCGCCGTCACGCAGGGCGCCAACGGCGGCGCGGTCGCCATCACGGGCGGCGGCACCGGCGTCAGCTACACGCCCGCGCCCGACTACTTCGGCCCCGACTCGTTCACCTATACCATCGACGACGGCAACGGCGGCACCGACACCGCGACCGTCACCGTGGACGTGCAGAACGTCAACGACGCGCCCGTCGCCAACAACGACAACTACTCGATGAATCAGGACACGACGCTGACGGTGCTGCCCGCGGCGGGCGTGCTCGCCAACGACACGGACATTGACGACGCATCGCTGACGGCCGTGCTCGTCAACGGCCCTTCGAACGCCTTCGCCTTCGGCCTCAACGCCGACGGCTCGTTCAGCTACACGCCGCTGCCCGGCTTCACAGGCGTGGACACCTTCGACTACGTCGCCGACGACGGCGACGTTGACTCCAACCTCGCCACCGTCACCATCACCGTCAACGACACGCAGGCGCCGGTCGTGACGTGCAGCGTGACGAAGGCTCTGCTGTGGCCGCCCAACCACGACCTCGTCAACGTCGGCCTCTCCGTGACGGCGACCGACAATGACGGCGAGGCCCCAGCCGTCGTCATCGACGTGTTCAGCGACGAGGACGACGAGGAGCAGGCCGGCGGCATGTCGCCCGACGCGAAGGACGTGGCTGCCGGCAGCTTGCGTCTGCGCGCCGAGCGCCGCGGCGATGCGGACGGCCGCGTCTACGTCATCCGCATCAAGGCCACCGACCAGTCGAACAACGTGAGCTACAGCTACTGCACGGTGGTCGTCCCGCACAGCCAGAGCAAGTCGAGCCTGAGCGCCGTCAACGCGCAGGCCGCCGCGGCCGTCGCGGCCTTCGTCGCGGCCGGCAACAACCCGCCCGCAGGCTTCTCCCTCGTCGGCGACGGCCCCGTGGTCGGGCCGAAGCAGTAAGGGGAAGGGGTGTTGGGTGTTGGGTTTTAGGTATTGGGTAGGAACTGCTTTATCTACCCAGCACCCAGAACCCAACACCCCTTCTTTTACCCAACACCTAAAACCTAACACCCAACACCCTTCTTACCCGGCGTCGAGGCGGGCGGCGAGGATGAAGTCGCTCTCGCTCAGGCCATCGATGGCGTGTGTGTAGATTTTGAGGCGGGCGTAGCCCCAGCCGAATTCGATGTCGGGGTGGTGGCCTTCCGATTCGGCGACCGCGCCCGCGCGGTTGACGAAGGCGAGCGCCGCGGCGAAGTTCGGGAACGCGTACTCCTTCGACAGGTGGTGCTCCTCGACCACCCGCCACCCCTGTAGCTGCGCGAGCAGCGGCGCGATCTCTTCGCCCTTCAGGCGTGGGACGCCGCCGTGACAGGGCACGCAGTGTTTGGCCGCAAGACTCTCCATCGTCAAACCCTCCCCTCGTCTTCCGTCCCGAACATTCTACAGACCGGCCGTCCCGCCCCGCACGGCCGCGCGGTGCGCCGGAAGCCGGCACGAAATATAATCGCCGCCAGTCTTCCAAATCTTTATGCGGTCGCCGGGAGGATCGGATGAGGAGCACGAGGAAGGTGCCTTCGTGGCTGAGCGGCGCGCTCGTGCTGGGCGCGTTCGGGGCGCTCGTGTGGCTTGAGCGGCGGCGCCCGCTGCGCGCGGAGCGCGAGTCGAAGCTCGCGCGTTCGGCGCGCAACCTCGCGGTCGCGGCGGCGGGCGCCGCGGCGATTCAGTTGACCGAGGCGCCGCTGGCCGAGAGGCTGACGGCGTTGGTCGAGCGCCGCCGTTGGGGGCTGCTCAAGCTCTTGCGTCTGCCCGCGTGGGTCGAGGTGGCGGCGGCGGTCGTGCTGCTCGACTACACGCTCTACCTCTGGCACGTGCTGACGCACAAGGTGCCCGGGCTCTGGCGCTTCCACGTCGTGCACCACGTAGACCTCGACCTCGACACGACGACGGCGCTGCGCTTCCACTTCGCGGAGCTGACCGTCTCGGCGCCCTGGCGCGCGGCGCAGATTCTCGTCATCGGCGTCTCGCCGCACGCGCTCTCGGTCTGGCAGACGCTCCTGATGCTCTCCATACTCTTCCACCACTCGAACGTGCGTTTGCCCGTCGAGTTGGAGAGGAGGCTCAACCTGTTCGTCGTCACGCCGCGCATGCACGGCATACATCATTCGCTGGTGCAGGAGGAGACGAACTCGAACTGGTCGAGCGGGCTCACACTTTGGGACAGGCTGCACGGCACGCTGCGACTGGACGTGCCGCAGGGCGAGATAGAGATCGGCGTGCCCGCCTACCGCGACCCGCGCGAGGTCGGGCTGGCGTCCATCCTCTCGCTGCCCTTCCGCGGCGAGCGCCCGACGTGGCGGCTCGGCGGCGTCGGCCCCGAGGTTAACCACAGAGACACCGAGACACAGCTTAAGAACACGGCTTAATGTTTTAGCCGTGTCTCTGTGTCTCTGTGGTTGAAACTCTTGCCGTTAACGAACATCTCCATCATCATCCCCGCCCTCAACGAGGCGCGCTCAATCGGCGCGACGCTCGACGCGGCGGCGCGCGTGCGTGGCGTGTTGGAGGTCATCGTCGTGGACGGCGGGAGCGCGGACGAGACGGCCGAGGTCGCGCGTGAGCGTGGGGCGCGCGTCGTCACGTCGCCGCGGGGGCGCGGCGCGCAGATGCACGCGGGCGCGCTGGCGGCGCGCGGCGAAGTCTTCTGGTTCCTGCACGCAGACACGCTCGCGCCCGCGGACGCGGCCGAATGCATCGCACGCGCGCTCCGGGACACGCGCGCCGTCGGCGGCAACTTCCGGATACGCTTCGACGGCTTGAGCGCGTCGGCGCGTTTTATGACCTGGCTCTACCCGCGGCTGCGTCTGCTGGGGCTGGCCTACGGCGACTCTGGCATCTTCGTGCGGCGCGCGGCCTACGAGCGCGCGGGCGGCTTCAAGCCGTTCCCCATCTTCGAAGACTTAGACCTGCTGCGCGCGCTGTGGCGGCAGGGGCGTTTCGTGCAGGCCGAGTCTTGCGTCGTCACCTCCTCGCGCCGCTTCGAGGGTCGCAGCTTCGCGCTCACCTTCGCGCGCTGGTCGCTGCTGCAAGGGCTCTACTGGCTCGGCGTCAGCCCGCACACACTCGCGCGCCTCTACGCCCCCGTCCGCGGCACGCGCGGAAAGTGACTTCAGGCAGGATGATTGAGACGCAGAGGCACAGAGGCACAGAGACACACCTTGGTGCACATAACTTCAAAGCTGTGTCTCTGTGCCTCTGTGTCTCTGTGTTAACTCTCTTCACTTCGTAGGCCGCTTTATCCGAAGTAAGCGCGCAGCCATTCGCAGGTCGAAGGGGCTCGGCGGCGCGCGTCCCCGTCGGCGGAGAGTTCGGCGCGCAGGCGCGCGAGGTCTGCGGGCGTGTCCACGTCGTACCAGGGCGGGAGTTCGAGCAGTCTCAGTCTGAGGCGCCCGGCGTTCCGCGCGGTCTGCGCGTATGCGCGCGGCGTGCTCCACTCGACCCGTTCGAAGAGGCCGGGCGCCGGCTCGCGCATCCCGACGGCGTAATAGCCGCCGTCCGACGTGGCCCCGAGCGCCACGTCCGCGCCTCCGTTCGCGAGTTCTTCGAGCGCCGCGGCGAGGAAGTCAGGCGGGAGCGTCGGGCTGTCCGTGCCGACGAGGAGCAACGGGCCGAGCCTCAACTCCGCCGCACGCTCGACCACCCCCGCGAGCCTCTCGCCGAGGTCACGGCCGCGCTGTTCGAGCCAGAGCACTTTGCGCGCCGCCTCTTCGAGCGACGCGGCGCACAGCGCCTCTTCGAGCGCGGCGCGGCCGTCGGCCGGCGCGTAGGCGACGACCACCGTTGCGCCGACGCCGAGCGCAAGCGCGACGGTGTCCGCGAAGAGGCGCGCGGCGAGTCGCGCCGCCTCCTCGCGCGTGAGCGGCGGCGCGAGCCGCGTCTTGGCCTCGCCCGCGCGCGGGGCCTTCGCCATGACGATGACTGCGGGACGGAGCATGGGAAAGGTTGAAGGACGAAGGATGAAGTAGTTAGGGACGAAACGACGGCCGACGCTTTACAGCAACGCCTTCATCCTTCATCCTTCTGACTTCACCTTTTCAGACGGGAGTATCGCACGGAGATGAGCTACTACGAAGAAGAAGACCTCGGGCGCTTCGGCGAGGTGGGGCGGCACCGCCCCGACCTGTTCGAGAAGTTCATGGCGTGGTATCAGGCGTGTCAGGAGGACGGCGCCCTGAGTCGCCGCGAGAAGGCTTTGATCGGGCTCGCGGTCGCGCACGCCTTGCAGTGCCCGTACTGCATCGACGCCTTCTCGCAGTCGTGCCTCGAAGCCGGGTCGAACATGGAGCAGATGACCGAGGCCATCCACATGGCTTCGGCGCTGCGCGGCGGCGCCTCGCTCGTCCACGGCGTGCAGGCGCACAACTCCGTCAACAAGGTCTCGATGTGAGCCGAGCGACACTGCCGGTCGTCGAAGAGTCTCGCGTGCGCGCGCCCGCGGCGTTCGGGCAGAAGCTCGCCGCGCACGGGCTTGAGCTGAGCGCCGCCGCGGTCGAGACGCTTCAGGTCAACGTCGGCAAGCTCTGCAACCAGGCGTGCAAGCACTGCCACGTGGACGCCTCGCCGCGCCGGACTGA
>JBEVJD010000138.1:0-2651 GCA_040510435.1 Pyrinomonadaceae bacterium | reverse complement strand
CCCGGCCGTGCGCCGCGTCTACTTCGTGTCGCAGGCCGCGGGGCTGCGTGCGTTCGACATGGACACGTTCGTCCCCGTCGGCGCGTTGCCGATTGCGGGCATCAAGGGCACGCCTTCGAGCCTCGTCCGCTGGAGCGCCAACGGGCTCGCCTTCCGCACGAACGCGGGCGAGGTCTTTCTCGTCCGCAGCGACCTCGTCCCTTCGTCGGCTCCGACGACCGGCCCTCCCGTGCCGACCCCGACCACGACGCCGACACCCACGCCCGTCCCCGCAACGACGAGGCTGGTTCAGCTTCCGACGAGCGACATCATCTACGACCCTTCGGGCGGGAAGATTTACGCGAGCGTGCCCGGCAACTCGACGCAGTCGCCGCACAGCCTCGTCCCCGTCGATCCGACCAGCGGGAATATCGGGACGGCGGTCTTCGTCGGTAACGAGCCGGGTCAACTCGCCATCTCTGACAACAGTCAGTACATCTATGTTGCGAAAAACTCGACGACCGCGCCCGGCGTCTGGCGCTTCAACGTGGGCGCGCAGGCCGGCGACTTACAGTTCGAGTTGGGCGGCGATTCGTTCCACGGCAAATATTTCGTGGGCGACATGGCGGTGCTGCCCGGCAACCCCTCGGCGCTCGCCGTCGCGCGGAGGAACATCACCGGCAGCGACGGCGACGAGGGCGTGGCGATTTACGACAACGGCGTCCAGCGCCCCACTGTTACCGCGCCGAAGCTCTCGTCCCTGCGCTCGGCGCTGGAGGCGACCGATTCGCCGTCCACGCTCTACCTCCTCAACCGCGGCGTGGTTGACAGGTTTGCCGTTGACGCAGGCGGCGTTACCTCGCCCGCCGACGGCATGGGCATCGGCGTCCTCGGGGCGGACGACATGAAGTTCGCCGCCGGTCGTCTTTACGGCTCGACCGGGCGCGTCCTGGACACCGAGGTGCGCGCCCTCGTCGGCACCTACGCGCGCCTCGCGCCCGACTTCGGCTTCGGGAACGCCCTGCCCGACGTTGCCGCCGGGCGCGTCTACCTCGTCAGCGAAGAGATCGCAGGCTCGGACGGAGTCTTCCTCACCATCAATGTGAAGCTCCGCGCCTACGACATGTGGACTTACCGGCCCGTGGGCGAGGCACATCTCGGCAACGTCCGCGGGCGCGTCGGGAGGCTGATTCGCTGGGGCGCGCGCGGCTTCGCGCTGCGCACGGACGGCGGCAGTCTGCTCATCGCCGAGACCGACCTTGCCACGGCGTCGGCCGCAAGCTCCGTACAGTTCGCCAGCGCAAACTACTCTGGCGCCGAGGGCGGCAAGGTGCAGGTCACCGTCACGCGCGGCGGCGACGTGTCTGGTGCGGCCGAGGTCACCTACGCCACCACCGACCTGAGCGCGCGCGACACGGGCGACTACAGCGCCGCCGTGGGCACGCTCCGCTTCGGGCCGAACGAGCAGAGCAAGTCGTTCGACGTGCTGCTCAACGACGACGCGCTCGCGGAGGGCGAGGAGAGCTTCAACGTCGCGCTCGGCAACACCTCCGGCGCGACCCTCGGCCCACTGTCCGTCGTCACGGTGAAGATCGCCGACGACGACGCGACGAGCGGCCCCAGCCCTGTGAAGTTGGCGAGTCTGAACGCCGAGTTCTTCGTGCGCCAGCACTACGCAGACTTCCTCAACCGCGAGCCCGACGCCTCGGGGCTCGCCTTCTGGACGAACGAGATCGAGGGGTGCGGCGCGGACGCGCAGTGCCGCGAGGTGAAGCGCATCAACGTCTCGGCGGCCTTCTTCCTCTCGATTGAATTTCAGGAGACGGGCTATCTGGCCTACCGCGCCTTCAAGGCCGCCTATGGCGACGCCACCTCCCCGAACGTCGCAGGCACCGTGCCCGTGATACGCCTGCGTGAGTTGCTGGCCGACGCCGGTCGCATCGGTCAGGGCGTCCGCGTCGGCATCGGAGACTGGGAGCGGCAACTCGACGCGAACAAGAACGCTTATGCACTTGAGTTCGTCCGGCGCCAGCGCTTCGCGGACGCTTACCCGCTCGACATGAGCGCCGACGCCTTCGTCACGAAACTCGACCAGAACGCGGGCGGCGTCCTCTCGACAGCGGAGAAGGATCAACTCGTCGCGACGCTCGGCGCCGCGCCCGGCGACCCACAGAAACGCGCCGCCGTCTTACGCGCGGTGGCCGACGACGACGACCTCCGCCGTGCGGAGTTAAACCGCGCCTTCGTCCTGATGCAGTACCACGGCTACCTGCGCCGCAACCCCGACGACCCGCAGGACACAGACTTCCGCGGCTGGAAGTTCTGGCTCGACAAGCTCAACGAGTTCGACGGCAACTACGTCCGGGCCGAGATGGTGAAAGCCTTCCTCGACTCCGCCGAATACGGTCAGAGGTTCGGTCTGTAAGCAATCCGTAATGAAAACGAAAAGCCGCCCCGTTTAAAAAGGGGCGGCTTTTCTCTTATTCAAGATGCGTGGCGCGTCTACCGTTCCCGCGCGCGCACCGCGACCTTCGCAGAAGTCTTGGTGTGACGGGACGGCGGGGCGCGTGCGGCCGTGGTCGGGCGCCTCAGTTCTGCCGGGCGTTGCCGCGACGGCGGCCGCGTTCCGGCCTCGGGTCGGGGTCGGGTGCGGCGGGCGGCGGGTCGTTCGT
>JBEVJD010000137.1:0-17307 GCA_040510435.1 Pyrinomonadaceae bacterium | reverse complement strand
CGGAGTTCTACGAGGCGTTCAGCCCCGAGGACATACAGCCCGAGACCTACGACCTCGCGCACGAACGCATGAAGGAACTGGCGGAGGCCGGCGGCGGCCTCTTCTACGAGGTGGAGAAACTCGAAGACCTGGCTGGCGCATACGAGCGTGTCGTCGCAGACCTTGGCACCGTCTACAGCCTCTCCTACCGCCCCACCAACAAGGGACGCGACGGCTCCTGGCGCGCCATCCACATACGCATCCCGCGCCGCCCCGACGCCGTCGCCCGCGGCCGCCGCGGCTACTTCGCGAAGTGAGAGCAGTAGGCGGCAGGCAGTAGGCAGATGGCAGTAGGCGGTAGGCAGTAGGCGGTAGGCAGTTGAAGGCCGTTTGAGAAGCCCCGGAGGGGCGGGATGTTTATAGTTCCGACGTGTAATTGAACCTGAGCCCCGTCAGGGGCGACATCAGACATGTCGCTCCTCCGGAGCTTCTCAAAATTATTGTAGACGTTGTCTATAAACATCCCGCCCCTCCGGGGCTTACTGCCCTACTGCCATCTCCTACCGCCTACCGCCTACTGCTCTTTTTCCGGTTCTTCGTATGCGCCGTGGGCGAGGAGGAGCGCGGCGACTTCGTCGGCCTCGTTGTCGCGCGCGTGCCGGAGGGCGTCGCAGCCCTCAGTGTCGCGGAGCGTGAGGTCGGCGCCCGCCTGTAGGAGCAGGCGGACGGCTTCGACGGAGCCGTTGGAGGCGGCGTTCATCAGCGCCGTCCGCCCCTCCTTGTTCTGGACGTTGACCTTAGCCCCGGCCTTTAAGAGGAGTTCGACGACATCCGCGCGGCCGCGCTCGGCGGCGAAGATGAGCGCGGTGTTGTCATCATCGTCACGCAGGTTGACCTTGGCCCCGGCGTCGAGCAGGTCGCGCACGGCCTCGACGGTCGTGTCGTCGCGCACGCGCATCAGCGCCGTCTGTTTGTACGCGAGCCGCTCGTTGACGCGCGCGCCGCGCCAGAGCAGTTCGCGCATCATCTCGCGGTTGCTGTTCATGAAGGCGTGCGTGAGCGCGGTCGTGCCGTAACTTCTGTCGAGCACGTTGGCGTCCGCGCCCTCTAAAACGAGGAGCCGCCTGACGGCTTCGAGGTCGTTAGTCATCGCGGCCTGCACGAGCGGCTCGCGTGGCGGGAGGACGACGAGCCCCCTCAACCCGGGGCGCTCCTTGGGCTCTTCGAGCGGCACATCCGTCACGGTCGTGTTGCCCACCGTCCCGGCCTCGGGCTTGGCCTCGGCGGCCTGGGCGGGCGTCGTGACGACCTGCTGCGCGGGCGCGGGGCCGGCCGTCTGCGCGCGCGCCGCCGTCGCCGAGCAGAGCGTGAGCGCCGCGCCGAAGGCACCGGCGGCGAGGCGCGAGGCGCGCCGGCTAATCTGGTAGAGCGGCTGGGCGAGGGCGCGCGTGCGCGGCACGCCCCGCGCGTCGCGCTCGATCTGCAAGCAGAGACGCCCGCCCGAGCGCAGGACGAGGTCGAGCGCCTCCCTCGGCGTGATTTCGGAAAGGTTATGAACGTGGAGTCGGCAATGCTCGCAGAAGCGCACGCGGTCGTTGCCGTACATCGAGTCCCAGTCGGCCGAGCAGGGCTCGGAGATTTCAAGTTGTTCGTGCGGCCTCGGAAGGTGTCGCGGCATGGTAGGCTCCTCTCCTCAAACGGTTCGCTTGAACGTCGGCGGTCGGAGAGCCTGGGGAGTCGCTCCGCGGGGCTTGCCTGAATTGACCCTCAGATGCTTTCTTCCGGGCGGAGGGTTGTTGAGCCGCGTGGACTCTCTACGAAAAATGGTACGCGGGAGGGCGGGGCGGTGGAGAATGAGACGCGGGGCGTGCGGCTAGTCCGTGAACAAATGTTCGACGGCGAGGCGGAGGGTGGGGAAGACTGTCGACTCGACGAACTCGCCGCGGACGAAGGTGCGTCCTTCGTCGAAGGTGCCGCTGGTCTGCCGTCGCACCTCGACGGTCTGTTCCGCTTCGTCCACGAGCCAGAGTTCGCAGACGCCGAGCGCGGCGTAGGTGTCGGCCTTCGTGTTCCGGTCGTAGATGGCCGAGCCAGGCGAGACGACTTCGATGACAAGGTCGGCTGATTCACGATGCTTGGGCTCTTGTCGCGCCGTCAGTTCGGCCGAGACGTAGAACAGGTCTGGCTCAAGGTACGTTCGCCCGCTCGTCCAGATGGCCGCGCGGGGAACTAACAGATCGCCCTTATCATTTATCTCAATCAAATGCCGCGTTAACAGGCGAATAAGTCTCTTGACCACGTGATCGTGGGTGTATTCGGGAGGAGGGGTCATGAAGAGAACTCCAGCGATGAGTTCGAGCTTTGACCTGTCTGGCGGGTCAGGCAGTTGCCAGAACTCCTCAAGCGTGTAGGTCTTGACCGGCGGGGAAGTGTTTATCCTGATGCTCATCGCAAGCCTCTTTTGTGTGCGAGTATAGCACCGAGTCAAACCGGGCAAATGTCGAAATTATTTGCCGCCGCGGGATGCGGGTACGTCTCCGTTGAACTTAAAACGTGCTGCAACATCTGAGGCGTTTTTGGCGGCAGCGCGGGAGGCGGTTCGGGCGTCTAAGTCTTGATATGCGTACAAGGGGAAGTCATCTTCTGGTCTTTTTCGTGGTGCTGGCGGCGGTGGCGACGGGGCTGACGGTGTTGGTCGCTAAGCGTTCGCGTTCGCGCGAGGTGTCGCCGGTGCTGGCGGCGGGGACGGACGCGCCCGCGCCCGCGCGACGGACTCTGCCGCCACTGCCGCTGCGGCCGCTCTCGCCGCGCCTGAAGTCACTGCGCGAGCGCGCAGCGGAGTCTGCCTCGCGCGTGCGCGGGCTCGGGTGGCGGGGCGAGGTCGGGATGACCGAGTTGTCGGGCTGGGAGTACGGCACGCGCACGAAGGAGATCGCCGACGTGCTCGGCACGGACGACCTGAAGGGTTTGAGCCGTCTGGCGGTCGCGGGCGGGATGCTGCCCGAAGGGACTGACCTGCCCTCGCTCGCCGTCAGCTTCACGGCGGCGACCGCGGGCGCGACCTACTCGCCGCTCGACAAGCAGGTGCTTTTAGTCACGGAACGCGGCGGCCCGCGCGACTCGGGGCTGCTCACGCACGAGTTCGTCCACGCCTTGCAGGATCAGCACTTCGACCTGCTCAGGATGGTGCTTGCGCGCCCCTTCAGCTTCGACCGCGAGGAGGCAGCCTTCGCGCTCATCGAGGGCGACGCCGTCAGCGTCGAACGTCGCGTCACGCAAGGGCCCGCCTGGGAGCGCAAGTCAATCGAAGACCTGACGCGCGAAGAGGACGAACGCTACGCCACTTACCGGAAGGGCATCGGCGCCTTCTTCCCGCCGCTGCTGACGGAGACCTTCATCTTCCGCTACCGCGACGGCCTGCACTTCGTCGAGACGCTCAGGCGTGCGCGCCCCGCGGTCAGCCTCGACGAAGTCTTCCGCCGCCCGCCGCAGTCCTCCGAGCAGGTGTTACACCCGGAGAAGTACCTCTCGGGCGAGTCGCCGCGCGAGGTCGATTTGGACTTGGAGGGCTTCGCGGACGAGGGCTGGCGCCCGACGGCGACGACGCCGCTCGGCGAGATCGGCGTGCGCGGGTTGCTGCTGGCCGGCGTCACGACGGACGAGGCGCGGCGCGCGGCCGCGGGCTGGGGCGGCGACCGCTCGTTCGTCTTCGAGCGCGAGGGGCGCGCGCCGCTCTTCGTCTGGCGGACGGTGTGGGACACGCCGCGCGACGCGCAGGAGTTCTTCCGCGCCTACAACCAGATGCTCCAGCGCCGCGCCGCGCCCGGCGCCGCCGCGCAAATAGAGTCCGAGCGCGAGTGGCACGAAGGCGCGGCCGTCACGCGCGTGCGGCTCGAAGGCGACGCCGTGACCATCGTCCGCGGGGCGGAGCCGGACGCGGCCGAGGCTTTGAAGGTGGCGTCGCAGAGTCGTTGAGAACGGTCGGGGCTCTCACCGCCGACCAAAGCTCTTGTCATGTGGGGCGCGCCGGAGTATGCTCTCGGCGAACGAACGCTCTCCCTTTTGTGTCCCAAAGCCTGCAAGGTGGTGCCCACATGAATCGAATTAAGAAAACTTCGCTCCGTAGTCTCCTGGCGCTGGCCTTCGTCGCGACCTGCGCGCTCGGCGTCGCGCGCGCCGACGCGCGCGACTATCGCGTCATCTCGGCGCGCGCGGGCGGCGTCAATCTCGTCGCGGGCGACGTGAAGGTGCGGCGCGCGGCGTCGGCGGACTGGCGCGCCCTCTCGGCCCAGGACGAGCTGAAGAGCGGCGACGCCGTCCGCACGGGTTCCAACGGTCGGGTCGAAATTCTGCTCAACCCCGGCTCCTACTTCCGCGCGGGCGGGGGGACGGAGTTCACTTTGGCCAACGCCGACCTCAACAACCTGCGGGTCGAGTTGACGCGCGGCAGCGCCGTCGTTGAGGCGACCGGCTACAGCGACATGAACCTCTCGATTGAGGTGGCGACGCCGGGCGGGCTCGTCCGCGTCGAGCGCAGCGGCGTCTACCGCTTCAACGCGCAGGCCGGCGGGACGACGGAGGTCGTTGTCGCCAAGGGTCGCGCCGTCGTAGGCAAGACGGCCGTCAAGGGAGGCAAGGTCGCGCGCGTCTCCGGCGGCAGCGTCGTCGAGGTCGTGAAGCTCGACAAGAAGTTGCGCGACGACCTCGACATGTGGAGCCGCGAGCGCGGCAAGGAACTGGCGAAGGCCAACGAGCGGCTCAACCGGCGCGCCCTGAGCGCGGCCCTCAACATGGGCAATTACGACAGCATCTTCGGCCGGACGAGCAACCCCTTCGGCTTCTGGTTCTATAACACGAGCGTGGGCTGCTACACCTTCCTGCCCTTCGGCTACGGCTGGCGTTCGCCCTACGGCAACTTCTACCACACGGGCATCTACCGGCCGCAGCCCGACCCGAGCGGGGGTTGGATACCGCCCACCGTCCAGCCTTCGGGCGGCGGCACGGCTTACAACCCGGGAGGCGGGAACCCCGGCAGTGGCGGGTCGGGCGGCTCCGGCGGCGGCTCTGGCGGCGGCGACTTCAGGCCGGTGACGCCCAC
This sequence comes from Pyrinomonadaceae bacterium, assembly GCA_040510435.1. GTDB lineage: Bacteria > Acidobacteriota > Blastocatellia > Pyrinomonadales > Pyrinomonadaceae > QHXN01. The sequence continues at coordinate 12,230 of JBEVJD010000137.1, read as the reverse complement.
GCCCATCACCCCGCCCTCGCGCGTCGAGCCGTCGGAGAGGCCGATGCGCGAGAGAACCATCGAGCCCGGCCACAGACCGAACAACTAGTCTCTCTCTCGCAGAACGAGCATCGCCCCGCCAGCGGCCCAGGCCGTCCGGCGGGGCGATTTCGTTTGCAAAGACTTGAGGCGGCGGAGAAACTTCAGTCCGCGGGAGAGCGGCCGAGGACTTTCATGAGGCGGTCGGGGTAGTCAGTCATGATGCCGTCCACGCCCATCTCGAAGAGGCGGCGCATGTCCCCCTCGGCGTTGACCGTCCAGGCGTGGACTCGCAGGTTGCGGCCGTGCGCGGCCTCGACGAAGTCGCGGGACAGCACGCGCAGCGCGCCCGCGTGCTCCGGCACCTGAAGCGCCTGCATAGTCGGACTGTAGGAGGCGGCGAGTCCCGCGCCGTGCAGCGTGAGGAAACTCGCGACCTCGCCCGTCGCGGCCGAGGTCGCGACCTCGGGGCACTCGCCCCGAAACTCCGCGAGAGTGCTCCCGCTGAATGAGGCGATTAAAACCCTGTCCGCCATGCCTTGCTCGCGGATGAGGCGACACAGGGGCGCGGCGAGCGAGGGAATGGTCTGCTTCGGCTCGATGTTGAAACGCATGTGGGGGAGCGCGGCGAAGACCTCGCGCAACGTGGGCACCGTGACGCCCTTGCCCCTGAGCGGGAAACTCCGGCCGCCGTCGGGCGACCAGCGATAGCCCGCGTCGAGCCGCTTCAACTCCGCGAGCGTCAACGAGCCGACCCGGCCCGCGCCGTCGGTCGTCCGTTCGAGTCCCTCGTCGTGGAAGACGACCAGCTCGCCGTCGGCCGTCGCGCGCACGTCCGTCTCGATCACGTCAACGCCCAACGCGCCCGCACGCTCGAAGGCGTAGAGCGTGTTCTCGGGCCACAGCCCCGCGCCGCCGCGGTGGGCGATGACCAGCGTCCGCCCCGCGTCCTTCTGGAAATACTTATGCTCAGGCACGACCTCACCCTTCGAACGCGACAGCACCGCGTAGAACGCGCAGCCCGCCAGGACGACCGCGAGCGCCGGGGCCGCGAATAAAATTAATCTCCTTCTCATCCTCAATCGGTTCATTGTGCCGGCGGGCGTGTGGCCCGCATCCTTTCAATCTGCGCCGTCAAACGTCACCGTCCATCTCTTCGAGGTCTAAGTTCGTTTGCGACGACGAGGGCCGAGTGCGTGACGGGCGCGAGGCCGGGGCCGGGGAAGACCGTGTCGCCGACGAGGAGAAGGTTAGGGACGTGCGTCCTGTGCGTGAGCGCGTGCGGGCCCCGGAGGAGGTCGGGCGTGCGCCGGATGCCGCCGACCATGCCGAGCCGGCGGCGCGTGCGTTCGTAGAAGGTACGCGGCGTGGCCGTCTCGAAGACCTCAGCGCCGGAGCCTACCTCCGGGAGCGCGGCGTGGAGCCGCGACCAGAGCGATTCGAGGGCGCGCGCGTCCTGCTCCTCGTGCTCCGTCTCGTCCGAGTGGAACGAGAACCACTGCTCGGCGTCGGTGAAGGCCGTGACGGTGGCGGCGCGTTGGCCCGCGGGCGCGCGCGCGTCCCAGGCGGGCGCCGCGCCGAGCATGAAGACCGCGCTCTCGGCGTCGAACGCTCGGCCCTCCTGCCAGTCGTCGAGCGCGAGAATTTTCTCCGACGGGAGACGGCGCGCGGCCTCTTCGTCGAGGCTGAAATAAATCTGGTACGCGCCCCAGCCGCGAAGACCTTTCAACTGTGCGCGGACGTGCGCGGGCGTGTGCTCGGCGCCGACGAGCTTGCCGTAGGTGTCCCAGACGGTGAGGTTGCTGACGACGGCGCGGGTGGCCCCGACGGTCTCGCCGCTCAGGAGCGTGACGCCGTTCGCGCGCCCCCCCGAATCGAAGGCGAGCCGGAGCGCGGTCGTGTCGAGACGGACGGTGCCGCCGCTCTTCCTGATAGATTCGACGAGCGCGTCGGCGAGCGCCTGCGCGCCGCCGCGCAGCGCGTACATCGGCCGAAGGGGCTCTGTGAGCGCGACCGCGGCGTAGAGGTACGAGCAGGAGTCGGAGGGCGCCTGCGCGAAGGTCTGGAGCTGCGCGTCCACGAAGCGCCGGAAGCGCGGCGAGGTGTCGGCGAGGTGTCGGGCGGCCGTGTCGCCGCGCGCGCCCATGATGCGCGCGGCAAGGCGCGGCTCTGAGGCCGCGAGCCGCAGGAGTTGTGGCTTCGACGCGGAGGCGAGCGCGGGCGTGTGGCGCGCCGCGCGCCGGAGGCCGGCACTCACTCGCGCCGCCTCTCGGTAGAAGCCGACGGCCCCGTCGGCGCATTCGGGGAATGACGCGCGCAGCGTCTCGTAGAACTCTTCGGCCTGCCCGCCGACGCGCACGTCCGCGCCGTCGGGGAGGCGGACGGTGTAGGCGGGCGCGACCTCGCGCGCCTCGGGCGCCGCGACGGGCAGTTCTGCGAAGACGCGCTCGTGCAGACCCGAAGGCTCCCAGCAGGCGTAGAGCCCCGCGCCGGTCTCGAAGTCGTGGCCGAGGTGTTGGAAGTTCGAGGCGCACCCGCCCGCGCGCCCGGCGCGCTCGACGAGGCAGACGCCGACGCCGCGCGCCGAGAGCAGCGCCGCGCAGGTGAGCCCGCCGATGCCGCCGCCGACGACTACGACCTCGTAACTCATCTGGTCAGACGACGCGGCAGAGCCTCAGTGCGAGTTCGAGCAGGAGCCCCGGGTCGGGCGTGGGCGTTTCGGGGAAGTAGGGCTTGAGGTACGGCTCGATGACGATGAAGACCGACTGGATGGCGTTGAAGACGAGGTGGACGACGAAGCAGGGCAGCAGCCGCCCCGAGTACGCCCGGACGAGCGTGAGGGCGAGGCTGAGCATGAGGATGACGACGATGACGCCGTAGCTCGGCCAGTACTGCGGGACGTGTATCAGCGCGAAGAGCACGAAGACGGAGACGACGGCCCACGCCGCGCCGACCAGCCGCCGCAGAGAGGAGTAGAGGAGGCCGCGGAAGACTATCTCCTCGACGAGCGGCGCCGTGAAGGTCGCGGCGAAGGCGGTGGCGAGCGCGGCGGCGCGCGAACTCTGGAGGAGCCGTTCGAGCGCGTTGTCGGCGGGCCCCGTGATGTAGATGACGCTCACGCCGGTGAGGAACATGACGACGGCCAGCCATGTGCTACGCCAGAAGGTGAACCCGTTGCCCCACTCCCACCCGAGCGAGGCGAAGAAGGGGTACTTGCCACCCCTCGTCACCAACAGCCACGCCAGCCCGAGCGTGAGCAGGTGCGCCGGGACAATCGAGGCGACCTGGATGAAGATGGCGCTCGGGTCTTTGAGGGCGAACTCCGCCAGCGCGTCGAGTCGGACGCCGCGCCGCAGCGCGTAGGGGATGAGGAAGAGCAACTGCGTCACGACCATGAGCAGGAAGCTCAAAAACAGCACCCCGACCGCGCCCCCCAGACCCCACGGCGGATTGTCCGGGTCGGGCCGCGCGGGCGACGGCGGCTCCTCGCGCGTCAGTTCTTCGGGGCGTCCCAGCGGGATTTGAATCGGCGGATTGTCCACACAGCGAGTGTAGCAGAAAGCAGTAGACAGGAGTCAGTAGACAGGAGTCAGTAGGCAGTTAGGAGCCCCGGAGGGGCGGGATGTTTATAGCTCGATGCTGAGCATTAAGCTTCTAAGCTCCGTAGGAGCGGCATGTCACATGTCGCCCCTGACGGGGCTCGGGGTTGTTTAGAACATCGGGGCTATAAACATCCCGCCCCTCCGGGGCTTCTCAGGCCGCCTTCAACTGCCAACTGCCAACTGCCAACTGCCAACTGCCTACTCTCTTCTGCCTATTGCCTACTGAAGTGTTCCAACATCGCGTCGCGTACCTGTTGCATGAGGGCGGGGAGGTCTGCGTCGTCGAGGCCGTGGGTGGGGAGGGGCGGGGCGAGGTACATCTCGACGGGGCCGGCGCGCAGCCACATCGAGCCGCGCGGCATCGCGCGCCGCGTCCCCGTGATGGTGACGGGGACGACGGGGAGGCCGGACTCCAGCGCGAGCCGGAAGCCGCCCTTCTTGAGCGGCTGGAGCGAGCCGTCGCGCGTGCGCGTGCCCTCGGGGAAGAGGAAGGCCGAGACGCCGTCGCCGAGCAGCCGCGCCGCGCGTTGCAGACTGGCGATGGACTCGGCCGTCGAGCCGCGGTTGATCGCGATGTGTCCCGCGCGCCGCATGTGCCAGCCGAGGAAGGGGACGAGGAAGACCTCGCGCTTGGCCGCGATGCGGAGCTGCGCCGGGAGGTAGCCGAGCATCACGGGGATGTCCATCCAGCTCTGGTGCGTCGAGAGGAAGACGTAAGACTGTCCGGCGCGCAGATGCTCGGCACCGTGGACGCGCACGTCGAGCCGCGCCGTCCGCGCGATCATCCGGCTCCAAGTGCTCGCGCACCAGTGCTGCATCCGCCCCCGCCGGTCGAAGGGCGAGCAGGCCAGCGACAGCGTCGCCATCAACACCGTGTAGAGCGCCACCAGCGGCCAGGCCACCGCCGTGTGTGCGTAATTCAAAAAGGTCGGCGCGCGTGGCGGCGGGGTGCGCGGGATGTCGTCCGTCATAAGGAAGAGTATTTAACCACAGAGGCACAGAGCCACAGCTTAAGACACAGCTCAAGCATTATAGCTGTGTACTAGCCGTGTCTCTGTGCCTTTGTGGTTAATCGTCTTACGCCTCGACGCCGAGGCGGCGGGCGGCGAGGAGGAGGCCGATGATGGTCTTGGCGTCGTCAATCCCGCCCGACGCGACCATCTCAAGCGCGCGCGCGAGGGGCAGGCGCACGACCTCGATGATCTCGTCCTCCTCGTGCCGGCGCGCGGTCTCCCTGAGGTCGGTGGCGAGGAAGACCCACAGCCGCTCGGCGCAGAAACCGGGCGTGGTGTAGAACTCCGAGAGCTGTTCCCAACGCCCGGCGACGACGCCCAGTTCCTCCTCCAACTCGCGCGCGGCCGTCTCCGCGGGCCGCTCGCCCGGGTCGAGTTTGCCCGCGGGCAGTTCCAGCACGTACTTCCGCGCCGGGTGCCTGTACTGGCTCACGAACGCGACCGTCCCGTCCTCGAAGTACGGCACGACCGCCGCCCCGCCCGGGTGCCTGACGACCTCGCGCAGGTAGGTCTGCTCGCCCTCGCGCACCGTGTCGCGCACAACGCTGATGAGCCTGCCGCCGAAGACCTCCTCGCTCGACAGAACCTCGGGCTGCTCTTTGTTCGATGTGTTCATGATGAACTAGCAGGCAGTTAAGAGGTGTGAGCCCCGTCAGGGGCGGGATGTTTATAGCTCAAGGCTGATTACAATCTTTCAAGCTCCGGAGGAGCGGCATGTACACATGTCGCCCCTGACGGGGCTCGGACTCCGATAGCATGCGTGGACTACAAACATGTCGCTCCTGACGGGGCTCACTGCCGTCTGCCTATCGCCTACTGAGCCCCCACCTTCGGGCGCGGCCTGTCGTCTTTGGTCGCGGGGCGCGACTCGTTGAAGCGGACGCCGGTGACATCGGAGCCGACGAAGAAGTGTCGGCGCCCGGTCGCGTCGCGCCCCTCCGAGCGGACGGGGTCGGCGTTGACGGTGTAGGAAGCGGACTGCGTGTCGGTGCGGGGCTGCACCCTGAAGGTGTAGACGTAGCCGCGCACGGCGGGCGGGTCGCCGCTCACCTCGGCCTGAAAGATGCCCGAGTCTATGAGCTGCCGGAAGGTGCCGTACTGGCCGTTGGCCTCGAAGTAGAGCTGCTGGGCGGCCTGTATGTTGTCGAGGTTGGTGAGCGCGGCCGACTCGTTGGCCGCGACGACGCGCCGCTGGATGGTGTCGTCCCACATCCGCAGCGCCAGCCACCCCAGCGGCACGAGGACGAGCACGCCGACGCCCGCCACGATCAGCGCCGTGCGCCACAGGCGTTTCGATTCGGAAACTTCCGCCATCTCTCAGGACTCTCCGACGTTTGGTTCGAGTTGGGACTTCACCTCGCCGACGAGGTAGAGCGAGCCGGTCACGCAGACGAGCCCGTCGGCGGGCGTGTGCGTCCGCGCGACAACCAACGCGTCGCGGCTCGAAGGCGCGAGCGCGATTGTACTCGAAGATGTCGGGACGGGCACGGCGCGGAGCAGTTCCTCCACGGTCGCCGCGCGCGGGCTCTCTGGTGCCGTCAGCACGAGGTGGCGCGCGGCGGGGAAGAGCACGCGCCCTATCTCGTCAAGCTCCTTGTCGCGCATCGCGCCGAAGACCATCGTGACCCCCTCGGGCGCGAACTCGTCGAGGTACGCGCGCAGCGCGCGTGCGCCCGCCACGTTGTGCGCGCCGTCGTAGAGGACGGCTGGCCGCTGCCGCTCGTCCAACTCCAGACGCCCCGCGTGCTCCGCCGTCTCAAGCCCCTCGACGACGTGTGCGCGCGAGATTGCGAGGCCGTCTTCGGCGAGCATCTCCGCGAGTGCGACCGCCGTCGCGGCGTTCGTCAACTGGTGACGGCCGCGCAGCGAGAGACGCACGCCCGCGTACACGTCGCGCGCGGTACGCAGGCGCATGCGGAGACGGCCGTCCGCGCCGACCTCTTCAACCTCAACCTCTTCGGTCGCGAAGCGCGGCTCGACGCCCGACTCGCGGCAGCGCCGCAGGATGACCTCTTCGGCTGCCGGCTCCTGCGGCGCGATGACGGCGCGCGTGCCCGGGCGGATGATGGCGGCCTTCTCGGCGGCGATTTCGGCGAGCGTCGAACCCAGATACTCCTGATGGTCGAGCGCGACCGGCGTGACGGCCACCCAGCGCGCGCCCGCGGCCGTCGTCGCGTCGAGCCGGCCGCCTAAGCCTGTTTCGAGAATCGCAAGTTCGACCCTCTCGTCCGCGAACGCAGAGAGGGCGATGGCCGTCACCTGCTCGAAGAAGGTCGGGAGCGCGCCCGACTCGCGCTCGACCCATTCGGCCGCCTCGCGCACGCGCGTCGCGTGGCGCGCGAAACCCTCGCGCGAGATATCGCGGTGGCCGACGCGCACGCGCTCCGTCACCGAGACGAGGTGCGGCGAGGTATAGAGCCCCGCGCGCACGCCGGCCGCGCGCGCGACGCTCGCAAGCATCGCCGCGGTCGAGCCCTTGCCGTTCGTGCCGGCGATCTGGACGGAGGGGAATGAGTCCTGCGGGCGCCCGAGGCGTTCGAGCAGGCGCGAGACGTTCTCAAGGCCGAGCTTGACGGCCAGCGTCTCGTGGCCGAGGCTGAAGAGGTATCTGACCGACTCGTCGAAGTTCATGGCGGAAGCCCGACTGTAAGGGAGGGCCCAGGTCTCGCATGTGTTTATTCCGTGAGACCTACGCCCTCCCTGACGGTCGGGCTACTGTCTTGTTCGGCCGTCGAAGGGTTGAGGACGCCGTCGCCGTTGGCGCCCGGGGCCAGTTCGGCCTTGAAGGGTTGGAGACGGCCTTCGGGGTTGTAGGTGAAGCCGAGGGCGCGGACGATCCAGTCGCGTATCTCGCGGCGGTCGACGACGGCGTCGAGCATGCCGTGCTCTAAGAGGAACTCGGCGGTCTGGAAGTTCTCGGGGAGCTTCTGGCGGATGGTCTGCTCGATGACGCGTGGGCCGGCGAAGCCGATGAGCGCCTTGGGCTCGGCGATGTTGAGGTCGCCGAGCATGGCGAAACTGGCGGTCACGCCGCCCGTCGTCGGGTCGCTCATGACGGAGATGTAAGGGAGCCGCGCCTCAGCGAGCAGCGCGAGTGCGGCGGCGATTTTCGCCATCTGCATGAGGCTGTGGGTGCCCTCCTGCATGCGCGCCCCGCCCGACTGGCTGAAGATGACGACGGCCGCGCGCTCCTCGACGGCGCGCTCGACAATTCGAGTGATTTTTTCGCCGACGGCGCTGCCCATCGAGCCGCCGAGGAAGCTGAAGTCCATCGCCGCGACGAGCGCCGGGTGGCCGCCGATGCGGCCGCGCGCGTTGATGACGGCCTCGGGCAGTCCGGTCTTGCGGCGCGCCTGTTCGAGCCGTTCGCGGTAGGGCTTGGTGTCTACGAAGGCCAAGGGGTCGGTGGAGATGACCTCGGCATCCAGCTCCTCGTACTTGCCCTCGTCGTAGAGCAGCGCGAGGCGCTGGCGCGCGCCGATGCGAAAGTGGTGGGCGCAGTGTGTGCAGACGAAGGCCGACTCTTCCAGCTCGCGCGTGTAGAGCGCGGCGTCACAGCCGGGGCACTTCTCGAAGACGCCTTCGGTCTTGACCCGGCGCTCCTCGGCCGGGACGGACTCGATCCGCTGGTTCTTTTTACGAAACCAAGACATGCCTTGAAGCTTCGGCCAGTGTCCCTTCGGTGTGGTGGTTGTATCGGGGGCTTTCGGGCACGAAGGTTAACACAACCGGCGCGCGAAGCCGAAATCGGAGGCGATAGATGTCGGATGTCAGATGCCGGATGTCAGTAAAAGATTCTTACTAACATCCAGCATCCGACATCCAGCATTTACGGCCTACGGGCGTGCGTCGCGCTCGGGCTTGCGCGCCCCGGGCGCGGGGACGATCTCCTGCTGCTGCGGAAGCGCGAGCGGGCCCGTCCCGTTCTCGCCGCGGTGCTCGACGGCGTAGACGAGATGGCCGACGACCTCGCGCTCGGCCTCGTCCCAGGTGCCCGTGAAGGTGCAGCCGGCCGCGTTGCGGTGGCCGCCGCCGCGGAAGCGCTCGGCGATGCGCGCGACGTTCACGTCGCACTTCGAGCGCAGCGAGACGCGGTAGACGCCCGGCGCCGTCTCCTTGAAGAAGGCGCACGCCTCCACGTCGCCGCAGCTCATGGGGTAGTTGACGAAGCCGTCGGCGTCCTCGTCCGAAGCCCCCGTGCGCTCCTGCATGTCGAGCGTCTGCACGAGCCACGCGATGCGCCCCGACGCGTCACGCCGGACGGTCGAGAGCACCTCGCTCATCAGCTCGATCTTGCTCCAAGGGTAGTTGGCGAAGACGGCCTGCGAGACCTTCGCCGGCTTAACGCCCGCGCGCACAAGCTCCGAGGCGACCTTGAAGGTGCGCTCCGACGTGTTCGAGTAGTGGAAGCTGCCCGTGTCGGTGATGAGCGCGGTGTAGACGCACTCGGCGATCTCGCGCGTGACGCGGACGCCGAGCGCCTTGCAGAGGTTGTAGATCATCTCGCCGACGGCCGAGGCCGTCGAGTCGATCCAGTTGATGTCGCCGAAGAGCGCGGTCGTCGAGTGGTGGTCGATGTTGACGACGAACTGCCTCTCCAAGTCCACCAGGCCGGGGCGCGTGATGTCCGAGCACTCGATGACGAAGACCGCATCGTAGGGGCGGTCAACCCGCGGCGTGACCCGGACGAATTCCGACCCGGGGAGCCTCTGGTAGGCGTGGGGGACGGCGTCCCGCATGACGACCTCGACCTCCTTATCGAGGGCGCGCAGCAGCCAGTAGAGTCCGAGCGACGAGCCGAGACTGTCGCCGTCGGGGCGGATGTGCGACGTGATCGCGAAGCGGCGCTTCGACTCGATCAGTTCAACCACTTGACTGAGCATTTCAATACAAGGGTGATGGGTGATGGGTGTTAGGTGTTGGGTGGGAGCAAGTTCTAACCCAACACCTAACACCCATCACTCATCACCCTCCTTACTCCTCTCTTCTTCGCCGGCCCCTTCGTCTACTGGGGAGGGGGAGGGCTCGGCCTGACTTTCCGTCCTGATGCTGGAGAGCAGTTCTTCGACGCGCGTGGCGGCCTCTTCGACCGTGTCGCGGACGAAGTGCAGCTCGGGCGTGTACTTGAGGTTCAAGGCGATGCCGAGCTGGCGGCGCACGTAGGGCGCGGCCTTCTGGAGCGCCTTCATGGCCTCAGCCTTCTCGGCCTCGGTGCCCTCGGCCATGACGTAGACGCTCGCGTCGCGCAGGTTCTCCGTCACCCGGACGTCCGTCACCGTCACGCGCTCGACCCGCGGGTCTGCCATCTCGAATCCCACGATCTGGCTGACCTCCTCGCGTATTACTTCCGCTAGCTGCTCTGGCCGTCTCATAAAAACGGGTGTTGGGTGTTGGGTGCTGGGTATTGGTTAAAGGCATTCAACCCAAAACCTAACATCCAGCACCCAACACCCTCCTTACAGTTCCGTCGCGGCGATCTGCTCGATGACGTAGCACTCGATCTGGTCGCCGTCCTTGATGTCGTTGAAGTTCTCAAGGCCGATGCCGCACTCGTAGCCCTCGCGCACTTCGGACACGTCGTCCTTGAGGCGGCGCAAGGAGCCGATGCCGCCCTCCCACGCGACGACGCCGTCGCGGATGAGGCGCGCGCGCGTGTTGCGGCGGATGACGCCGTCGATGACGCGGCAGCCGGCGATGACGCCCGCCTTCGGCACGCGGAAGGTCGTGAGCACGAGCGCCTTGCCCAGAATCTTCTCGGTCTCGATCTTGTCGAGCATGCCGATCATAGCGGCGCGTATCTCCTCCTCGACCTTGTAGATGATCGAGTGGAGGCGGATGTCCACGTGCTCCTGCCGCGCGAGTTCCGCGGCGCGGACTTCGGGGCGGACGTTGAAGCCGATGATGACGACCGCGCGGCCCGCGGCCTCGGTCTGCGACGCGGCGGCGAGGAGCACGTCCGACTCGGTGATGGCGCCGACGCCGGAGCGGACGACCCTCACCTTGACCGTGTCGGTCGAGAGCTTGGTGAGCGTGCTCTTCAGCACCTCGACCGAGCCCTGCACGTCGGCCTTGACGACGGTCAGGAGTTCCTTGACCTGCGCTTCGCCGAGCGCCTCGATGCCGCGCTTGGTGGTCTGCGCGAGTGTCTGCTGGCGCGCGATCATCTGGCGGTGGTGCGAAATCTGCTGCGCCTTCGTGATGTCGGCGACGACCTGGAAGGTCTCGCCCGCCTGCGGCACGCCCTGAAGACCGAGCACTTCGACGGGGGTGGCGGGCCCCGCCTCGTCGATGTGGTTGCCGCGGTCGTCGTACATCGCGCGCACCTTGCCGAAAATCTGCCCGACGATGAAGGGCTCGCCGACGCGGAGCGTGCCCTGCTGCACGAGCACCGTGGCGACGGCGCCGCGCCCGCGGTCGAGCTTGGCTTCGAGGACGACGCCGCCCGCCAGACGCGTCGGGCTCGCCTTCAGGTTCAGGATGTCGGCGGTGAGCAGGATGGTCTCAAGCAGCGTCCCGATGTTCTCCTGCTTCTTCGCGGAGACGGGCACCATCTCGATGTCGCCGCCCCACTCGACGGGCTGGAGACCCTGCACGGCGAGTTCCTGCCGCACGCGGTCGGGGTTGGCGTCGGGCTTGTCGATCTTGTTGATGGCGACGACGATGGGCACGTGCGCGGCGCGCGCATGCTCGATGGCCTCAATCGTCTGCGGCATGACGCCGTCGTCGGCCGCGACGACGAGGACGACCACGTCGGTCGCCTTCGCGCCGCGGGCGCGCATCATGGTGAACGCCTCGTGGCCGGGCGTGTCGAGGAAGACGACGCGGCGCAGTTGGTCGGGAGCGTCGGCGCTCGCCACCTGGACGCTGTAAGCGCCGATGTGCTGCGTGATGCCGCCGGCCTCGCCCCCGGCGACGTTGGCGGCGCGGATGCCGTCGAGGAGCGAAGTCTTGCCGTGGTCTACGTGACCCATGACGGTGACGACGGGCGCGCGCGGCTCCTCCGTGTCGTCGGCGTCAGACTCAATCAACTGCTCCAACTCTTCGTCGGCGACCATCTCCTCGAAGCCGAGGAACTGCACGTCGAAGCCGAAGCGGCGGCCCAACTCCTTCGCCATCTCGTTGTCGAGCGGCTGGTTGAGCGTGGCGAAGACGCCGCGCTGCAAGAGGAGCGCCTGAATGTCCTTCGGGCGGATGCCGGTCTTCTCGGCGAACTCCTTGATGGTCGCGCCCTCGACGAGCCGCACCTGCTTGAGGTCGGCCGCCGCCGCACCCGCCGCGGGGTTGAGCGACTGCGCGATGCGGTCTTCGAGGCGAAGCGCCTTCGGCACGACGAAGTCGCGCTCGAAGCCGCGCCCGCGGCCGCGGTCGCCGGGGCCCGGACGGCCGCCGGGGCCGGGGCGCCCGCCGCGCCCGCTGCGTCCGCCGGGGCGGCGCGCGTCTGCGGGCGGGATGTATGTGGTCTGCGGCGTGGCGGTCTCGCCGGGCGTGCCGTGGAGCGAGGCGTCCGTTTCGTGGCCGCGCCCTCCGCGTCCGCCGCGTGCGACTTGTCCGCCGCGCGCGTCACGCGCGTCGCGTCCATCACGTCCGCGCGCGGGCG
>JBEVJD010000136.1:0-3224 GCA_040510435.1 Pyrinomonadaceae bacterium | reverse complement strand
GCGCACTCGCGCGCGATGCGGTCGAGGAGTGCGGTGTCCTGCTGCCCGCCCTGATAGAGGCGTATGCGCCCCGTGGTGTCTTCGACGTGCGCGGGGTTGAGGTCGAGGCCGGCGATGACGCCGCGCTCGAAGTAGTCGCGCCAGAGCAGGAGCGAGCCGCCCTTGAGGACGCCCAACTCTAACAGGCGCACGTCGCGGTCGAGGAGCGGGCGGAAGTACTCCTCGTAGTTACGCAGGTAGTGGGTGTGCGCCCCCTTGTCCGTGTCGTACCTCGAGGCGTCGAGCTTCCCCTTCGTCGAGGCCATATGGGCGTCCGTCGTCCTTCCGAGTCGTTCAGCCGAGTCGGCGCGGATGATAGCTTTACTGCGCCGCCGAAATCCAGCCGGCACAAGGGGGCGCGGACGAGACGCCCGCGCCCCCTCGGTTCATCCGCGTGACCTGCGGTCGGCGGCTACTCGCAGAACTCGCAGGGCGGGTCTTCGACGGGGCAGTGCTGCACGTAGGGGTCGAAGTCGTCGCAGTCGTAGCAGGCGACGACGCCGTCCTCGTCCTCGTCCCTGCCCGCGCAGGGGACGGACGACGCCGGGAGAATCTCGAACTGCTGGTTGATGCCCCCGTGCGGGGCGTACTGGATGATTAACGCGCCGGGGTTCGTCTGGCCGCCGTTGATGTCGAGGCACAGGCCGCTGTGGCGCGACGATTTTGTACCACTGGGTGCTGCTGATGCCGGACTGCGCCTTTCCACGGCGGAAAAAGCGTCCGCGCCGGGGAAGGCGCGCCGGAGCGTTCCGCGCGCGCGGTTGCGGATTCGGGTTCGGCGTGGGCCGCGCAAAGGTGCCCGCGCTCTGTCTGTCTCGAAGAGTGAGGGACGTGGAGCCGTCCTTAAAGAAAGAGAGTCGTGGTCCTTAAGTTGAGGGCGGAGCCGCCCGCCGCCCTGGGTTCGAAAAGTTTAGGGAGAGAGACCTTAATGGCCCGCGGAACCTTCGGGAGCTGAGTGTGCGGGAGCTTAGCGCCGGCCCTCGCGGCTGTCAACAGACATGTTGACCGCGCGGAAAACGTTCAGCCCGAGACCTTTCTCAAGTAAAAAACGGCCTGGTCGCCCTCGGCCTTTCTGTTTAACTCTTCGGCGCGCGCGTCGAAGGCGGCGATCTCTTCAGGAGTGAAGATGGACTTTGAAGGGTTGACGAAATAGGAGCGTTCGTCGGCGAGCGGAATCTCGCGCGCGTACTGCTCGCTCCCCCAGAACTGGAAGGCCGTCGAGTCGTAGGCGACCTCGTCGACGGCGAACCCGGCCTCCTCCGCCAATGCTTTAAAGGTGCGCGCCGGGTAGAGGAAGAGGTGGCGCGGGGCGTCGAGCTGAACCCAGTTGACGCCGTACTCGCGCCACGCGCGCGCGACGACGGGGATGCGGACGACGGCGTAGTGACCGGGCTTGAGAATCCTGTGTATGTCGGCGAGCGCGGCGCGCGCGTCCGTGAAGTGTTCGAGCGAGTGGTTGGCGAGGATGAGGTCGAACCGGCGCGTGAGGTCGGCGAGTTCCGCCTTCAGCACGCGCACGCCGCTCGCGTACACGATGTCCGATTCGACGAAGGGATCGACGCCCACCAGGTCTCTGAAACCGAAGTGGCTGAGGGCGACCAGCGTCCCGCCCGCGCCCGAGCCCACGTCGAGGATGCCCGAGCCGGGGCCGAGGCGCAGGTCGAGGCTTTTGATCTTGAGGTAGTCGGGGAAGTCGGCAATGACGCGCCCGGCGCGCGCCGCGAGCAGACGGCCGAAGGGGCGGCGCAACTCGCCGAAACGTCGTCGTCGTTCGCGGTAGTAGCCCGCCACGCGGCCCCGTATGAAAGAGCCTGCGCGGTGCACGAGACGCCTTTTCAAACCCGCGCCGTTCGCCTGCTCGGGCGGGCACAGCGAGTAATAGTCGCCCGCGTAGTAAGGGCGCAGGTCGGGCACCTCGCGTATGTGCAGCGTGCTGCACGACGCGCACTCGACGTAGTCGAACTCGTCGCGCGTCCCCGCGAACATCTCGCGCGCGCGGTGCAGTCGGTTGCCCTCTCGGTTGCCGCAGACGCGGCAGGCGTCCTCGCTCATCCACTCCACCATCGGCTGAATTTTCGGCGCGGGGAAAACGGCCGGATTATACATCCGGCCTCGCGCGGGCGCGGCCGAAAAGCGCCCCGGAAAATCAGCTTGACGGGCTGTCGGCGCGGGTGTTAGGTTTGATTTGCGGCCTTCGTGCGTGGTTTTCATCGAGGGGCCGTGCACATGCCCTGCCGCCGCTCCACGCGCGAAAGCGTTCCTTTACTTGCCCCCCGGAGAGGTCGGCCCCCTGACACAAGGAGACTCTTTTGAGTTCCGGACGCCGGAAACTTCTGCTCGCTGACGACTCGCCGACGATCCAGAAGGTCATCAGTCTCACCTTCGGCGACGACGAGGGCTTCGAGGTCGTCGCGGTCGGCGACGGCGAGCAGGCGCTGCGGGCACTCGCGGACGACCCGCCGCCCGACGTGGTGCTCGCCGACGCGGTGATGCCCGGCCCCGACGGCTACGAGTTGTGCGAGCGAATCAAGCGGGACGCGAGGCTCCGGCACATCCCCGTAATCCTCCTCGTCGGCACGTTCGAACCATTCAACGAAGCGGAGGCGCGCAGAGTTGGCGCGGATACAGTCTTGACGAAACCCTTCCAATCGATACGCAATCTGGTCGGCAAGGTCGGCTCACTCCTCGGCGGCGGCGAAGCGAAGCCGGACGAGCCCGCGGACGCGCACGCGCCGCAGGGCGAGCCGCCCTCGGCGACTCCGTCCGCGCGCGCCGAAGAGGCCGCCCGGCTCGACGCGGACGCGCGCCGCGGCGCGGCCTTCGACGAGCCGAACGCGGCGCAGGTCGAAGACCCGGCCGCCTCCTTCGCAGACCTCGGCGCCGACGACGAACTGATCGAGGCGAGGCCGGCCGAAGCCTTCGGCGCCGCCCCGCCCCCCGCACACGCGCGCGCGGAGTCGCACACCCCGGCGGAACCGTTCGAGCCCGACTTCCGCGCTGCGCCCCACTTCGAGACGAACGGCGGCGCGACTCACGCGCCCGCCGCTGTCGCCGCCGCGCCCGACGAGGGCGACGACGACTTCTTCCTCGCCGTCGAAGAGACGGACGACACGCAACCCGTCTTCGCGACCCAGCCACAAGAGAGTGTGATGAACGAACCGAACGCCCACCAGACTTCATTCGAG
>JBEVJD010000135.1:0-5959 GCA_040510435.1 Pyrinomonadaceae bacterium | reverse complement strand
TGCCGAAGGGCGTCTCGACGCGCCCCGTCAGGCGTGTGCCCTGCTGTTGGAGCATAAGCGTGCCGGGTATCTGTTGCGCCCCGGCGCTCGTCGTGACGCTCCACGTTCCCGTGAGCGGGCCGGCCGCCGCGGGTGTCTGAGCCCCGCCGCCGGGAGGCTGAGTCGCGCCCTGCGGCGCCGCGCCGCCGCCGCCCGCGGGCGGGCCCCCGGCGCGCGTCGCCGTGAACGTGCCGGGGCCGCGGCCGACGACCTGCACGGTGCCGCGCATCTCGTTGCCGGTAATCGCCCCCGTGAAGATGGCGTCGGTCGTCTGGCTCGCGGGCGCGGGCAGAGTGATGGGCGCGGTGAAGTTGATGTCCGCGCCCGTCGAAGTCCCCGAGG
This sequence comes from Pyrinomonadaceae bacterium, assembly GCA_040510435.1. Taxonomy (GTDB): domain Bacteria; phylum Acidobacteriota; class Blastocatellia; order Pyrinomonadales; family Pyrinomonadaceae; genus QHXN01. The sequence goes on along the minus strand of JBEVJD010000135.1, from coordinate 5,578 downwards.
CGATGGTGCCCGAGCCCAGTTGCCCTTGCAGCGAGCCCGTCAGGCGGTCGCCCTGCTGTTGGAGCGTGAGCGTGCCGCTCAACTCCTGCCGCTCGTTGCCCGAGCCGCCGAGCGTGACGTTGAGCGTCCACGTCCCGGAGGCCGTCGCGCCGCCCGGGGCCGTGGCCGCGGGACGAAGCTCGACCTGTCGGCCGTCGATGAAGAGGTGCGCCACGCGCCGCGTGCGGTCGAAGAGGTCGCCGCGCGTCACGGTCAGATTGGCGATCTTGCCGACCTCGATTGTGCCGAGCTGGTTCGAGACGCCGAGAATCTCCGCCGGCCTCAGGGTCAGTGCGCGCACGGCCTCGTCGCGCGGGAGCCCGGCCTCGACGGCGCGCGCGGCGTTGGCGAGGTAGTCGGTCATCGTCGTCATGCCCCCCGACTGGAAGGCGAAGCGGACGCCCGCGGCGGCCAGACGGCCCGCGGTCTTCGGCGCCTCGACGCGTTCGCGCAGGACGCGCAGGGGCTCGGGGTCTGCCTCGGGCGAGGGGGCGGCCGTGCGGCGCGGGAAGTTCAGCGAGAGCAGGACGGGCACGTTCGCCGCCTTTAGGCGCGCGGCCACGCGGTCGGCTTCGAGCCCGCCGTTGATGACGAGGTTGAGGTTGAACTCCTGCGCGAGGTCTAAGGCGCGCTCGATCTCGCGCACGCGGTCGGCCTGCATCACGACCGGCATCTGCCGTGCGAGCACGGGGAGGAGTGCGGCAAGCGACTTGTCCTGCTCGGGCCGCCGCAGACCTCTCGGGTTGCGCTCGTAGATTTCGTTGGCCTCGCGGAAGCGGCGCGCGTCCAGAAGCATCTGGCGCACGGAGGCGAAGACGCCCATCAGCGACCCGGGGTACTGACCCTGCCCGATGGGGTTGAGCCCGACGTAGAGCGCGACGGGCGTGCGGATAATCATCTGCTGCGGCGTGTCGCCCGCGAGGTTGATGACGGCCGACTGCCCGAGGAAGATGTTGCCACGCGGCGCGGTCTGCGCGGTCGTGATGCCGGCGTTGCGCGCGGCCTCGACCTCGGGGCCGCCCGGGCGGATGATGTCGGCGGCGAGTATCTCAGGCTGAAGCCCGGGCGGTTGCGTCGAGTTCGGCGAGACGGCCGAAGGGGCCGTCTGCCCGAAGAGCCCGGCGAACCCGGCGCCCCCGGCCGGTGTGGCCGAAGGGGTCGGGCGCGGGATGGCGAGCGTGGTGCTGGCGTCGATGAGGCCGGGGTAGACGGTCAGCCCCGTGCCGTCGATGGCGCGCGCGTCGGGCGGCGCCGTGACGCTGGCGCCGACGGCCGCGATGAGGCCGTCGCGGATGACGACCGTGCCGCGCTCGATGACGGGGCCGGAGACTGTGACGACGCGCGCGTTGGTGATGGCGTAAACGTCAACGCCGCCGCCCGCCCTGCGCTGCGCGCCCGCCGGCGCCCAGGCCCAGGCGGCGGCCGCAAGGAGCACGGCCGCGAGGGCCGCGAGAGTTCTTTGCTGAGAGTGTCGCATAAGGTGGTTTCCTGCCCCGTTCGGGGGAGACTCGCGCGCCCCGGCCCGCGGCGGGTCGCCTCTGTTAAGGACGCGCGTCGAATTGTGACGTTTAAGACTTGGAAGTACGCGCCGCCGCTGAAGAAGGCCCGGCGCACGCCGGCTCTTGGGGGCCGGGAGTGCCGTGCGCCGCTTTGCCGCCTGACTGTGACTGCGCGCGCGTAGCTACGGGGACGGCGGGTTAAAAGTTTCAGAGGGCAGTAGCCAGTAGGAAGTAGCCAGTAGCCAGTAGTCAGTAGAAAACCCTCCGTCGCTCGAACCGTGCGGTTCTCATCCTCAACATTCTCAAGCGGAGCCTACTGACTACTGACTACTGACTACTGACTACTGTCTACTTCCTCTACGACGCCCGGCCCTTACTTCTTGTTGGCGTTGGTCGTGTTGGCGTTGCCGGTCTTGTTGGAGGAGCCGTCGGCCTTGATTTCGAGCCGGTTGGTGACGCTCTTGACGCCATCGACCTTCTTGGCGGCGTCCTCGGCCGCCTTCTTCGAGGCGGCGTTGCCGACCGAGCCGCGGAGCGTGACGACGTTGTTGTCCACGTCCACGTTGATGGTCGAGTCCCTCAGGTCGTCGATGGCCGCGAGCGCGGCGCGCACCTTGAGGTGAATCCAGCCGTCTTCGAGCCCGGAGCCGATGGTCTGCCCGGCGTTCTTCGCCTCGGCGCGGTAGCTGTTCTCGTTCTTGTTGTAGTCGTCGCGCGTGTTGTAGTTGCGGTTGTAGGCGCTGCCCGCGGGCGTCGCCGTGGCCGTGGGGGTCGCCGTGGCGTTGGCGTTGGCCGCGCGGTTGGTGTTGCCGTTCGCGTTCGTGTTGTCGGCGGAGTTGCAGCCGGCGGCCGCGAGGCAGAGCGCCGCGCCGGCCAGAATCGTCAGGGTCGTTTTAGTCCTCATACTTTCTCCCGGGAAGTTTCCCCTTAAAAGTTAGCGTGGGCCCGAGCAAGCGTGCGCCGGGCGTGCCGCACAGGCGGACGCCCCCGTACTTGGCCTCGGGCGGATTGTAGGGGCTTGAAACTGGCGCGATTCTAACGCCGCGGGCGGGAGCAAGACAAGAAAAATGTGCCGTAGGGTAAGGGGGGAGTGGGTTTTGGGTTTTAGGTGTTGGGTGTTGGGTTCTGGAACCTTAGCGTCGCGCACCCGCTGCGATTGAGACTGTCGCAGCCTTAAATCTTAACCCCAACATCCAACACCCAACACCCAACACCCCACCTCCTACCACTTGACCGTCCCCTCCTTCGTGGTGTCGATCTGGGCGGTGGGGAGGTCGCCGCCGAAGAAGAAGGCTTTCATGTTGTCGAAGAGGAAGGCTTGCGCGTCCTCGTTCATGAGGTCGAGGCCGTAGTGGTTGATGATCATGTTCTGGCGCTGGAGCCACTCCTTCCAGCACTGCCCGCAGATTTCCGCGCCGATGCGCTGCCCGATCTCGTTCGGGAAGGGCGCGTACCCCAGCCCCTCGCGCTTCTCGCCGCACCGCGCGCACTTTACCTGTTCGGCCATTGACAGTTCTCCTTACAAAAATTTCGGACGAAAGTTTTCACGCGTGCCCGCAGGATAACATAAAGCAGTAGGCAGTAGGCAGACGGCAGGAGGCAGTTAAGAGCCCCGGAGGGGCGGGATGTTTATAGCTCAGGACGATTATTAATCTTCAAAGCTCTGGAGGAGCGGCATGTACACATGTCGCCCCTGACGGGGCTCGGGGTTCATTAGCACGTTGGGCTATAAACATCACGCCCCTCCGGGGCTTCTCAGGCCGCCTTCAACTGCCACCGCCTACTGCCTATTGCTGAGCTTCGCGGATGGCGGCGAGCACGTCGTCGTCCTTGGGGCGGAAGAGCGAGAGGGATTGGGCGCGGTTGTGGCGGACGCGCCCGTGGGCGTCGATGACGACGACGGCGCGGGCGGCGCGGCCGGGCAGCCAGGACTTCGCGCCGTAGAGTTCGGCGACGCGGCGGTCGGGGTCGGAGAGCAGGCGTAAGGGTAGGGAGTGGTGCTCGGCGAATTTCCGGTGCGACTCGACCGAGTCGGTCGAGATGCCGACGACCTCCGCGCCCGTCTCCCGGTACTGCTCCCAGTTGTCGCGCACCGAGCACATCTGCTTCGTGCAGACGGGCGTCTCGTCGCCCGGGTAGAAGAGCAGCACGACGACGCGGCCGCGCTGTTCGCTCAGGCGCCAGTCGCGCCCCTCGCCGTCCTTCAGGGTGAAGTCGGGCGCGGGCGTTCCGTTGTTTGTGCTCACCTGCGGTCGCTCCTCACTGCGTTTGAAAGTCTCGTATGTCTTTGAAAGGCGTCTCGGGGTCTGTGAAGTCCGGCCGATAGTAGTGCGAGGCGCCGTCGTACTCCTGCATCCAGCCCTCCTCCATCCCGAGCCGTTCGAGCAGCGAGACGGCGCGCCACCACTCGCCCTCGTTAATGCGGCGCGAGAGCAGCAGGTAGCGCTCGTCGGTCGCCGCCTTGTTCGTCGCGTAGTACTGCGCCATGAGCGAGACGGCGACGCGCGGGCTCAACTCGGCGCGTATCCATTCGAGCGATTCGCGAATCCCCGCCACGTCGTTCGGGAGCACGAGCAGGCGCACGACGAGGCCGCGCGCGAGCGTCCCGTCCGCGCGGAAGACCAGCTCGTCGCCCGTCTGCCTGTACATCTCTTTGAGCGCCGCGCGCGCGCGCTCGGCGTAGTGCGGGACTTTGGAGAAGGTGTAGCCCTCGGACGAGTCCGAGTACTTCAGGTCGGGCAGGTAGACATCCACCACGCCTTCGAGCAGCCGCAGCACCTCGACCGAGTCGTAGGCGTTCGTGTTGTAGACGACTGGAAGATTAAGACCTCGCGCGGCGGCGATGAGGACGGCGCGCGCCATCTGCGGCGCGAAGTGCGTGGGGCTGACGAAGTTGATGTTGTGGCAGCCGCGCGCCTGCAAGTCGAGCATCATCTCGGCGAGGCGCTCGTGCGTGACCTCGTTCTTGATCTGCTCCTTGTGCGCCTGCGAAATCTGGTAGTTCTGACAGTAGACGCAGCGCAGGTTGCAGTTGCCGAAGAAGATTAGTCCCGCCCCCTTCGTTCCGACTATCGCTGGCTCTTCACCGAAGTGTTTAGTATAAGAACTGACTATCGGGAGCCTCCCCGAGAAGCACCTGGCGATCTGGTTCTCCATCCGGTTGTTGCCGCAATCCAGAGGGCAGACGTTGCAGCTAAGTAGCATCTGTTCAAGGGCTTGCACCCTCCGCCCCAACTCCCCGGACTCGTATAAATCTAAATATGACGGACGATAATCTGCTGCCATAACTGACCTCTTCGTTACTTTATACGACTTTCACGACTGGCGATAACAGTCGCTTTCATCCTTCGGAAAGGAGTACGGAACTGCGTTCCCCCACTTACCCAGAACCCCTCATTCCCCCCTAACCCCGTCAAAAAGCCGTCAAGCCTTCTGAGAGGGTCGCCGGCCTCATCCGCGCCTCGCAAGTGTGTAAGTATACTCGGATGTCCTCACAGTTGAAGAGCACAAACTGTATGTGCTTTAGTCTGCGCCTCGTTCCGAGGTGACGGCCGAAACCCATCCCACAGAGACGTGAAGAGCCGTCGTCCTCCAGAATGAACCCGGCAGGCTATGGCCGGCAAGCGGGCGAGTCGCGCCTCGACCAGCCCCGACTCCTCAAAGTCAAGCTGCTCATCGGAAGAGCGTGGCACGAGGCGGGTCTAGGGGAAAGATTCTTGCGGAACAGTTCCTCGCTCAGTAGCAGACCCTGACTCGTCTTCAATAATGCGTTGATTAATCCCCCTCGTAGCCATCTCGGGCACCCTACATCATGGAAGCAGTAAGTAGGGCAGTGAGGCGCTGTTTTTAAGCTGTACTTCATCCAACGGGTTCCGGCTTCGCAGCAAGAATTTAAAATCGCTCCTTTGTATCAAGCCCGAAGTTAATGCTGGCTTAAACTCCTACGCTGGGAATCGAATTTTTGGTGCAAAGCGAAACGCTGTAGTTTCTCGGTAGGAGGAGCGAGCAATAGGGCATCATATGCACACAGCTGTCCCTCG